>NZ_PNRJ01000018.1:0-45387 GCF_011174885.1 Staphylococcus sp. 191 | reverse complement strand
TGCTTTTTTAATATCAAAAATTAAAATAACGGTCAGTGACTATTTCACCAACCGTTAAAAATATATAACCTTAATAATCATCTTAGCGCTTCCTCTTTATATTGGGATTTATTTCCCAGATGCTTTATATAATGAATAGTGTGTATGAGGCAATGAAGCGTTATTGATGTGCTTTCGCTTCTTGAAGTTGACGTTTGACTTCGTTTAAGTCTTGTTCAACAAAATCACCTGGTTTTTTCGTAACTTTTGAGACGAGTATTGTAACAATTAAACTTGCTAGAAAACCTGGAACGATCTCATATAAATTAAAGAAGTCATTGAACTTTCCATAAGGATGTGCAAAGACAATCCATAATATCACTGTGAGTGCACCAGCAATCATACCACTGATTGCGCCTGTTCGAGACAATCCTTTCCAATAAAGAGATAAAATCATTAAAGGACCAAATGCAGCACCAAAACCTGCCCACGCATTTCCTACTAAATTTAAAATCGTATCATTTGGTGTCCATGCAATTGCAATAGCAGCTAATGCTACAATGATTACTGAGATTCGACCGACTAAAACAAATTCTTTTTCATGCTTTTCTGTATCTGCTTTGTCCTGACGAATGAGCTTGTAGAAATCCTCTGTTAACGAACTAGATGTAACGAGTAATTGTGATGAAATTGTACTCATAATGGCTGCTAAAATAGCGGCTAACAAGAATCCGCCTACCAATGGATGGAAGAGGACTTGGCTCATCAATATGAACAAAGTTTCAGGGTCTTTAATTGTGACACCTTGAGCCGGTACAAATGCGATTCCTAATAAACCAACAAATACGGCACCTAATAAACCGACAGCCATCCAGCTAATACCGATACGGCGTGTGAAACGGAATAATTTAATCGAACGGATGGACATGAAACGAACGAGAATATGAGGTTGACCGAAGTAACCTAGTCCCCAAGCAAAGAATGAAATAATACCAATCAAAGTTGTACCACGGAATAAATCGAGGTTTGTCGGTTTCATCTCTGCGATGGAATGAAAAGTATCTAATCCGTTAAGTTTAAGTAAGACGACAATTGGCACCATGACCATTGCCACTAACATGATGACCCCTTGGAAGAAATCTGTAATTGAAACAGCAAGATAACCACCAAAGAAAGTATAGAGAATGACAATGACAGCGATAAGCACGAGGCCAGTATGATAATTTAAGCCAAATGCACTATCGAATAACTTTCCTCCTGAAACAAGTCCAGCATGCGTATAAAGTGTAAAGAAAACAACAATAATTAAACCAGAAATAATTTTAATTAAATTGGATTGATCGTTTAATCGGTTTTTAAAAAAGTCTGGCAATGTAATCGCATCGCCCGCTATTTCAGTGTGTACACGTAATCTTGGTGCAACGACTAAATAGTTAATATAAGCACCTAAAGTTAAACCGATGGCAAGCCACAACGCGGACAAACCTGTTGAGTACACTTCTCCCGGCAACCCCATAATCATCCAACCACTCATGTCGGATGCACCAGCAGATAATGCTGTGACCCACGGTCCAATATTTCTGCCACCTAACATGTATTCACTTAAGTTGCTTGTTGCTTGTTTGTATCCGTAGTAGCCAATGCCAAGTAAGATGGCAAAATAGATGATAATCATGATGTATGTTTGCCAGTCTGGATTGACTTGGCTAGATAAAGTAGAACCAACTAAAAACATATGAATCCTCCCCTTTTGATTTAAGTGACATATGGTTTATTATACAGAATAAAAAATGAATGAACAGCAGTATTTCGCTTTTTAAGATAAAAACAATTTCGAAATATGTTGGGAACAGTTGGTGATTATGAATCGATTGTATTATTCATTATAAAACAGTTTTAGCGGACGACTTGGAATCGACTAATTAAAACGTTTGAATTTTGACCGACCAAAGCTAAAGAGGGATAGCTTAGATAAAAAATCAAATTAAAGGCCAGTAAATGCTTTAATGAACTTTGAAATATTTTAGATTTTTAGCTTAGAATTTGGTACAATTTATAGATAAAAGAGTATTTTTAAGGAGGCTATATCATCATGGCTGAAATTACCAAAGACCAGGTTGCACATATTGCTAATCTTGCGCGTTTAAATGTGACTGAAGAAGAAACAAGTGATATGCAGCAAACATTAGAAGGTATTTTAAATTTTTGTCATCAAATTGATGCTGTCGATACAGAAGAAGTGAAACCAACGCATCATGTATTAGATCTACAAAATGTTTTACGTGAAGACGTGGCAGGACAAGGGTTGCCACAAGAAAAAGTATTGAGTAATGCAAAAGAAGTTGAGGCTGGACAATTTAAAGTACCGGCAGTTATGAATGGGGAGGACGCATAAATATGAGCATCCGTTATGAGTCTATTGAAAATCTGCAAAAGATGATCAAGGAGAATCAAATTAAGCCTTCAGAAATTGTGAAAGATATTTATCAAGCAATCGAAGAAACTGATCCTACAATCCAATCATTTTTAGCGTTAGATAAAGAAAATGCAATTAAAAAAGCCGAAGAATTAGATGAATTACAAGCGAAAGGCGAAATCAATGGTAAATTGTTTGGTATTCCAATGGGTATCAAAGACAATATTATCACAGAAGGTCTTGAGACAACTTGTGCAAGTAAAATGTTAGAAGGTTTTGTACCGATTTATGAGTCTACAGTGATGAAAAAGTTGCATCATGAAAATGGTGTGTTAATCGGTAAAGTCAACTTAGATGAGTTTGCTATGGGTGGATCTACAGAAACGTCTTACTTCAAAAAAACTGTTAACCCATTCGATCATAAAGCTGTACCTGGTGGCTCTTCAGGAGGTTCAGCAGCAGCAGTCGCAGCTGGTTTGGTGCCATTCACATTAGGTACTGACACAGGAGGTTCTATCCGGCAACCTGCAGCCTACTGTGGTGTTGTTGGTTTGAAACCTACTTATGGTCGTGTTTCTCGTTACGGCCTTGTCGCATTTGCCTCATCGTTAGACCAAATCGGTCCAATTACAAGAAATGTGAAAGATAATGCGCTTGTTTTAGAAGCCATTGTTGGTGAAGACGAAATGGATTCAACAAGTGCTCCAGATGGATCAACTGATTTCACATCAGAAATTGGGCAAGATATTAAAGGAATGAAAATAGGTTTACCTAAAGAATATATTGGCGAAGGTGTCGACCCAGAAGTCAAAGAAGCGGTATTGAAAGCGGCAGAAACGTTTAAATCTTTAGGTGCAATTGTTGAAGAAGTATCATTACCTAGAACATCTTATGGTATCCCTTCTTACTATGTGATTGCCTCAGCGGAAGCATCATCTAACTTAGCACGTTTTGATGGTATTCGTTACGGTTACCACTCTAAAGAAGCACAAACATTAGAAGAATTATACAAACTTTCAAGAAGTGAAGGTTTCGGTCAAGAAGTAAAACGTCGTATTTTATTAGGTACGTATGTATTAAGTTCAGGCTATTATGATGCCTATTATAAAAAAGCACAAAAAGTCCGTACATTAATCAAACAAGATTTTGAAAGTGTATTTGAAGACTATGATGTTATTTTAGGACCGACAACACCAACTGTCGCATTTGATATCGGAGCTGAAATCAACGATCCATTGACAATGTACGCGAACGATTTGTTAACTACGCCTGTCAACTTAGCAGGTTTACCTGGTATCTCTATACCTTGTGGTTTAGCAGAAAATGGTCGTCCTATCGGTTTACAAATCATTGGTAAGCCATTTGATGAAAAAACAGTTTACCGTGTGGCACATCAATACGAAACGCAATTTAATTTACACGATCAATATCAAAAATTATAAGGAGTGGCAATCAATGCATTTTGAAACAATAATCGGACTTGAAGTCCATGTTGAATTGAAAACAGACTCAAAAATGTTTTCGAATGCACCAGTAGCATACGGTGCTGAGCCAAATACAAACACAACCGTGATCGATTTAGGGTATCCTGGTGTCTTACCAACGGTTAACCGTCGTGCAGTGGATTGGTCAATGCGTGCAGCGATGGCCTTAAATATGGAAATTGCTACAGAATCTAAGTTTGACCGTAAAAACTATTTTTACCCAGACAATCCAAAAGCCTATCAAATCTCTCAATTAGATCAACCTATTGGAGAAAATGGTTATATTGATATTGAAGTGAACGGTAAAACAAAACGTATTGGTATTACAAGATTGCATATGGAAGAAGATGCAGGGAAATCGACACATAAAAACGGCTACTCACTTGTTGACCTAAACCGTCAAGGGACACCTCTTGTTGAAATCGTTTCAGAACCTGATATTCGTTCACCAGAAGAAGCATATGCTTATTTAGAAAAATTACGTTCTATCATTCAATATACAGGTGTATCTGACTGTAAAATGGAAGAGGGTTCGTTACGTTGTGATGCGAACATCTCTCTACGACCTTACGGACAAGAAAAATTTGGTACAAAAGCCGAATTGAAAAATTTAAATTCATTTAACAATGTTCGTAAAGGTTTAGAATATGAAGTTAAACGCCAAGAAGAAGAACTCTTAAATGGTGGCGAAATTCTACAAGAAACACGTCGTTTCGAGGAATCAACAGGTAAAACAATTTTGATGCGTGTTAAAGAAGCATCAGATGATTATCGTTATTTCCCAGAACCAGACATCGTGCCATTGTACATTGATGAAGACTGGAAAGCGCATGTTCGTGCCTCAATCCCTGAACTTCCAGATGCACGTAAAGATAAATATGTGAAAGAATATGGTTTACCTGAATACGATGCACACGTTTTAACATTAACAAAAGAAATGTCTGACTTCTTTGAAGAAGCAGTGGCTGAAGGTGCAGAAGTGAAGCTCATTTCAAACTGGTTAATGGGCGGGGTTAATGAATATTTAAATAAAAACCAAATTGAATTACAAGATACAGCACTTACACCATCGAACTTAGCAGGCATGATCAAATTGATTCAAGATGGTACGATGAGTAGTAAGATTGCGAAAAAAGTATTCCCTGAATTAGCTAAAAATGGTGGGGATGCTAAGCAAATCATGAAAGATAAAGGGCTTGTTCAAATTTCAGATGAAGGTGAAATTCTTAAATTTGTTCAAGAGGCAATTGCAAGTAATCCACAATCTGTTGAAGACTTTAAAAACGGAAAAGGAAAAGCGATGGGCTTCTTAGTAGGTCAAATCATGAAATTATCTAAAGGACAAGCTAATCCACAATTAGCAAACCAATTGTTAAAACAAGAATTAGAAAAGCAATAAGGGTTTAATTTCAATATAACAAACGGGACTGGGTTTTCACGCTCAGCCCCGTTTTTTCTATTAAAAAAAGACTTGCTCAAGTACAAACGTATTATCTAAAATTTAGTCTTAAAATCATAAATGTCCTATCTACTTTTTAAAAACCGATCGTTAGATTATAGATTCTTTTTAAAAAGCATATATACCCCATACACAGATGTATTAACAAGAAATGGTACTAAACAATAAGTAAAAATGACAAAAAAATCTCCATCGGCTTTCAAAATAAAGAAAAACAATATAAGTGAGAAACAGCTAATTATCAGTCCTAAAAAAGGTAAGCTTCTCATATAAATATACAAATTTTCCTTCGCCTTTTTCACTAAGTTACCTCCGATATTCATTTCATTGCAGAAATTCTTAAATAATGTTTATACACAAAAAATACATGATTAATTATATTTAATCAAATAAAATCATAACTATAAACTAGTTTCAAATAATTAATCTTGAAATAAAGGTTGATAATATACCAAATGTTTTAAGTGCATAGAAATAGTTAGATTTACAGCATCAAAAGCCTTTAACGTCAACCTTAAATGTCTATTTGTGATGGGAACAATAGAGGAGCAGTCGCTACTTTGAATAAATTTGATTAAATTTAGACGTTTTTAGCTTTCAATACAACAATGTTTACTATAATATAAGTTGTGAGTACTGAAAAATTGAGGGATAGAAATGAGAAAACGCGCGAGAATAATTTATAATCCTACATCAGGAAAAGAAATGTTTAAACGAGCTTTGCCTGACGTGCTTGTTAAAATGGAACAGGCTGGTTATGAAACAAGTGCCTATGCCACACAAAGGGTAGGCGATGCAACGGAAGAAGCTGCGCGAGCTATAGATGCGCATTATGATTTGTTAGTTGTTGCAGGTGGTGACGGGACATTAAATGAAGTCGTGAATGGTATTGCCGAAAAGCCACAACGTCCTAAGCTTGGATTGATTCCTATGGGAACAGTTAATGACTTTGGAAGAGCGCTCCATTTACCTACAGATATATTTGAAGCGGTTGATGTCATTTTGGAAGGCAAAACAGTTCAAGTCGATATTGGAAAAATGAATAGTCGCTATTTTATTAATTTAGCGGGTGGCGGAAAAATCACAGAGGTTTCGTACGAGGCACCTAGCAAGTTAAAATCAATAGTTGGCCCATTTGCATATTACATTAAAGGATTTGAAATGTTGCCACAGATGCATGCGGTTGATGTCCGAATTGAATATGATTCACATGTTTTTGAGGGTGAAATTATGTTGTTCCTACTTGGATTAACGAATTCAATGGCAGGATTTGAAAAACTAGTGCCGGATGCCAAATTAGATGACGGTAAATTTACTTTATTAATTGTGGAAAAAGCAAATTTAGCTGAACTCGGTCATATTATGACTTTGGCTTCTAGAGGGGAACATATTAAACATCCAAAAGTACACTACCATAAGGCACAGTCGATTAATATTTCTTCGTTCAGCGATATGCCATTAAATGTAGATGGTGAGTACGGGGGTCAGTTACCTGCGAACTTTTTAAACTTAGTTCGTCATATCGAGGTCTTTTCGCCAGGGCAAGATCGCAATGAATTACTGATTGACGAACCAACGCAGTCTGAATAAATTGGATGAAGTGTCACCATCGTATCGTGTTATACTATCTTGATGAAGCAACACATCAACGTGGGGTGGAATTTTAAATCTAGTGTTAGATTTGATTCCACTCCTTTATCTTTGGTTAAAAGGACTTCTAATTCGAAAAAGTGAGTTGAATAACATGGGTTTAGTCAAAAAAAATGAAGTTTATGAAGGGGAAGTTGTGGATCTCACACATGAAGGACATGGTGTAGTTAAAAAGGAACGTTATCCGATATTTATTCCACAAACTTTAGTCGATGAGAAAATAAAATATAAAGTTATTAAAGTTAAAAAGAATTTTGCGATAGGGAAGTTAATAGAAGTTCAATCACCAAGTCAAGACCGTGTCGAACCGCCTTGTGTCTATTATCAACAATGTGGTGGGTGTCAATTACAACATCTTTCTTATGAAGCGCAGTTGGAGATGAAAAGAAAACAAGTGATTAATCTTTACCATCACAAAGGGAAGATGACACATGTGCCTATTCATCCTACAGTTGGAATGGAGCACCCTTGGCATTATCGTAATAAGTCACAAATTCCTGTAGGTACAGGGCGTCATAATGAAGTCGAAATGGGATTTTATCGTCAACGCAGTCATCAAATTATTGATATGGAACAGTGTCTCATTCAATATGATGATCAAAATGAAATGATGAATATGGTGAAGGATTTATTGAAAAAATATCACATCGCGCCTTATGATGAACAACAACATAAAGGCTTAGTCCGTCATTTAGTTGTTAGAAAAGGCTATTATACACAAGAGATTATGGTTATCTTTGTGATAAATGGGACGAAACTTCCATATCAAGATGAAATTGTAGCGGCATTAACACAAAAATTTAAAAATATAAAAAGTATCAAGTTGAACTTTCAACATGATCGATCCAACGTGATTATGGGAAAAACATCTCGTACAATCTATGGTCAAGAAATCATTGAAGATCAATTGGAACAGCTTACTTTTGAAATTGGAGATTTGTCATTCTATCAAATTAATGTCACACAAACACAAAAGTTATACGCGAAAGCACTCGAATATGCTAAGTTAACAGGTCGTGAAACGGTGCTAGATGCATATTGTGGCATAGGGACAATTGGCTTATTTATGGCGCCGCATGCGAAACATGTGTATGGGGTAGAGGTGGTACCTGAAGCGATTGAAGATGCGCAACGAAACGCACAAAAAAATCATATTTCTAATACGACATTTGTTGCGGGTGCTGCTGAAGATGTTATCTTGAAGTGGCAGAAAGAAGGTATTCAACCCGATGTTGTTACCGTCGATCCCCCTCGTAAAGGCTGTGACGAAACATTTATTCAGACTTTGAATCAACTTGCACCTCAACGCATTGTATATGTCTCTTGTAATCCAAGTACGCAGTTAAGAGATATCGAAAGTCTCACCGATCAATATGAATTAAAAGAGATAACGCCAGTAGATATGTTTCCTCATACAACACATGTTGAAACTGTGGCACTTTTAGAAAGAAAATAGGGCTTTAGTCGCTACAACTGTATACAATTGTAAGTTATAATAGAGATAACAGATACATCATAAGAGGGTGAATGCATGTATAGAATTGACCTTTTTCATAATAGGCAAGTGATGAAGCGCTTCTTATTGCTTCAGGTTATAGTTGTGTTAGCTTTTATTGTATTGAGTTATAAATGGGCGATGATTGTCACTACAATTCAAGAACAACGCTTTTTTACAAATATAATTATCGGTATTTTAGGTTTTTTGGTTATCGTTTGTTTTCATGAGGGGATGAAAACATTACTTTTGAAGATGATTTCAAATGAGCAATCACGTTCCTATCAACTGAAAAACGGTGTACTTTTAACATTTTTGCCTAAGTATTTCTTTAATCGAATTACGTTTTTAACGGTAATGTTACTGCCATCCGTTTTAATTTGTTTATTGTTATTTGTTATTTTCATCAACCTGCCTTATACATCTGTTATATTTGTTTTTGCGATTTACATGGGTTATTGTTTAATTTCTTTTTACCTTGTTTTTATCGCGTTGAAAGATAAAAAAGCACAGTATTTTGAAATGACAGAAGACGGATTAATATTATATCAACAGAAGCCAACGCACTATACAAATAAAATGAATGATTAAAATCTTCAATGATAAATGCACATGTGAAGATCAACAATCGACCACACTAAAACGAATGGCATGTCACAGTGCACCGTTCATTAAAGTGTAGTCGATTTTTATTATGAAATGAGTTATAAAGTCAATGGGTCTAACATCATTATCCACGGGAATTCCGAAGCTAATTAGGTATTTATTTTTGCTGTGTCTTAGCAAATTTTCGTACTTTAATCTCTGTGGTGATAACGATGATAAAAGTGATGAAGATAATGACAAAAGCTTGTATGATGATTGATGTTTCTTGAATAAAGTGAAGCAAATCATAAATCAACCAACCGATGCCGATAATGAGTGAAATTATATTGATCTTGAGAAAATCCTTTAAAAATTGGCGCTGAGCAAATAGCCAAATTTCTTTCGATTTTAATGTCGTAGGCGTTCTAAAACCAATCCATAGGTTGGGTTGATCACCAATATGATTTTTTAGCGCAAAGTGTATTAATTTTATAACGAGTATATAAATCAAATTGATGACTGTTAATAACATAGGTTTTCATCTCCTTTGTTAGGTAGGCTGTATAGTTGCTAATCTCTCTTATTATAGTATTTTTTAGCAACTTATAGCATAATTATTTTTGGTAATTGGGCGATTGGTTTTAATTTGTTTTTCAATATTAAATGTTTTGATGTAGCTATAATCATATTTGTCTAAGTAAATAGAGCGCGATTTTCACGAGTTAGATTTAAAGAGCCAGTCAAATTGATAGAACAAAACCAACCTATCCGTTTAAATTAAAGTATGTGAAGGAAAGCGATGGATGAGAGGAGGGTGTTATATGGGTGAGCGTCGTATTATTCATATTGATATGGATTTCTTTTTTGCACAAGTGGAAGTACGTGACCATCCGAAATTACGAGGAAAGCCTGTTATTGTGGGTGGAAAGGCAAGTGGTCGGGGTGTGGTTTCTACAGCATCTTATGAAGCTAGAGCTTTTGGTGTACATTCAGCCATGCCTATGGCGAGAGCCCACCAGTTATGCCCGGATGGTTATTATGTTACGCCGAGATATGAAGTGTATCGAGAAGTTTCTCAACAAATTATGGATATATTTAAAAGTTATACAGATCAAGTGGAACCTTTGTCTTTAGATGAGGCTTTTTTAGACATTACTGATTTAGTACGACCCGACCTTCCTGCATCTCGTATCGCTCAATTTATACGGCGAGACATTTATGAGAAAACGAAGCTGACTTCAAGCGCAGGTGTCTCATATAATAAGTTTCTTGCCAAATTAGCCAGTGGGATGAATAAACCCAATGGACTCACAGTCATTGATTATGACAATGTACATGATATTTTAATGGGGTTAGATATCGGTGATTTTCCAGGTGTAGGGAAGGCATCAAAAGCGAAGATGCAACAACATGACATTTTTACTGGAAAAGATTTATATCAAAAATCAGAAAGAGAGCTTGTGCAACTTTTTGGAAAGAAAGGCCAACATCTTTATGAGCGTGTACGGGGGCGTGATCAGAGAAGTGTTAAATCAGAGCGGATTCGGAAAAGTGTGGGGGCAGAACGTACTTTTTCAATCGATACGAATGATGACGAAGAGATATTACAAAAAATTGAAATGCTGTGTGATAAAATTGCCGAGCGACTGGAAAAATTGAATCAAGCGGGACGAACTGTGACAGTGAAAATTAAGACGGACCGCTTTGAAAATTATTCCAAACAGCGAAGTTTAAATACACCGGTCAGGGAAGCGGAAGACATTTATCAAGTGGCTTACGAACTTTATTATGAGCTTAAAGAAGCAGATACGCCGATTCGATTAATCGGGGTTACAGTCGGTAGTTTGCAAGATGCGTTTTTTCGAAATATGACCATTTATGATTATTTATAATGAATCTTTATCGGTCAGTTGCTTACCGTAAATTTGAAGCACATTTTCTAAACTTGGATAGTGTTTTAAAAGGCGATAAGTAATCATGGCACATGCTTTAGCATCATTTAAAGCGTCATGGTGACCATGAAAATCCAATTTAAAATGTGACATCATATGTTTAAGACCGTGTCTTTTGGAAGCAACAGTACGTTTTGATAATTGATAAGAACAAAAGTAAGTCATTGGAGGCGTTTGCATATTTGCAGCTTGAATGCTAGCATGCAATACAGACATATCAAATGCAGCATTGTGCGCGACAACAGGTAAATTATCTATAAATTGCAACATATAAGGATACACATACGCAAAATCAGGTGCATCTTGTACATCGCTTTGATGAATACCATGTATTCTAATATTTTGCGGTGAGAAGTAATCTTTCGGATTGACTAATGTGTAAAATGTTTCAGTCAGCTGATTATCAATCACTTTGACCATACCCACTGAACAAATGCTTGTTCTTTTATAATTGGCAGTTTCAAAATCGAGTGCTACAAAGGCATTACTCGCCATGTCATTCAACTCCGTTAAAAAAGATATATAAATATTAACATAATCTAAGAAATCATAAAAATAATTTTCATAATGATAGATTGCATGATGAATATAAATAAGACATCCATCAAAACAATAGCGTAGAGATGGATGTCTCATTTAAATTTAAAAGTTTCGCATGATAAAAATATAAATCGTTGTTTAACAGCAACCGACTTTGCTGAATATAACTGATTCTTATTTCAATTATGCTTGGTCGTTAAATCGACGTGAAGCTAATTCTTTTTCGTATAGGTAAAGGGTATTTGCATCATCGCCAATACGTTTTAAATAATCGATATGCGTTTCAAACATCGCTTCTTCTTCAACTTGTTCATCTAAGAACCAGTTTAAAAATGAAATTGTGGCATAATCTTTTTCTTCACGTGCGATTTCAGAGAGTTCATAAAAATGTTTTGTGACATGTTGTTCTTGTTTGAGTCCATCTTCAAACGTTTCAAGTATAGAATTAAAGTCAACTTTAGGTGCATTCAAGTCACTGAATACAGCTTTTTCACCACGGTCATTGATGTAATCATAAATTTTTTGACCGTGAAAACGTTCTTCTTTAGCTTGTTCTATATAGAAATTTGCAAAGCCCTCATAAGAATGATAGTCACAATATGCAGCCATAGCCATATACGCATGAGCTGCAAAATATTCATGATTCATTTGTTGATTTAAAGCATCTAGTAATTTTTGATTTAACATAAAAGTCACCCCATTGTAAGATTGTGCCCCACAGACATTTTACCTTTTTTAACCCATTGATGCAAAAATGCAATTCGACTGGCTGACTATAAATATATCCTAAAAATAGGGGCGTTAATCTTCATCGTTTAATTTATTTTGTAAAATCGCGCGTCATGGTATAATGTTTTAAGTAAATTGGAGGAGAAAGTGCTATGAGACAATGGACAGCAATTCATATGGCAAAACTTGCCAGAAAAGCAAGTCGTGCAACAGGCCGAAAAGGGACAGATTTGCCAGGTCAAGTTGCGAGAAAAATTGATAAAGATATTTTACGTAAATTAGCAGGTCGTGTTGATGAAGTTGTATTTGTGAGTGGCACAAATGGTAAAACGACGACCTCTAATTTAATCGGTCATACATTAAGAGCGAATAACATTGAAATTATTCACAATAATGAAGGAGCAAACATGGCAGCTGGTATCACTTCAGCTTTCATTGTTCAATCTTCAAATCAAACAAAAATTGCAATTATAGAGATTGACGAAGGTTCAATACCTCGTGTTTTAAAGGAAATGACGCCAACGAAAATGGTTTTTACTAATTTTTTCAGAGATCAAATGGATCGTTTTGGAGAAATTGACATTATGGTGAATGGTATTATTTCAGCGATTCAAGGTAAAGGTATTCATCTGTTATTAAATGCAGATGACCCGTTCGTCAGTCGCTTGAAAATTGCGAGTGATCACGTCACTTATTACGGAATGAAAGCACATGCGTATACGTTTGAACAGTCTACGATGAATGAAAGTCGTTACTGTCCGAATTGTGGGGCGCTTTTAAACTATTCCCATATTCATTATAATCAGTTGGGTCATTATACATGTCGATGCGGTTTCAATCGCCAAAACCCAAAATACGAAGTGAAATCATTTACAATTGATCCTTTTATTAAAATGAATGTCAATGATGCGACATTTGATATGAAAATAGCTGGGGATTTTAACGCGTATAATGCGTTAGCGGCCTATACAGTTTTAAAAGAGCTTGGTTTAGATAATGAAGCTATTAAAAAAGGTTTTGAAACATATACGTCTGATAATGGTCGAATGCAGTATTTCGAAAGAGGTACAAAAAAAGCGCTCATTAATTTAGCTAAAAACCCTGCTGGTATGAATGCTTCCATTGCGATGGGAGAGAAATTAAATGAATCTAAAGTATATGTAATCAGCTTAAATGATTTTGCGGCAGATGGTAAAGATACATCATGGATTTATGACGCCGATTTTGAAAAGTTAAGCGAGCAAGAAATAGAAGCGATTATTGTGACAGGGGCAAGAGCGGAAGAATTACAATTACGCTTAAAAATCGCGGAAGTAAATGTTCCAATTATTCTTGAAAAAGATATCTATAAAGCTACAGCAATAACTATGAATTATGATAGTTTTACAGTTGCGATTCCAAACTACACGTCTTTAGCACCAATGCTTGAACAATTAAATCGCTCGTTTGAGGAGGATGAGCCTAATGCATGAGTTAACGGTTTATCATTTTATGCCAGATAAATTAAATTTATATAGTGATATTGGTAATATTATGGCGCTCAAATATCGAGCAAAACAAAGAAATATTCAACTTCATGTCGTAGATATCAACGATACAAGTGATATTGATTTATCAAAAGCGGACCTGTTTTTTATCGGAGGTGGCAGTGACCGAGAACAAAGCTTAGCGACTGAGTCATTGCGTAAAATAAAAACAGAGTTGAAGACAGCCATTGAAGATGGAATGCCAGGATTGACAGTTTGTGGTGGATATCAATTTTTAGGAGAAAAATATATTACACCAAGCGGTGAAGTACTCGAAGGTTTACACATTCTTGATTTTTATACAGAGGCGAATCAAGAGCGATTGACAGGGGACATTGTAATCGAAAGTGAGACTTTTGGTACGATTGTAGGTTTTGAAAATCATGGTGGACGGACGTATCATCAATATGATGCGCTAGGGACTGTGACCTATGGTTATGGTAATAATGATACAGACAAAAAAGAAGGTCTACATTATAAAAATTTGTTAGGAACTTATTTACATGGTCCAATTTTACCAAAGAACCATGAAATGACGGACTATTTATTGAAAGCTGCTGCAGAACGAAAAGGTATTCCTTTTGAACCCCTTCATATTGATAATGCTGAAGAAGAACAAGCTAAACAAGTATTAATTGACCGTACACGAAAACAAAAATAAGTTTGATAAACAATAAAAGCGTGGGATAAGAACTTTCTGAGTTCTACTATCTCACGCTTTTATTGTTAGACTATCTAACGTTTGTTGTCTTAGTTATTTTACCCTGTATCTCAAAAGAAGAAGACGATATATCAACAATATCTCATAAATGGTATGACTTTTAACTTGGTTTTGATCAAAGTCATTTAAACTTTTAACTGAATTTTTAAGTGTTGTAGCCGCCTTTCTTTCTGGCATAAACGTTCCGCATTTGAAAATTTGATCAATGCGTTGAGAAATTGAAATAATAGCGATTTTTTCATCATGACTAAATAACATCATCGCATCTTTTGGTAAATAGATGATGTTGGATAAATGGGTAATCATTAGTCGATTTTCATGTGCCCGGTTGGTTAATTTACGAAGACGCAACCATTCTTCAGAGTGATTTCTTTCTTTATGATATTTCAACTCATCACGTTGATAACCTAAAAGTTCTTCAATACGGGTGTTTAACACATGAAGTGCTTCGACTGCTTTATCACTTTTATCGGATTGAAATAAACCTAACATAAGTTCCTTCATCCGTTCATCAAATAAATGATATATTTCTCTTTCAGATTTTTCGATTAAGGCATCAATTTGATTGTAATATTTGGGAGGCATAATCACAAAGTTGACCAATCCAGCCGTGACTAAGCCTATAATTGCAGTAAGTAAGCGAGAAAAAAAGTTGAATGTATAATTGTCGTGAATATCTGGAATCATCGCTAATGCGGTTAAAGTGGCAACGGTAATTCCCACATGTAAATTAAATCTGATACATAATAAAATGGTAAGTGTCGCAGTTAATCCATATGTAAATGCGGAATCATCGCCCAAAAAATAAGTACAGACGACAGCGATAAATGCGCCCATTACTGTGGCTGGAAGCCTCTTATAGCCTTTTCGAATGGAAGCCTTAACGGTGGGTTCTATTGTCACAACTGCTGATAAAATAGCGAAAATGGGGTTAAGATTCAGTGATAAGCAAAACAATGCAGTTAAAAAAGTGGCTAAGCCGGTTTTAAGTGTGCGGGCACCTACTAAATTTTTGTACCATTTATCCTTCATAATTCAAAATCTCCTGTTCCATAGTTCATTATTAGTATATCAAAAATTTTTTGTTATAATAAGGACTGTATAAATTTTTAAAAGGAACGGGATAAAAATGATAGTAAAAACTGATGAAGAATTACAAGCTTTAAAAGAAATTGGTGCAATCTGCGCAAATATTAGAGATACTATGAAAGCAGCAACAAAACCAGGCATTACAACAAAAGAGCTAGATAATATTGCGAAAGAAATGTTTGAAGCTTCAGGTGCGATTTCTGCACCGATTCATGATGAAAATTTTCCTGGTCAAACTTGTATTAGCGTGAATGAAGAAGTCGCACATGGAATTCCAAGCAAACGTGTGATTCGCGAAGGAGATCTTGTGAATATTGATGTATCTGCACTGAAAAATGGTTATTATGCAGACACAGGTATTTCATTTGTCGTAGGCGAGACAGATCAAGAAATTAAACATAAAGTATGTGAAGTCGCTCAAGAAGCGTTTGATGCTGCCATGAAAAAAGTGAAACCAGGCGCAAAGTTGAGTCAAATCGGGAAAGCTGTTCATGCGACAGCGCGTAAAAATGATTTGAAAGTTATTAAAAACTTAACAGGTCATGGTGTAGGTGAATCTTTACATGAAGCACCTGCACATGTTTTAAACTATTTTGATCCTCAAGAAAAAACGTTACTCAAAGAAGGTATGGTACTTGCAGTCGAACCTTTTATTTCTTCAAATGCAACTTATGTTACAGAAGGTAAAAATGAATGGGCATTTGAAACTAAAGATAAAAGTTTTGTTGCGCAAATTGAACATACGGTGATTGTCACAAAAGATGGACCGGTATTAACAACAAAAAGCATCGATGCTGAATAGATTGAGACTTAAGTCTTAAATAGAAATGGTTCTGTAGCCTATTCCTTAAGGCGCAGGACCATTTTATAATAGGGGTAACATATGAGGTGATTTGATTATGGTACAACTATTAAGAGCCTATTTTGAAAGATTTTTTTATGAACTTTATCATCAAGTATTCAATCAATATTTAAACCACTTAGATTTGAAAATACATGATATCGACCAAGCTTTGTATTATATGCAACATAAAAAAGTACAGTTACAGTTGATGATTGACAGAAGAACAATTGAATTAGAAAATAAATATATCGATCTGATGGATCAACATCATATTCATTGTGCAAAAAATATTTATGGCGTTGATATCAATACAATTAAAGATGATTTGAACGAAATTGAAAAAGAGTATGCGCAATTAGAAGCATTTTACCAACAGTTGAATGAAGATAAAAATTACGTAAAGAGGGAATGCGATTTACTTCAATTATTGTTACGTGCATACTAGAAAGGTGGAAATATGACACAAAAATATATTTCGACCGAGTTGCTCATTATATTTACTGCTCTTATGATTATAGCCAATTTTTACTATATCTTTTTTGAAAAAATCGGCTTTTTATTCGTGTTATTACTCGGTAGTATTTTAATGTATGTCGGTTATATTTATTTTCATAAAGTGCGTGGATTACTCTGTTTTTGGATTGGGACGTTAATGATTTTATTTACATTACTGTCCAATAAATACACGCTGATTATTTTATTTATTTTTATTATCATCGTAGCGGTACGTTATATTATTTATAAACGTAAACCTTTAGAAATATTATCTACGGATGATACGACTGAAAAACATAGTTTTATTAAACAAAAATGGTTTGGTGACCAAAAAACACCAGTTTATGTGTATAAATGGGAAGATTTGCAAATTCAACATGGCATGGGTGATATTGTAATAGACATGACGAAAGCGGCCAATTTGAAGATGCAAAACCATGTTGTCATTCGTCATATTGTAGGTAAAGTACAAGTCATTGTACCTTTAAATTATAATGTAAAATTAAATGTTTCTGCATTTTATGGTAAAGTGACGCTCGACCGTCAACAATGTAAAATCGAAAATGACAACATTCAGTTAACCTCACAACATAAAGCTGAAAATTATACCGTTAATATTTTCGTCTCAACATTTATAGGTGATGTTGAGGTGGTTTATCGATGAACCATTACGTTCGTGCCATAGGCTCAATGTTGATTTTAGTCTACAGTATGTTTACTGCTTTTTTCTTTATTGATAAGGTTTTTACTAATATCATTTATTTTCAAGGTATGTTTTATACCCAGATTTTTGGGATTCCCGTATTTATCTTTTTAAATTTAATTGTTATCTTTCTCTGTATTATTGTGGGTAGCGTACTTGCCTATAAAATCAATCAACAAAATGATTGGTTGAAGCAACAAATTGAACGTGCATTTGAAGGGGAAACAGTAGGTATAAATGACCAACATATCGAATTATATAATGAGACGATTGAACTGTATCAGGCCCTTGTCCCTTTAAATCAAGAACTTCATAAAATGCGTATTAAAACTCAAAATTTAACGAATGAATCTTATAATATGAACGATTTGAAAGTAAAAAAAATTATTGAAGATGAACGACAACGGCTGGCTAGGGAATTACATGATAGTGTGTCCCAACAACTCTTTGCGGCAAGTATGATGTTATCCGCAATCAAAGAAACGGATTTAATCCCACCACTAGATCAGCAAATTCCAACTTTAGAAAAAATGGTTCAAGATTCTCAGTTGGAGATGCGGGCGTTATTGTTACATTTGAGACCGATAGGACTTAAAGACCGCTCGTTAGGTGAAGGTATTAAATCATTAGTTACAGATCTACAAAGAAAAGTTCCAATGAAAGTTGTACAAGAAATTGACGAATTTGAAGTGCCTAAAGGGATAGAAGACCACTTATTTCGAATCACTCAAGAAGCAATCTCTAATACATTGCGTCATGCTAAAGGAAAACAAGTTACTGTCGAATTGCTCAATCGTGAAGACTATTTATTACTGCGTATTCAAGATGACGGTATCGGTTTTAATGTAGATGACAAATTAGAGCAAAGCTATGGACTTAAAAATATGCGTGAACGTGCAATAGAAATCGGGGCAACATTTCATATCGTTTCATTGCCAGACGCTGGGACGAGAATAGAAGTAAAGGCACCACTTGATAAGGAGGTACATAATGACAATTAAAGTGTTATTTGTAGATGATCATGAAATGGTTAGAATTGGAATATCTAGCTATTTATCCACGCAACCGGATATTGAAGTTGTAGGGGAAGGAGCTTCAGGGAATGAGGCTATTCAAAAAGCACATGAACTTCACCCGGATTTAATTTTAATGGACCTTGTGATGACAGACATGGATGGTGTTGAAGCGACAACACAAATCAAAAAAGATTTACCACACATTAAAGTGGTCATGCTCACAAGTTATATTGAGGATAAAGAAGTCTATCGTGCCCTAGATGCAGGTGTCGATAGTTATATTCTTAAAACGACAAGTGCAAGTGATATTGCGGAAGCGATACGAAAAACGAGTCAAGGCGAGTCTGTATTTGAAGCAGAAGTACTTGTGAAAATGCGAAATCGTATGAAACAAAGAGCGGAATTATATGAGTTATTGACTGAGCGTGAAATGGAAATACTATTATTGATATCAAAAGGATATTCAAACCAAGAAATCGCAAGCGCTTCTCATATTACGATTAAAACAGTGAAAACGCACGTGAGTAATATTTTAAGTAAATTAGAAGTACAAGATCGCACGCAAGCAGTGATTTATGCTTTTCAACATGGATTAATTGAATAATATAGAAAGCGGGACAGAAATCGTTTTGACTTCTGTCCCGCTTGTTTAAAAACATTAGATTGAATTTTTTCCGTAACCATCATGGACAAGATCTAACGCACCAGTGTGCGGATCAATGACTAATCCATGAACAGGTACCTTCTTGTCAAATAGGGGGTGAGAATAAATCATTTGTATATTCTTTTCAACATTTTCATAAACGTCATCAAAGCCTTTTAAAAAGTTAGGAACATCAATGCCAGAGTGCTCTAATATATCAAACGTCTTTTGATCGACACCCCGTTGTTCCATCGTTTTCATAACAGCGTCGACATCAATATTCCCCATACCACAATCTTTATGCCCCATAATAATAATTTCTTCAGCACCCAGTGCATAAATACCAACAAGTAAACTACGCATCGTTGAACCATAAGGATGACTAATTGTAGCACCAGCATTTTTAACGACTTTTAAATCACCGTTTGTAAAACCAAGTGCTTTTGTTGATAAATCTTGTAATCGTGTATCCATACAAGTCAGCAATACAGCCTTTTTAGATGGTGTTTTACTTGTACTATATTGTTCATAAGCTTTGCTTGCCACAAAGTCTTTATTGTATTTTAAAATTTGATCTAATAATGTCACCCTAAGCGCCTCCAATGTGTTTCAAATCCAGTCTTATTTATCGTCAGTTGTTTTAATATGCTTTGAACGTCCCGTATGGGAATGTTCAACTTTTTTAGATTCTGAATCTATTGATGATTTTACATCTTGATTTTGATGTTGTTCAAATTTATCCGACTGTGTCCCATAGTTATTGTACGCAGTCGCTAAATCATCGTCCTTATTGGCCTCAAGTTCATCATACGTTTCTTCTTCAGGTGTTTTTCCTTTAATTACTTTACGCTGGTGCATTATCGCATTTACTTCAGCACCAATAATTAAAATGAAGCCAGTGATGTATAACCAAAGCATTAGAACAATGACACCACCGATACTACCATAAGTTTTAGAATAGTTACCAAAGTTTGAAACGTAAAAACCAAAAGCAAGTGTACCTAAAATCCATGCAACTGTTGAAAATAACGCGCCAGGTAGTACGGATTTTAGTTTGATTTTCACATTAGGTGCAACGGTATATAAAATTACAAATACGATAAATATGACTAAAACAGGCAACGCTGTACGAATAAGACTAAATACCCAACGTACTTGCTCGTCTAAACCGAGTGGCCCAAATAACAAGTTCCCGATTTGTTGACCAAAAGTAAATAGAACGAGTGTGACAGGTAGAGTAATTCCAACGAGTAAAGTGAAAAATACTGCTAATGCTTTTGATACGATAAAGTTACGACTATCTTCAACATCATATGCGACGTTAAAAGAATTCATTAACGCAGTGATACCGTTCGAAGCTGTCCACAAAGCCAAAATTAAACCGACTGAGAGCAATCCACCACTGGCATTGCCCATGACATCATTTATGATACTTGTAATGATGGAGGCTGTATCGGCAGGCGCTTTATCTTTAATTTGATCAATAATTGCTTGTCTATCGATATTGAACATTGGAACTAAAGATAAAATAAAGATAAGCATTGGGAACAATGAAAGCATGAAGTAATAAGCCAACTGTGCAGCGAGACCAGAGGCATCATCTTTTCCTATACGATAAATCAAATAACTAACAAAATTAGGACGGTCAGTATATTTTACTGGTTTGTTTATTCTTGAGACAAAGAAGGTTTGGTTGTCTTTAGATGCTTCTTTAGATTGAAACTGTTGAGGCTTAACATAAATACGGTCTTCTTCAATTTCACCTTTTGCATCGCCTTTACGATTAGGATGCTGCCCTTCATTTTTAGAATGATGGTCATTTGAGAACTTGCTTTTCACCTCATCTACAAGGCTTTTTGATTTTTCTTCGTTTTTTGACATATCGAAGCTCCTTCTTTTGATATTAAAAAAGGCAATCTCTGAGTACATTCTAAAAGAATGCATTGAAATTGCCCGTGATAAGAGCGTAACGCCAACGAACTGTACATGTTTTACGGCATAGAGCGGGTGAGCAACTATAGTCCATCAACAAATGCGTGAAATTCAAACTTCATTTAAATTTCTATTAATCTGGTTATTGTAGCTCACACGTTCATAGCGTTGGCATGCGGTGTTGAAGTTGACGTGAATCTGTTGTGCGCTTATCCCCGCTTATTGTTTAAAAGTATTTACTTATAAACCGATTTGTTTATTGTTTTTACGTTCAACGAATGTATCTTTAGCTTGACGCAATGAACGTTCTAATTCTGGATTGTTACGACGAATTTCATCAATTGTATCTTTCCAATAGAAGAACTCATCTTTCAATTCTGCAAATTTAGATGGCTCGCTTGAACGTTCACCTGTTTTAATTTGATGAACTGATGATTTAAGTGAACGACGTGTGTTTTTGTCGATCAATGCAATCGCTCCACCAATTGTAGCGCCAATTAAAATCCCCGGTAATAATTTGTTTTGCATAATGTTGTTACTCCTTTCGCGTATCCTGAATAATATAGTCTATTAAATGATCACAAGAAGATTGTATCATCTCATAGACGCCTTCAAAATTATTTGTGTAATATGGATCAGGTACATCTGTTTCTGTCATATCACTAAACTCTAATAATTTAAATAACTTCCCTTTAAGATGAGGATTAATTTTTTTAATATTATCTACATTGCTTTGATCCATTGCAATAATGTAGTCAAAATCATCTTGTGCTGTAAATAATTCACTAATCATACCATCAAATGGGATGTCGTGCGCTTTTAAAATTTTTTGAGTACCCTCATGAGGGGGCTCTCCTAAATTCCATTTGCCCGTTCCTCTTGAGTATACTTCAATGTTGTCAATATTGCGATCTTTAAGGCGTTGACGCATAATTGCTTCAGCCATTGGAGATCGACAAATATTGCCTAAACATACAAAAGCAACTGTTGTCATGTAGATAACCTCCGTGTCCTAATCTATATGCCCATTTTAGCTGTTTTTAAAACAATACGAAAGTAATTCTGTTAAAAATTTTTCAAATATTCGTCACTTTGATAAAATATTGTAGACGAAAGGATGGTAATCATGTCAAAGACAATTGAAGAAATGATTATAGAAATACGCAATCGATTAAACTTAGTAAATCCAGGTTTGATTGATCCAGATAACTACAGCGAATCCCATCGCGAAGAAATAGAAGATATTTATGCTTTTGTATCGACAAAAAAGGATTTTACACCTCGTGAAATGTCCGGTATTACAGAGGCATTGGGTGATTTAAGAAAATAGACAATTGGGGGGATTTTAATGACAATTGAAGAAAGATTACAGCAATACGCAAGATTACTCGTCAACGTTGGAATGAACGTTCAGAAAGGACAACCTGTGTTTATAAGAACGACAGTTGAGGCTGTAGATTTTACGAGACGTATCATAGAAGAAGCTTATCTTGCAGGTGCTTCTGACGTCAGAGTGAAATACGCCGACCCACAACTGAAACGTTATGCATATGAATATGAACCCGCTTCATTTTTTGAAAAAGAAGTGAAGGCCTATGATGTAGAAGAACGTATGGATTATGCGAATCGTGGTGCAAGTAACTTAGCACTGATTACCGAAGATCCTAATTTGTTGAATGGCATAGATACGAATAAACTTAAAGCCGCTCAATTAAATCAAAGTCGTGCTTTTAAACCGTATATGGTGGAATCACAAAAAAATGCATTTCCTTGGGTTGTGGCTTGTTATCCATCAGAAGCATGGGCGCAGCGTGTTTATCCAGATTTAGAGCCACAAGCTGCTTTTACGAAGTTTTTAGATGACATATTGAATATCGTCAGAATCGATGGAAATGATCCAATCGCCAATTGGGAGCAACATACACAATTATTAAAAGAGAAGGCCGATTACCTTAATGATAAAGCCTATGATGCACTTCATTTTATCTCTGAAGGTACAGATTTAGTCGTTGGCTTGGCGAAAGGTCATATTTGGGAAGATGCAACGAGCTATACACCTGATGGACAAGCATTTATCGCTAATATTCCAACTGAAGAAGTCTTTACAGCGCCTGACTGCCGACGCGTGAATGGTACTGTTTCGAATAAATTGCCTTTAAGTTATAATGGTACAATTATTGATGGCTTCAAACTGACATTTAAAGAAGGTCGTGTCGTTGATTTTGAAGCAGCAGAAGGTCAAGAAGTGCTTGCCTCTTTATTAGATACAGATGAGGGCGCACGCCGCTTAGGTGAAGTGGCTTTAGTTCCTGATGATTCACCGATATCTAATCGTAATACTATTTTTTATAATACATTATTTGATGAAAATGCCTCTTGCCATATCGCATTAGGTGCAGCTTATGCTTTTAACCTAAGAGGAGGTACAGAGATGACGAGCGAAGAATTAAAAGCACATGGCTTAAATGATTCGCTTAAGCATGTCGACTTTATGATTGGTAGCCGTGATTTGTATATTTATGGAGTTAAATCAGATGGATCTGAAGAGTTAGTTTTTAAAGATGGAAACTGGGCAAATTGATATAAAAAGAGGTTTAGAAAATGACAAATATTGAAAAAAGAGCAATGCAAGATTCAAAAGTATATAAATCTAGACAAGTATTTCCAACAGATACAAATCATCTAGGCACACTGTTTGGCGGTACAATGATGGCCAATATCGATGAAATTGCTGCAATTTGTGCGATGAAGCATGCAAATAA
Organism: Staphylococcus sp. 191; assembly: GCF_011174885.1. Lineage (NCBI taxonomy): Bacteria > Bacillati > Bacillota > Bacilli > Caryophanales > Staphylococcaceae > Staphylococcus > Staphylococcus sp. 191. The sequence goes on along the minus strand of NZ_PNRJ01000018.1, from coordinate 21,367 downwards.
TACTGTTGTAACTGCTTCAACGGATTCTGTAGACTTTTTAAAACCGATTAAAAATGGTGATATCATGACTTATATCGCTATGGTATCTTATGCAGGGAGTTCTTCAATGGAGATTTGTGTTCAAATTATGATTGAAGATATTCATAACAATAAGCAAGAGCTAGCGGCATTAAGTTTTTTAACTTTTGTTGCTTTGGATGAGGATGGCAAACCTACAAAAGTACCTGACGTCTATCCTGAAACAGAAGCTGAGAAATGGTTCCATGAAACAGCTGAAGTACGGGTAAAACGTCGTAAAGAAAGAAGAAAAGAAAGCAAAAAAACATTACAATTTATTTCTGACTTAAAACGTAAGCAGTAAAACCGATTAAATTGAAATAGTATCACTCACGATGATACGCTACTTGAGGATGGTTTAAATACAAATTTGACGTAATAGTAAACCATACGTTTAGAGTTTAGTTAAAAAGAAAGGCAGAGATGATTTACAGAAGTGACCATTCTACTTTTGTAAACACATCTTTGCCTTTTTAGTATATGGATATTTTCAATGAATTAAGAAAAAATATGGTGCATCCGTTGTTCTTGTTTTTTAAAATCAACGTTTGAGTAATACATATTTTTAACTAGAATGTTAGGACCTAAGCATTCAAATTGAGGACAATGGCAGTTAATCGCTTTTGATAGTGGCGTCGCCATCCAACGCTGAAATACATCTGTTAAACGGTCTTGTTTAATGTTTGAAATTGTACCGGTTTCATCGCCAAAATCTGTAACAATAACGTTACCAGTAAATACATTTACATTTAAACGGCTTCTGCCATCCGGATCATTACGAGTCGATACATTTGGGGCTTGTTTCAATTTTTCTCTTAATTGTGCATCAGCTTCATCTTGTAAACAAGGAAAAATAGGTAATGTTCCGAACAACATCCAAGTGTCTTTATCGCGCACATCTAATAGATGTGAGATAGCAGATTTCATCGTATTAAGATCAAGTACTTCCAATTGACTCGCAAAATCAGCAGGGTACATGGGATGCACTTCGTGACGTTGACATTTCATATCGTGAACTACTTCATGATGAATCGATTCTAAATAAGGCAAAGTGCTTTTATTTAACATTGTTTCTGCTGACACAAACATCCCTTGACGACTTAAATTCTGAGCGTTTGAAATCATCTGTTCATAGAGTTTTAATTTCGCCTTTAATGGGGGCTGTTTATCCATTGCGCCAAATCCAACTTCAGTAAATGTATCAATTGTGCCCCAGTTATGTGAAATGTGTAAAACATCGATATATTCAGCAATATCTAAATATCGATCTAATGGAAGGGTTAAATTAGAATTCAATTGTACATAGATACCCCGTTGTTCGGCATATTTTAATAATGGTTTAACAACTTCACGAATAGACTTTTTAGAAAACATAGGTTCTCCGCCAGTAATAGAAATCGTGCGCAAAGTTGGAATTTCATCTAGTCGTTGCATAATGAGCGACATTGGAAGCGGGTCAGGGTCTCTCGTCTGTAACGTGTAACCCACGGCGCAGTGGCTACAACGCATATTGCACAAGTTCGTTGTTGTAAATTCAACATTACTGAGTACAGGTTGCCCGTATTGATTGATATCTGAATAGGGTTCCCACGGATCATTCTTAATAGTAATAGGATCCTTTTTGGTGCTTATCATAATCAAAACTCCTCATCTTAAAATACATGATTGTTTGATATTGGCTATTGAGGAATATCAATTTCATGTTAATATAGCTATGACAATGCAATTATAAAGGAGAATCGCAAAGTATGAAAGAGCCACAAACGATGAATCAAATAAAAGAAAGATTATCTCAATTTTTAGAAGAATTAGAACATACCAAACCTGATAAGGTGAGTGTTGAAGATATCGATGAGTGGATCCATTTACTAGATCAACTGGAGGTAAAAGTGAGTCAGTTACGTAAATAGTTTATTTTGTGATGTTTAGTCATATTCAATTCGGGTATCTAATACACTAGATACAATAAAGAAAGGTGATTGAATCATGGCAAAAAAAGTAGCAGTATTATTAGCAGACCAATTTGAAGATATTGAATTTACAAGTCCAAAAAAAGCTTTAGAAGAAGCTGGACATGAAATAGAAGTAATCGGAAATGCTGCCAATTCGGAAGTTGTTGGTAAACATGGTGCAAAAGCAACTGTTGATGTAAGTATTGCTGATGCAAAACCTGAAAATTATGATGCGATACTATTGCCAGGTGGTTTCTCTCCAGACTTATTACGTGGAGATGAAGAACAACGATATGGGACTTTCGCAAAATATTTCTTAAAAGAAGACGTACCAACATTTGCCATTTGTCATGGCCCACAAATTTTAATTGATACAGATGAATTAAAAGGTCGTACATTGACTGCAGTGCTTAATGTACGTAAAGATTTATCAAATGCAGGCGCTAAAGTGGTGGATGAGTCAGTTGTCGTGGACAAAAACTTAGTGACAAGTAGAGTTCCTGATGACTTAGATGACTTTAACAGAGAAATTGTTAATGCATTAAAATAATTCAAGACTCAATTTCAGAAGGCTACCGTCAAAACTTATTTTGACGGTAGTTTTTTTGTTTTAATTAGAATTACATTTTTTAAATGAAGAAGTGGACAATAAAAAAGGAGCAAGGTAGAAATCGAAAGGATTTCCAACTCGCTCCGAATGATAACTAGCATACAAATTCTCTAGCAAAAACCTGTATACCTTTCCTTAATATGCGCCTTCAATATAGCTCGCTTATGCTTGGAAGTATTAGTACTTGTATCAATAATTAATTAAAGAAAACGTTTAACAGCTGTAGACAATGAAGGTATTTCGTTAAAAATAAATTTACGCTCTTCAGTTAAACTGCGATATGCCCATTTTGCATAATTTAGCGCTTGCTCTGGCAAGATTTTACCAGGGAGTGGCGCAGCGTTTTTATCGACATAAACATTAACGATAGTGGGTCTATGTTGTTGTACAGCTGTTTGTACAATAGCATCAATGTCGTCAGGGTTGTCAAGCGTATAACCAACACCACCACAAATTTCTGCAAATTTAGCAAAGTCCATATCACTAAAGTCTATGCCATACTCTAATTCTCCAGCTTCTTGCTGTTCGTATTTAATGAATGATAATTCCGTATTGTTGAGCACAAATAGCACCATCGGCAAGCGGTATTGAACAGCGGTAGCAAAGTCTTGCATTACCATTTCAAAAGCACCGTCACCCGTAATGCCAATCACTTGGCGTCCTGGATAAGCAATGCGTGAGGCGATTGCAGTTGGAAGTGCACAGCCCATCGTACCGAGCCAACTTGAAATAACAAAATGGTTATTAACGCCAAGATTCAGGTAACGTGTTGACCACACAGTAGATGTTCCTACGTCAGCTGCAATGACCGTATCGTCAGTGATTACTTTATTTATTGCATCCATTAAGCGCTCTGGACGAATAGGTTTAGCTGTATTTTTCTTGTCTTCATTCATCCAGCCTTCCCAAGTTTCTTTATGGTCTAACATTTCAGATAAAAATGGACGGTCAGAAACTGGGTCAATCGCTTCAATCAGGGCTCGGAGTGCCAGTTGACTATCACCTACAATAGGGGCATCAATATTAAAACGGTGTCCGATAGCTTCAGGGTTTTCATCAATTTGAATAGCTGGAATATCTTTCTTAGGTAAATAGTCTACATACGGATAATTCGTCCCCGCTAAAATAAGCAAGTCTGCGTTTTGCATCGCTTGATACGATGGTTTTGTACCAATTTTACCGATATTTCCTAAATTATAAGCATGTTGATCGCCGACAATCGTTTTAGACGGTAATGTGACAATTGTAGGGATTTTACCTTTTTCTATGAATTGACGTACTTCTGCTTTCGCATTTTCAGTTCCTTTACCAACAAGGATAACTGGACGTTTACTGTCGTTAAATAAACGTGCTGCTTTTTGGATTTCATGTATAGCGGGTTGCTGTCTTTCTTTTTGATAGGGTTTAACTTCTGAAGGGAAGTTATCATCGATTTTAGTGTTCAAAATGTTGTTAGGAAGTGTAAGTACCGCAACCCCTCTCTTTTCATAGGCTGTACGAATGGCTTCATCCACAATTTGGAAGACGTTGTCAGCATCACTGTCTTTTAATTGGTAATTATAGACAGCAACATCTTCAAATAAATTTGGCAAGTTAATTTCTTGGAATGTTTTTGTACCGAGTTTATCACTGTCGGCTTGTCCTGAAAGGATTAATTGCGGTACATTGTCGAGTTTGGCATCATACATGCCGTTTAATAAATGTACTGCACCAGGACCACCTATTCCTAATGCAACCCCAATTTTACCTGTAAGTTTTGTATAAGCTGCAGCTGAAAGACTCGCAACTTCTTCATGACGAACATGAATAAATCTGATTGAATCTTCAGCACTTTTAAGTCCATCCACAACTGCATCAATAGAATCTCCAGGAATACCATATACATGATCAATATCCCAAGCTTTTAATGCTTTTATAAGTGCCATATTCGCTTTTACTTTTCCCATTTATTACGACTCCCTTTCCAATATAGTAACCTATAAGACTCATATACCCATTTTTTCATTTTATGCATCAATATTCAAAATACGTGCTTATCCTCATCCTACAGACTGATTTTTGGTTAAAAATATAGATAAATTCTATTGGACTTGATAAACTCACAGTAATTAGTGAATTGAAATGAGAAAGTAGGTCATCATGGATGAGAAGAAAAGACCGAATGGGGAAGTCTCCCGCACAACCCCATGACAATGCGCCACATTACAATACGTATTACCAGCCTGTGGGTCAACCACCTAAAAAACAGAAGCCAAGACGCATTTTTCGTACATTGATTTTTGTCTTAATTTTTATTGCTGCATTGTTTATTGGTTTGATGTATATGCTCTCACAGCAAGCGGATGTATCTGATTTAAAAAGTATAGAGCAAAAAGATAGTTATGTGAGTGCAACGCAAATGCCTAAATATACGAGGGGCGCCTTTATTGCAGTTGAAGATAAACGGTTTTACCATCACTCGGGTGTCGATTATAAAGGGAGCATTCGAGCCATTTTTGCGTCGATAAAAGATAAAAATCGTTTGCAAGGGGGAAGTACGATTACCCAACAGCTTGCTAAAAACTTTTATTATGATAATCAACAGACGGTGACAAGAAAATTAAAAGAAATGTTTGTTGCGAGACGCATTGAAAGAACATATAGTAAAGAGCAAATTTTAAGTTATTATATGAATAATATTTTTTATGGAGACAATCATTATACGATTGAATCTGCAGCACGTTATTATTTCGGAACAACAACGAATCAACAAAATACGAATTTACCTCAAATCACTGTACTACAAAGTGCTATCCTTGCAAGCAAAGTGAATGCACCTTCAGTATATGATGTTAATGATATGTCACCCGCTTTTATAAATCGAACTAAAATGACGTTAGAAAAAATGAAGCAACAAAATTATATTAGTGGACAAGAATACACTGAGGCGTTGCAACAACTTGGTGCTTAACACAAATATATGGCATAATAAAAGAGTGCGTAGAATTTTTTAAAATTGATCCATTGATAGTATATGGCTGAGTTAAGTCTAGCTTATATTAAGCATTCTTAATGTGAGTCAACCAGACAGGGGTGGGACAATGAAATCTAATCGATTTCTGTTCCACTCCCTTTTGTGATGATTTGGGGTGATAAGATGAATAAAATAACTAAAATAGAAGTTCAAAAAAACAATAAAGAGAGATTTAATATTTATATAGATCAAGTTTTTACAATGGGCATTTCAATGGATACGCTTGTAGCCTTTAATTTAAAAAAGGGTGACATCGTTGATAAAAATCAAATTGATGCGATCAATCAAGAAGAGTATGATAGACAAGCGATCAATCAAGCAATGCAATACTTATCTTATCGTAAACGTACACGTAAGGAGATTAAATTACATCTCTTAAAGCAAGACTTTCCAGAGACGGTCATCGCTCGTGCTATAGATTATTGTGAGCATCTTCAATTAATAGATCATCGTGACTATATGATAAGCTTAAAAAACACATTACTTCGTACGACGGATAAAGGGCCTGAAATTTTTCGACAGAAGTTAATAGAAGCTGGCATAGAAGCGGATTTAATTGATGAAGGCGTTCAATTATATGAAGAAGAGCAGCCCATAGATGCTATTGTGGCATTAGGTGAAAAAATTATGAAACAGAAAAAAGGGCCTGTCTCCAAGGTGAAGTTGAAGATTCAACAATCACTTCAACAAAAAGGATATCGTTTAGAGACGATTTATAAAGTAATGGATCAACTCGAAATAGAACAGGATTCAGAAATGATAGACAAATTATTGCAACGTGATTTAGAGAAAGTCTATAATAAAAATCAGAAGAAATACAGTGGGCAACCTCTCTATATGAAAACTGTAGAAGGGTTGTTGAGAAAAGGCTATCAATACGATGAGATTAGACAAAAATTATCAGAAAGTGGTATCGAAAATGAGTGATAAACGTTTAAGTGAAATGGATAGGCAAGAGATTTTACATGTGATCCAAACGAGTAAAGAGAAAATGCGAAAAGCAGAAATGAACGGTATCATGAATGAATATGATGTCTATGCCAATAAAGTCGTTATTGCTGAAAGCTACCTTATCGATACGGATAAGATAGAAATAGGTAAAATATATAAATTGAAAGATGGTACAGAAGACTTTTTTAAAGTTGAACGTTTGAAAGGAATCTTTGCTTGGGGGTTTAGAATTAATCATAGTGACCCCGAAGAAGGATTGCCAATTTCATTATTAAAATTATAAAAGGGGTAGCGCGCATGGGTAGTTCAATTGTCTTGAAGATGATTAATGTAACACATTATTATCGCAATCAAAAAAAACAAAATGTGCTTAAACCTTTTAGTTATCAGCCCGAAGATATTGAGCTGAATAATATTTCGCTATATGTCTATGAAGGTGAAGCGTTAGGTATCATCGGTGAAACGGATGCTTCCAAATCATTAGTAGGTGAAATATTAGCAGGCACGGTTCAACCTGATAAAGGTCGAATTGTAAGAAAAGCTTCGATGTTTTATGCAAATATGAATCAAAAATCAGTTGAGGATACAACGGTTGAAGATTATGTCAATGACGTCGTTCAACTTTATCCTTATGATGCGGCTGCACACAAGGTGTCACAAATTATTAAATATGCACATCTAGAAGAGGTGAAAACAGAGCGAGTAAGTCAACTTACAGATGCACAATATGCACAATTGCTATTTAGTTTGGCCCGTTCTTCTGATGCTGAAATTGTGATATTAAGTCATATTTTAAGTTATTTGAATGAAGCGTTTTTTGAAAAAGCAAAACTAATGATGCAAGAATATGTTGAGCGTGAGTGGACGTGGATTACAATCGACAATGATGTTGATAAAGTGAAAGCTGTGAGCAACTATTTGGCTTGGATATCGCATGGTCAATTAAGAAAAGAAGGTGCCATTAGCCAAGTTTATCCTAAATTTAGGGCACATCAGCGTGACATGGATTCACTTAAAACTGATGAAGAGAAAAAGCATTTTGATGAAGATTGGAAGCGAAATCGCAGTAGAATGCCGGAACTCACCTATAATTTTAAAAGAATTGAGCGTTATCATCACGCAAAGCCGCCTGCTTTTCTTTCAAGAATCTGGTTATGGTCTATCTTGTTTTTGGTTGGCATGTGTGCGGCAAGTCTCCTCGTAATTAGTGGGGTAGGTAAAATAGACAGTACACAAATAACAACACAACCTACAATTTCCAAACAAGCAAAAGATCCTTATGAAGAAAAACTTGCATATGGGATTGTTAATGAAAGTTCGGTCACTTTAACGTCTTTAGAGCATGGACGCAAAACGATTACGATGCCGCACTATGCGATAGCAACTATCGTAGGTGAAAATAAAGCGACATATAAAATACAAGTCAACGGTTCTTTTTATAAAGCTGATAAAGGAAAGTTTGAATATTTTAATCCTGCTTCTTTATACAAAGATGTGAATCGCAAAGATTTAGAACCTTATATGAAAAGTAATTATATCAATTATGTTGATTACTTTAATGGGGAATTACATAAATCTCATGAGAAAGTGAATGATACACTTGTACCTGGAAAGAAAGACCGCTTCGTTGAGCCAGTCATTGAACAACCGATTTCAATGTTATTTGACGACCGTAATCATTTAATGGGCTTTACGTATCCAATTGTGGACAAGTCAAAATTAGAAGATAAATACCATATTAAAAGTGATGTATGGATAACGAAAACGGATGAGGGCTATTTTATTGCAGATTTGAAAAATTCAAAATGGCTTTATATCGAATTGTAGGTGGAAAAATGGTTGAGAATTTAATTCGTTTTTACAAAAACATTCCTAGAATATACCGACATAGTATATATCGCCTAAAAATGCATAGAAAATGGACGTTATTGACTTTCGCTATAGGTATCCTACTGACATTAATCATCACGATGATTTTTAGGTGGTTAGGAACTGTTGATGTCAAATTAGCGACAATAGATTATAGACTTACAGGCTTAATGACTTTCGGCGTCATTTGGATTGCCATCTTTATTAATTACCGCTTTTTTCCGAGAGACTATTATGTGACCCGTCATTACAATAGTACACCGTTTTTTCACGTGTTATTGTCGAGTGCGCTCTATAGTTTAGTCTTACTCATATTAACGCTTGTGATGGCTTGGTTAAAACCTCTCAATACAGACACAACAGTAATCGGTGTGTTGTTCTATATTGTAATGAGTTTGTTTTTTATTACGGTGATCTCATGTTTATTAGGAATGATTTATATTTTATATCCAAAATTAGATAAAGTATTTTATATCGTGTCTTTAATCGTATTTTGTCTATCACCTATTTTATATATTCCAGATGGCGGATGGCAAACACGGTTATTGATGCTGAATCCTATCTTTTATTTAGTGAACGGAATGCAACAGTCAGTGATTATAGGTAAAGATGCAATTAATAATTTGGGATATCATATTTACTTCTTTTGTTTTATGGGCTTAATGATTGTCTTTAGCTTCGCATTGAAGGATTACGTGACACAGTTGAGACCCAATGAACATCAACAACTTAAATCTTAATTTAATCAATGGATTGAGTGAAATTCATCAAAAAACCTAGTCCCGTATAATGGGGACTAGGTTTTGTCATGTATGATTCAATGTGCATATAACTTTTTCATCAGCTTTTCTTCGCTAAATACCCAACCCGTATACGAATGTACAACTTTCATTTCTTTATCGAGATGGGCGATAGCAACAAATTGATAATGACCTTTTTTTAAATATCGTAAGTCAATAAATCGAAGCTCAGTTGTGTCATTATCAATATGTTTAATATGCCAACGGTAAATCGAAGAAAAATTTAAAAATGCTCTTATATTATGATCATATTGTGCATATTGCATAATTTCTGGACTTGGATAAGGTTGGCGCTCAACTTTATCACTAAACACAATACTTCGACCATAACTACGTCCGACATAATCATGTTTTTCTGTTTGAATTGCAATACGCCACTCTTTAAATCGAATGGTCGGTGCGACAAACACTTTGATCGGAGTGCCTAAATGTTCTACTTGATTTAAAGCTTGTTTTTTTAACCAAAAACGCATTTGAAAGCGCAAAATGTAATAAAGAATCAAGATGATTAATACAGGTCCGAAAACAACATAAGGATGTAATCCTAATGCCCATAATAAAATGCCGATAAGCAAAATTGTAAAAATAATAGGGTCAAACGTGTTAATAACACTAAGTTGTATCCATTTATTTGTAATAGGCCGCAATGCTTGTGTACCGTATGAATTAAATATATCGACAAATACATGCAAAAATACAGCGAGTTGTGCCCATAACCAAATATGAAATGGATCTAAATCTTTAAAAAACACATAAACTAATAAAGTTAATAGTAAAGGCCAAAATATTGTAAATGGAATAGAATGGGTAATCCCTCTATGATTCGAAATATAGGTTGCGTTATTTTTTAATTTTAGTACAGTATCACTATCAGGAATTAACGAACCAGCAATTAATACAGTAGCAGTTGCAGCAAAATTTCCGCCTAATGCAGTATCTGTTGTTGCTACTGCTGTTAGGCCTATACCGATAGCAATATGAGTAGCAGTATCCATAGTGTCTCACTCTTTTCAAAATATCTTAATCTTATTATAATCTACAACTGAGTTGAAGGTAAATTATTCAAATTTAAAAGGGGAATAGAAATGTTAAACGAAATTTCTTTTAAGCCGCATTTGTTAGAATGGTTTGCACTCGAGCAACGACAAATGCCTTGGAGAGAAACTAAAAATCCATATTACATATGGGTGAGTGAAGTCATGTTACAACAAACACAAGTCGATACGGTTAGAGATTATTATCAACGTTTTATCAGACAATTTCCACGTATTGAAGATTTAGCCGCAGCAAAAGAAGAGGACGTATTAAAATTATGGGAAGGCTTGGGATATTATAGTCGTGCACGTAATTTTCATACAGCTGCTAAAGAAGTCGTTGATCAGTATAATGGCATCGTACCTCAGCATCCTGATACATTTTTGTCTTTAAAAGGTGTTGGTCCCTATACACAAGCGGCAGTGATGAGTATAGCTTATGGTTTACCTTTAGCCACAGTTGATGGCAACGTTTTTCGTGTGTGGTCTCGCTTGAATGATGATAGTCGTGATACAGCGTTGCAATCGACCCGAAAAGCATATGAGCAAGAACTATTGCCATATGTTGCTTCTGAAGCAGGCGATTTTAATCAAGCGATGATGGAATTAGGTGCTCTTGTTTGTACGCCGAAATCACCTCTATGCATGTTTTGTCCAGTTCAAGACCACTGCGAAGCATACGCAAATGGGACAGTGTTAGAGCGTCCTGTGAAAACTAAAAAACTAAAGAAAAAAGAACTGAACTTTGATGTTTATGTAATTCAAGACCATCTAGGCCGTTATTTAATTGAACAAAGAACATCTTCATTGTTAAAAGGAATGTGGCAATTTCCAATGGCTGAACAAAATAGTCAAACATCATCCGAAGCTGTTATCGCAGCTTCATTAAAAATTAAAGAAAAAGACGTCATGATATTAAAGCATCAATTTACACACCTTACTTGGAAGCTTCATGTCCATTTGGCAGAAATTGCACAAGAAGATGAGCGCAAGGTGGCAGAAGAAAGACTTTGGTTGGTGCCTGAACAAAAAGAACACTATTCTTTTCCAGTCCCAATGACTAAAATTTTTAAAAAGCTTCATCAAGCTGAATAATTAAGTAACCGGATTGATTGTGATATAATAGTCGAGGTTATAACAATTAAGGAGGTGTGGCAAGTGGTCAAGTCGTGTGTACCTCGAGAAGGGGAATCGATTAAAATACAATCTTATAAACATGATGGCAAAATTCATCGTGTCTGGTCAGAAACGACTATTCTCAAGGGAACAGCCGATGTGGTTATTGGTGGAAATGATCATACATTAGTGACCGAAAGTGATGGCCGAACTTGGATAACGCGTGAACCTGCGATTGTCTATTTTCATTCAGAATATTGGTTTAATGTCATATGTATGTTTAGAGAAGATGGTATTTACTATTACTGCAACTTATCATCTCCATTTGTCTGCGATGAAGAAGCCCTTAAGTATATCGACTATGATTTAGATATTAAAGTCTATCCGAATGGTAAATATCACTTACTTGATGAGGATGAATATGAACAACATATGAATCAAATGAATTATCCGAAAGATATAGATTTGATTTTAAGACGTAATGTAGATATTCTTCAACAATGGATTGAACAGAAAAAGGGACCATTTGCCCCAGATTTTATTAAAGTGTGGCGTCAACGTTTTCAAAAATATAAAAATATTTAAAATTAAGCGTGTAAATATCATGAATTTTGTCGATTTTGAAGTTTAATTTTGCAAATGGTTCGATAAGCAATGGAGTAGATGCTATGAAAACATCTTCTTACATAGCCTGTTTAAGTCGGTGTCATGGGATACATCGGATAGTGTATATCGTTCAAACAATGATTTTAAATACGGGAGTAAGATTTGGAAGCGAATGGTGTTCCGTCTTACTCCCGTTCAAATCGTTGTACTTTATATCAATACAATCATATTATATTGACCGATTACCTATTTTAATCAATATATGAGGTTCAGTGAGATGATGATGACGGTTGTTCGATTGAAGCAATACGCAGAATAGCTGACTTATTTGAAAACGAATTATCAAAAATGTGCGCACAAATTCTTAATTGGAAGCATATAATTTTGGGGGGCAAGCGCATGATTAAGCGTTATTTAGAGTTTGTGAAGCCGTATAAATGGCTAATATTTGGAACAATTATTATAGGGATATTAAAATTTGGTATTCCTTTACTCATACCACTCCTCATCAAGTTTGTCATTGATGATGTCATCAACAATGTTGCACTAACTGTGGATGATAAGGTAATGAGACTGTTTGTTGCAATGTTAATTGCAGCATTTATTTTTATTATTGTACGTCCACCTATTGAGTTTTTGAGACAGTATATGGCACAGTGGACAAGTAACAAAATTTTATACGATATACGTAAAAAATTGTATGATCATCTTCAAGCTTTAAGTGCTAAGTTTTATGCGAATAATAAAGCGGGCGAAGTCATTTCACGTGTCATTAATGACGTAGAACAGACAAAAGACTTTATTATGACAGGCCTAATGAATATTTGGCTCGATTGTATCACTATTATAATCGCACTTTCTGTCATGTTCTTTTTAGACGTTCAATTAACGTTTGCGGCGATTGTCATCTTACCATTTTACGTGCTGACTGTGTATTTTTTCTTTGGAAGATTAAGAGCACTTACACGTCAGCGTTCTCAAAAATTAGCTGAAGCACAAGGTTTTTTACATGAACGTGTAAATGGTATGGCAGTCATTAAAAGTTTTGCTATTGAAGATAATGAAGCCAAAAACTTTGATCATCGAAATAAAAATTTTCTAAATAAAGCATTTCAACATACACGTTGGAACGCCTATTCTTTTTCAGCGATTAATACAGTAACTGATATTGGTCCATTAATTGTAATCGGCTACGGTGCTTATTTAGCAATTACAGGTTCAGTTACAGTAGGGACACTAGCTGCTTTTGTGAGTTACTTAGAACAACTCTATGGCCCTTTACGAAGACTCGTCTCTTCTTTTACTACATTGACACAAAGTTTTGCATCAATGGACCGTGTTTTTCAACTATTTGATGAACCATATGATATTAAAAATACTGACTATGCAAAACCGATAGCGATTAAGGAAGGTCACATCGAAATAGAAAATGTTTCTTTTCGCTATCAACCTGATGAAAAAGATGTGTTAAAGCATTTGAATTTAGATATTAAACATGGTGAAACAGTCGCTTTTGTAGGCATGAGTGGAGGCGGTAAGTCAACTTTAATCAATTTGATTCCTCGTTTTTATGATGTTACAAAGGGACGTATATCCATTGATGGTCACGATATTAAAGCGTTCGATATGGGTAGTTTGAGACGACAAATCGGTATGGTACAACAAGACAATATTTTATTTTCTGATACAGTAAAAGAAAATATCTTGCTTGGACGACCTGACGCAACTTTTGAAGAAGTGGTTGAGGCTGCTAAGCTTGCGAATGCCCATGACTTTATTATGGACTTACCGCAAGGCTATGATACTGAAGTAGGCGAACGAGGTGTGAAATTATCAGGTGGGCAGAAACAAAGATTATCTATTGCACGTATCTTTTTAAATGATCCACCTATCTTGATTCTTGATGAGGCAACAAGTGCACTTGACTTAGAAAGTGAAGCAATCATACAAGAAGCACTTGATACATTAAGTCATGATAGAACTACAATCATTGTGGCGCACCGCCTGTCAACCATTACACACGCCGATAAAATTGTAGTTATTGAAAATGGTGAAATTGTAGAACAAGGTTCACATCAAACACTCATTGACAAGCAAGGCGCATATGAACGACTTTATTCTATACAAAATCTATAATAATCGAAAAAGGGTATTAAATTAGAGCAAACAAATGGAATCTTTGTTGAATAAGATTTCTTGTTTGCTCTTTTTTAGTAATGAGACTTCAAAAGATATTCTTTTGTGAGATTTTGGTTATTCTGCTTTGAAAGACAGAACAATCCTGCTTTTGATTTGAAACTAAAAAGGAGTCAAATATGATATGACGATACAATATAGGGTATAATACAATCAAAAATATAAGGGGATGGGCAAGTGTCTTTTCTAACAATATTGCAATTGATCGTCAATATCATTTTAGTGGGGTTACTTCTGTTTTTAATTATTGCTACAGTAGCATTTTTAATTTTTGATAAAGGTCAAAAGCAACATAGCGTTCTCAGGAATTATCCAGTTCTTGCGAGAGTCCGATACTTTCTTGAACATATTGGTCCTGAATTAAGGCAATATCTTTTTTTAAATGATAATGAAGATAAACCTTTTTCTAGACTAGATTATCAAGATATTGTTTTAGCAGGGAAATATAAAAATAGAGGTGCTAGTTTTGGGACACAAAAAAATTATCAACATGGCTTTTTTATTAACAATGCGATGTTTCCAACACAAAAGCCTGCTTTAAAAGTTGATAATACACATCAAATTACAACTTTCTTATATCAAATAAAAAATGAGGGTCTCGTCAATCGTAAAGAAAAAGCAGTAGAAAAAAATGTCGATCCTTTTTTACTTTCACCTGAACAGTACGTTAAAATTGGTGAAAATATTGAGCACCCCTATTTTGCAAAGCGTCTTGTCGGTCAATCGGGTATGAGCTATGGTGCGTTAGGGAAGAATGCCATAACCGCTCTTTCAAAAGGTCTAGGGATGGCGAACACATGGATGAACACAGGTGAAGGCGGACTTTCCCCACATCATTTAAAAGGGGAAGCGGATATTATTTTTCAAATTGGGCCAGGACTATTTGGTGTTAGAAATGAGCAAGGTCAATTTGATTCAAAAGCATTTGTTGAAATTGCCAAAAAAGATCAAGTAAAAGCTTTTGAAATTAAACTGGCTCAAGGTGCTAAAACAAGAGGAGGACATATTGAAGGTAAAAAAGTAACAGAAGAGATTGCTAAAATTAGAAGACTTAAGCCATATGAAACAATCGATTCACCTAACCGCTTTGAATTTATACAAAATGCTAAAGATTTATTAGAATGGCTAGAAGAATTACGTCAGTTAGGCCAAAAACCTGTAGGCTTTAAAATGGTATTAGGTCATGCAAATGAATTTGTAACACTCATTGAAACGATGAAACATTTAGACATTTATCCTGACTTTATTACGATAGATGGAGGTGAAGGGGGTACTGGCGCATCTTTTCAAGAATTGCAAGATGGTGTAGGATTACCTTTATTTACATCTTTACCAATCATAGACGGGTTGCTTAAAACGCATGGGATTAGAGAACGTATCAAAATATTTGCTTCTGGAAAATTAATAACACCAGATAAAATTGCTATTGCTTTAGCATTAGGGGCAGATCTAGTTAATGTTGCAAGAGCGATGATGATCAGTGTCGGATGTATTATGAGTAAACAATGTCATAAAAATACTTGTCCCGCGGGTGTAGCGACAACAGATACAAAGAAAGAACGCGCCTTAGTGGTAGATGAAAAACAATATCGTGTTGTTAATTATATTACGAGTTTGCATGAGGGCTTGTTTAATATTGCTGCAGCAGTTGGCGTCGAAAGCCCTACAGAAATCGGACCGGGACATGTTACGATTAAACATCAAAATGGACAATTGGATACTATTAAACGTTATCAACTCAAACTGGTCAATGACAGTTTGATGGAGTAAAAATAAAAAGACGGCCTATCTCATCTCACATTAAAGTGTTGATGTGCTTAGCCGTCTTTTTTAACGCCGTTTATAATAAAACAGGCAATGTCTTTTTATAAGTCAAAGTCCTCTTCAATAATATCAATATCCGGATCTGTCGCATGATATTTAAAATAACTAACACGCAGTCGATCTAAATGTTCCAGATTATAACGATATTCTTCTAATGAAGAGATGATATGCATAATATTCGCATAAGAGAACCCACAAGGATTCGGATTATGAATCACTTCCTCTTGAAATGCTGTCATAATATCTTTTTTGAGAGGATTGGGTACAAATTGCTGATCGTGCGAGACGTCAAATTTTGCTTTTTTAGTAATACTAATTAATATTTGCTCATGAAACTGTGTTAGCTCGTCAATCTCTAACTTAATTTGAAGTAGCAACGAATGAGTGAGATGGACAAGGTCATTTTGATATCGATTCATGCGACGTAAAACATCATAAGCATCACGTGTCGATAACACAATCTCTTTAAATAAAATTTTCTTACGTGTTTGAGCAAAGACCTGTTTTTTTGTAAAAGCGCGTTCCTCTTTATAAAACTCTAAAAATTGTTCTAGTTTTACGATTCTTTGTCGTAAATGTTCCAAATCTTGCTTTACATGATTAAACTCCGTTGCATCATTTAGGACTAAATTAAACCATTTGAAAATATCTGTTGAAATGTTTAATGAATTATAATAAATTTTTGTCTCAAATTTCGGAGGTAAAAATGTTAAATTGACGATAAAAGAACTGATGACACCAATCATGACAAGTGAAAAACGATAAAATGCGGATATATAAAACGATCCATTGTGTTGCCCCATAATGACTAGGGCAGTGACTGTAGCTAAAGTTGCAACGTGTGCAATGTTCATTCTAAAAAGCAAAGCAATGAGCAAAATCACTGTCGCACCCATAATGATGACATTGTTACCAAATATCGTAACCATCGTTACAGCGAGTAATGCGCCAATCACATTACCTTGAAATTGGTCAACAATTGTTTTGAAAGTACGATAGACACTAGGCTGCATCGCAACAACCGCTGCAATGCCTGCTACAGTCACCATGCCTGTTGATCCGGGTAACAATGAAGCAATTGAAACCGCAAGTATAATGGCGATACCGGTTTTTAATATTCGAGCTCCCAGTTTCAAGTCATCGCGCTCCTTTATGTTATATTTCAATTAATATTGAATATGTTTAATCATGTTATACACTGTTGTAACGCATTTTTCAATATAGAAGTTTACAATTGGCTAAACGCATAATCAGCAGCAGCTATTGTTTTATCGATATCAGCTTCTGTGTGTTCTGTTGTTAAGAACCAAGCCTCATATTTAGAAGGTGCCAAATTGATGCCTTGATTGAGCATAAGTTTGAAAAATTTACCGAACTGTTCGCCATTAGAAGCATCTGCTTGGTCATAATGCGTTACTTTTTCATCTGTAAAGTAGACTGTTAACGCACCTCGAATTCGATTAATTGTAGCTTTTATATTATATTTATCAATTGCTGCTTGTAAGCCTTCTTCCAGTCTTTTACCAAGTTGATCAAGCTTTTCATATACGCCGTCTTGTTCTAACACTTCTAATAATGCAATACCTGCTTTCATTGATAATGGATTACCTGCCATTGTACCCGCTTGATAAGCAGGTCCTAATGGTGCAACTTGTTCCATGATATCTTGACGGCCACCATAACCACCAATCGGTAGACCACCACCGATAATTTTACCGAATGCCGTTAAGTCTGGATAAACGCCTAATAAATCTTGCGCAGCGCCATAATGGAAACGAAAAGCAGTAATCACTTCGTCATAGATAACAAGACCACCATGTTCATGTGTGATACGATTCACTTCTTCTAAAAAGCCTGGTTGCGGCTCAACCATACCGAAATTGCCGACAATCGGTTCTACAAGTACACCTGCAACTTGATCGCCCCAATGTGCCATTGCTTCCTTAAAGGCATCAACATTATTAAAAGGTACGGTAATCACTTCTTGTGCGACACTTTTTGGTACACCTGCTGAATCAGGAGAACCGAGTTGAGATGGTCCACTTCCTGCAGCCACTAGGACTAAATCTGAATGTCCATGATAACAACCAGCAAATTTAATGATTTTATCTCGTTTTGTATAAGCTCTTGCGACACGTATTGTTGTCATAACGGCCTCTGTACCAGAATTGACAAAACGTATTTTTTCTAAAGAAGGGATTGCGTCACGTAATTTACGTGCAAAATCAATTTCTAATTCTGTCGGTGTTCCATATAATACGCCAAGCGCAGCTTGTTCTTGAATTGCTTTCGTAATATGAGGATGTGCATGTCCTGTAATAATTGGGCCGTATGCCTGCAAATAATCAATATATTGGTTACCATCCACATCGTAGAGATATGCACCTTTACCAGACTTCATGACAACAGGTGCGCCACCGCCCACTGCTTTATAAGAACGGGAAGGGGAGTTCACACCGCCTAATATATATTCATCAGATTGTTTCTGAAGTGCTTCACTTAATGTAAATTTCATATTTAACCAACCTCTTTTAATTTAATATTTTCACCTCTTATCGTATCATAAAATTAAACGTTATTAGAAAGAGGGATTGTGATGTTAAAAAAAGGCGACCAATTTCCAGAATTTAAATTAGAAACACAAAATGAGGAATGGATTACAAATGACACATTAAAAGGTCAAAAAGCAGTGCTTTATTTTTATCCTCGTGATAACACACCGACGTGTACAACAGAAGCATGTGACTTTAGAGATAATTTAAGCTATTTTAATGATTTGAATGTCAAAGTTTATGGTATTAGTGGTGATTCCAAACGAAAACATCAAAATTTTGTTCAAAAACATGATTTGAATTTTGACTTACTTGTAGATGAAGACTATCAATTATCTGAAGCAGTGGGTGTATATCAATTAAAGAAATCTTTTGGCAAAGAATCTATGGGAATTGTTAGAACGACGTTTGTGATTGACGAGGACGGTAAAGTTTTAGATGTAATTGAAAAAGTTAAAGTTAAGGAACAGATGGAACAATTAAAAGCTATATTAGAAGGGTGATGTATAATATGATTGTTGTCAGTTTAATGCGATTAGATGATCAAGAATTGCGTCTAAAAGAAGCTTACCCAGATGTGACATTTCATTTTTATAAGCACCCATCAGAATTACCTCATGATATTCAAAAAGAAATGGATGTATTAATTACTTACAACGCAGAAGTAAATCAAACATTTATAGAAAAGGCACCAAATTTAAAATGGATTGCATGGTATGCAACGGGTGTCAATACGCTACCGTTTGAAACTTTGAATGAAAGAGGTATTACACTTACGAACGCCGGGGGTGTCCATGCACAACAATTGACGGAATTTTTATTTGCTTATATTTTAGATGACTATAAAGAACTGAAAGAAGCTTATAGTGAGCAACAGGAAAGAATCTACAATCATAAACGTGTGACACCATCTGTCAGTGAACAACGTATTCTTTTTTTAGGTACTGGTAAAATACCTCAGAGAGCGTCACAAGTTGCTAAAGTTTTAGGTATGGAGACTATAGGACTTAATACGACTGGCCATGAGGCTGACTATTTTGATCGAACATACCCGTTAGCTCGACGCCAAGAGATTTATTCATCAGCTGATATTATAGTCAACTTATTACCAGAGACTGAGGAAACCTATCATTTATTAAAACGTGAAGACTTCCAAGCGATGAATCAACATACTTTATTCATCAATATTGGGAGGGGAACAATTACAAAAGAAGCGGTTTTAGTAGATAGTTTAAAAGAACATGAGATTAGAAAAGCTTATTTGGATGTATTTGACAAAGAACCATTAGAAGCTACATCTAAACTATATGATCTTGATAATGTTTATATTACAGCGCATATTTCAGGAAATCGTGATGACAATAAAAAACAAGCAACAGACATATTTTTAAATAATTTAGAAAATTTTCTCAATAACGGTGAAGTTAATGAGAATGTAGTTGATGTGAATAAAGGATATTAACATATCCATTGACATAAGCAGTCTTTAACCTTTATATTGTTATTAAGTAAGAATTATTATTAACTAGAGAGACGGGTGAAACTAATGGCTGCTGAATTGGAATCTCATGAACATCAATTACAAGAGTCAATAGCGTCTTTACGAAAAGCAGGCGTTCGTATTACACCACAACGTCAAGCAATATTGAATTTCCTAATTAAAGCACATTCACATCCAACTGCTGATGAAATTTATCAAGCATTATCGCCTGATTTTCCAAATATTAGTGTAGCTACAATCTACAATAATCTTAAAGTTTTTAAGAAAACAGGTATAGTCAAAGAGCTCACATACGGTGATGCATCTAGTCGTTTTGATTTCGATACACAAAACCACTATCATGTGATATGTGAAAAATGTGGGAAAATCGTTGACTTTCATTATCCGCTATTGCATGAAGTTGAACAACTTGCGCAGCATGTCACACATTTCGATGTAACACACCATCGAATGGAAATATATGGAATTTGTCAATCATGTAAAGAAGCTGAAGAAAAGAAAAAAGAATCATAGAAACTTTCAAACGCATTTAATGATAGGGTACGTGACTTATCCTTTCATTAAATGCGTCTTTTTTATTGATGGCTTCCATAATCCTATTATTACTTTCGCAGTGCAGACTTTCAGATACAAAAATGTTCATGAGTAAGTAGAAGTCAATCCTCTTTTTAATAAAGTGAGACCTTTTATGTGAAAGTTAGGGGCATATTATCCATCCTTAAACCACGTTTTTCTTATGCAAAGATATAAAATTCTCTCTTAACGCGTCAGTTTACAAAATGATAGTAATATTTATTAATAAACATCTCTATTTTCTGTTGACGTATTTCATTCTGCTTGATAAGATATAAAAGTCGTTTCGAGCAAACAATATTTAAATTAACTTTACTTTGTAAATCAGGTTTTAAAAGTGTAAAATTAACGCTTGAATCTTCTCTGATAACAATATAAGATAATAAATGTTGAATGAAAGACAACAACTTATTAACAAAGAATTAAAAAAACTTTTAAATAATTGTTGACACAACAAAAGATTTAAAGTATAATTGATTCTTGTAACGGTAAAAATGAACATTGAAAACTGAATGACAATATGTCAACGTTAATTCCGATAATTTGAGTACTTTAACGTACTTTGAAGAGTGATTGACTTAATCAATCAACGAGCTATATCAAGCTTACTTCTTTTATGGAGAGTTTGATCCTGGCTCAGGATGAACGCTGGCGGCGTGCCTAATACMTKYAAGTCGAGCGAACGGACAAGGAGCTGTATCTTATACACCTCT
>NZ_PNRJ01000017.1:0-51185 GCF_011174885.1 Staphylococcus sp. 191 | reverse complement strand
CACTTACAATTATAGAGATATTTGTGCTTTTTTAATATCAAAAATTAAAATAACGGTCAGTGAATATTTCACCAACCGTTAAAAATATATAACCATAATTTTTAACGTTATTTTACAGTTTCAACGCTGCATAAACGCTATTAGATTTTTAATCTTCTTGTTTAGCAATGAAATTAGTTAATGTACCGATATTATCGATTGTAACTTTCACTTCATCACCTGGTTGTAAAAATTTCGGTGGATTCATCCCCGCACCAACACCTGAAGGCGTACCTGTCGCAATGATATCTCCAGGGTGAAGCGCTACATATTTAGAAATCTCTTCAATTAATTCATCAATTTTAAGAATCATTTGAGAAGTGTTGCCATCTTGACGAATCTCGTTATTGACTTTCGTAACGATGTTCACATTCTCAGGTGTAGGCATCTCATCTTTTGTAACAATATAAGGACCCATTGGGCAGCCACCTGTTAAACTTTTTGACAAGAAGGCTTGATCATGTGCTTTTTGCGCTGTACGATCTGTAATATCATTAATAATTGTATAGCCATAAACATAATCTAAAGCTAAACCTTTAGGGATTTTTTCACCTGATTTACCGATAACGACACCTAACTCACCTTCATAATCTAATGCATCAGTAATATCTTTATGATGAGGGATCGTACTTTCATCACCAGTTAATGAAGAAGCTGCTTTCGTAAATACATATAAACGATCGACTTCATGATCTAACTCTTCTGCATGTGCTTTATAATTACGACCAAATGCGATCACATTATTAGTCGGTGTGACTGGAGGTAAAAATTCAATATCTTCAAACTGTACTTTATATTCTTCACCTTTACCACTATCTTCTGCAGCAACAACTGCTTTACGCACTTGTTCTTGAAAGTCTAATGTTTGGTTTTGTTGTAAACCTTCAAGTAGTGTTTTTGGGTGAAAGTCACCTTCCGCAAAATCAGCGAATACTTTCTTTAAATCCCATGCTGCTTCTTCTCTTTTTACTTTCACTCCGTATGAAGTTTCATCTTTATGTTTGAATGATAAGAATTTCATTCATCATCAGCTCCTAACGTATATCTTAGTGATATTATAACGAAAAATTTAGACAAATCACAAATTTTTAAAGGTTAATCAAGTTAAATCTTTAATTCACCATATTGAAAGAAATACAGAGAGCCCGACACTGGACTTTTTAATAATGTCTCTAATGCACGTTGATAATAAGTCATCTGTACACGATACTTATTTTTTAAACTCTCTCCGAATGCTTCGTCTGACATCCCTTTTCTCTTCATTAATGCATCTGTTTTATAATCAACAAAATAGTATTGTCCGCTTTCTTTAAAAACAAGGTCAATCATACCTTGAATGATTGAAGGCTCCTCTTGATTTGCTTTTGATTCAACACGTGCTTGATTCACAACGAATGGAATTTCAGTATAAACTTCATCACTCTCTGCAATACGGCGATACAGCTTACTATTAATAAAGGTTTGAATATCATTTGTTTTGACCAAACGTCGCGATTCATGGTCGATAATGGATTGCTCAACAAGGCTGTCAAGATAATGATTTAAATCCACTTCTGACAAACCTTCTTTTTTAAACGGAAGGTGTTGCATAACTGTATGCATCAAAGTCCCAAATTCTGCTGCCGTTTGTTTTTCCTCTTGTAAAAACTGAGGACGCTCATAAGTTGCAACACCCAATCGGTATTGTCTAACCCTTTCATAATTCGTATCTGCCTGTTCAGTTTCTAATTGTCGTTTTAATTCTGAAACCGACTGCTTCGATGCTTTTAATATCGCTTCTTGATAAGGATAAGAAAATAAAAGTTGTTGCTCTATTTGCAGTTGTATTGCTTCATTAGATGGTTCTTGGGCTAGTTTTGTTTCTAATGCTTCTAACGAATGATCAAATTGTTGAGCTGATTCCGCATCAACAGGAAGTATTTCCTCTGCTAAAATGTGTTGCTGTATCACTTTAGGTTCAATAGAAGCATCTAAAGTTTCATTGTCAGACTCAAATCTTTGATGTTTTAGTAAAGCCTTATTTTGATATTTACTCAACACACTGTAGATGAGAGAAAATGGATTTTTCGCATTAAAACGATCAATAGCGGTTAATTTACCATTTGTAATCGGAGAAGTCGCCAACTGTTGCAAATGCTTTTCTTGCTTGGCTGTTCCAATTAAAAACAATTGCTCTTTAGCACGTGTTAACGCGACATAGATTAACCGCATTTCTTCCGAGATTAGCTCTTTTTTATTGATTAAATCAATGCTCATAGATATCAAAGATGGATAAAAAAGTCCTTTAGACTCATCATAATATTGCAAACCTAACCCTTCATGTTGATTCAATACAACAGGTTTACCTAAATCATTCGTATTAAATTCTCGTGTCAAACCAGAATAAATTACAAATGGGAATTCGAGCCCTTTACTGCTATGGATTGTCATCATGCGCACGACATTGTCGTTTGGGCCGATGACATTTTCTTCCCCGAAGTCTTTACCTCGCTCAATCATTTGATCAATGAAGCGAATAAATTGGAACAAACCTCGAAAGCTTGAATTTTCGAATTCTACCGCTTTATTAAACAAGCCATGTAAATTGGCACGTCTTCCTTTGCCACCAATCAAACCACTGAAATACTGAATGATGTAATGGTCATTGTATAATTTATCAATCAATTGATAAACTGGGTGACTCAAACTAAATGATTGATACGCTTCTAAATCACTTAAAAAACGCTCTAATTTACCTACAAGCATAGGTTCTGCATCTTCGTATTGTAAATACTGTTGAATGGACTGATAAAAGTAGTCTTCTTTCGGTGCCACGACTCTAATTTTCGCAAGCTCATCCTCTGTGAACTGGTATATGACCGAACGCATTAAACCGACTAAATAAATATCTTGCAAAGGATTATCGATTGTTCTCAAGAAGGATAACATCAGTCGAATTTCAGTTTGTTCAAAATATCCTTGCTTACTATTAACAAATAAAGGTATATCTTTATCTTTAAACACTTGCTGAATATTACGTGCATTGCTATAACTTCTTTCTAATATCACAATGTCTTTATACTGCGCAGGTCGATATGAACCTGTTTTCATGTCATAAACTTTTTTAGTTTTAAGTATTGCTTCAACTTGTTCAGCAATCCCATACGCTTCTTGTTCGCTCGCGGTGTGTTCAATATTTTCATCTACCATAAAAATATTGAACTGTACTGGCATATCGACTTCATCATATGGTGCACCGTAATACAATTTAGCAGCTGTATCGTATTCTATCTCTCCTACTTCCGTGTCCATCATATGTTCAAAAAGATAATTTGTCGTTGCTAAGACTTCTGAACGTGAGCGGAAGTTTTGAGATAAATCGATACGCCAACCACTTGATTGATCCTGCTGATTGAATCTTTGATACTTTTCGATAAAAAGACTTGGATCGGCCTGTCTAAATTTATAAATGGATTGTTTTACATCACCGACCATAAACAAATTACCATTTGATTCATTGCCACGCTTAATACTCGCAATAATTTTTTCTTGGACACGGTTGGTATCTTGATATTCATCCACCAAGATTTCATCAAAACGTTGTCGATAAATTTCAGTGATTTCAGATGGCGTGCCATCTTCATTAAGCAAAATTTCTAAAGCATAATGTTCATAATCAGAGAAATCCAAAATATTACGCGCCTTTTTCGCCTCACGAAAAGCATGAATCACATCTTGTGTCAGTACAGATAAATATTTAACACGCGGTGCTAAATCCTTCAATTCTTTTAATAATGTGTCATCTTCACGGCCTACAAATAAAGTTTGGACTTGGCTCAAATAGTCTTTAAATTGATCATAGTTACTTTTAAAAATATCATACGCTTCATTTAAAGATTCATCTTCTCGAACTGCTTTAGGCTTAGTTGGCATACGCCCGAACTGATATTCAAAAATCAACTTCTTATTTAGCTGATCATCTAAACGTATTTGACGAATAAATTGGCGATGCTGATCAATAAAATCAGTGTGTTTTGGGTAATCACCAATCATTTCAAGTTGTTGGTAGGCTTCTTCAATTGCATTTTGAGCCGCTTCTAAATAAAGCAAGATATACTTATTTAAAATATCTAAATAATGTTGTTGTAAATGCGCTTCAAGATATGGCCGTTCCAGACGGTCTAACCAATCCATTGGATCTGGATTCGCAATACTAAAATAATAGAGATTTTTAACCATTTGTCTTAATGCAGCGTCATCTCGATCTGTCGAAATATGTTCTGCTAATGTGACAAATGTAGGGTCCAACCGCGTATAATGCGTTTCGAAAACTTGATCAATCACTTCCTCTAGTAGCAAAACGTTTTCTACTTCACTGGCTGTTCGAAAATTTGGGTCAATTTCCAATTCATCATAATGTTGTTGAATCAGTTTCAAGCAAAAACTGTGTAACGTTGAAATTTGAGCTTGATGTATTTTAGCACGTTGATTCTTCAAATGCTGATTGGTCGGATCCTCTATCGCAGCTTGCTGAATGCGTGCTTCTACACGTTGTTTCATCTCTCGCGCACTAAGATTCGTAAACGTAACAACAAGGAGGCGATCCACATCAATATGATCCCGTAAAATCCTTTGAATAATACGTTCTACCAGTACCGCGGTTTTACCGGAACCCGCTGCAGCAGCAACGAGTACATCTTGACCTTTAGCATAGATACTTTCCCACTGTGCATCTGTCCATTGCACATCATTTGGCTTTTTAGGAATCATGATTCATCCTCCTCTGCTGCTAGTATTTCAAGGGGGTCAATTTTTTCATCGACACGTCGGTATTTAGGGCTATCAATCATACTATCCACATGGCAGACAGATTGATACTGACAAAAAGAACATGGTAGTTTCTTTTGATATTGCATAGGTGCGACTTCATTATGACCATCCATAATGCGACTCGCAATATCTATAAAATTACGTTTATTATGATGAATCAATTTATAAATGGTGTCCTCATCCGTAACTCGGCTCGTCGCATATAATTGACCATCCTTTTTCATACCTAAAGGTACAATATCTGATTTGAAACTGTTCGTCAGTCTTTTATCATAGGCAGCAATTACATCTGCATCTTGATTTAATAACCCTTGGAGTTGATAAGATTTTAAGAATTCAGCTTCTATTTGATCATCATTTACATTATTCCAGGCACGTTTTTCATCTTTGAATTTGTGCACAAACATATATAAAAAGCCACCCGGTTTTACTTCATCTATTAAGCCTAAGCGCTCTTTATTTTGAAGTGCAATATCCATATAAGTCATCATTTGCATTTGTAAGCCATAATATACTTTTACCAAGTCCAAAGAAGCAGCTGTTTTTGATGATTTATAGTCAATAATATTGATAAAGCTTTTATTATTTTTATGAAAAGTATCAATACGATCAATCTGACCTCTGATATAAATAGGTACACCTTGTTTTGTTTTCAACGTCTCAGCTTGAAGTTCATTGCTATTTTTTGGCGTTTTACGAAATGACTTTTCAAATGCAATCGGTCTGAATTGAGAATGCTCGGTCTGATGTTTCATAGCCATCAAGGTCGCTTGTATGATTGTGCCAATGCGTTGCGATAAATAACGATAGTACGACGTTGAATTCAATAAATTAAATTGCACTAATGGAAGCAATTCATCTAAAGCTTCTTGTGTTAAACGTGCAATCTGACTTTGCGTCAACTGATTGAAATGGCCTTCTACCTTTTCTGCAATATATCGCAAAACATCATGAAAAATCGTACCTAAATCAAAACTTTGCAATTGATATTTTGATCGCTCATTTAGCCTTAATCCATGTGAAGCATAATGCTTGAAAGGACAACTTTGATAACCTTCAAAACGCGAAACACTAGCATGGATAGATTGACCATACAATTGTGAAGTTAATTGTGCATCTAGTTGAACCGTATCGTTATTGTAGCTTAACGCTGTTTTTAAATGACTAAGTCCTTCATTTAATTGTTCATAATTTGACATCACATGGTAAACCGTAAACCATATATCTGACACGAGACCATCATCCAACCACGTTTTCAGCGCTTCAAATAAATGAACTTTTGTCTGATGCGGGTGTTCAACTAAAGTTAACGCTTCTCTCTCATGAACTTTTGATAATGGTGTTGTTTCTAAATGAGGAAACATCGCAAAGATATCACTTAAAAATGGGCTTTTTTCTCGGTCTCCTCCACCTGTATCCATCAAACTATAAGAAAAAGTGACTTGCTCACATGCACGCGTCATTGCATGGTAGCATACAAATGCTTCGTCCATTTGCAAGATATCTGCTGTAGGGCTCAACTGAATCCCAGCATATAATTCGAAATCTTTTTTCTCTTCATCAGAAATTAAACTGGTCCCATTGATGGGTTGAGGCATAATACCATCGTTCATCCCAATTAAATAAACATGCTTTTTATTATCCACTTTAGCAAGGTCCATTGAACCAATAGTCACTTGGTCAATCGTCTGTGGAATCATAGAAAATTCAAGTTCATTCAGCCCAACGTCTAAAACTTCTAAAAATCGATTCAAAGTCATCTCACGTGTATCAAAGACTGTCACAATATCATCAAGAACACGAATAAAGCCGTTCCAAATTTGATCAATTTCTTCTGCAGATTCATGTTTATCTTGCTGATCTAACCTATCACGTTGCGTCATGAGTTGGTTAGGTACTTCAAAGTCTTCTAAGGTTTCATAAAAATAAGTCGCAAATTCTCTCGCATTTTTCCCTTGTGATAACTTTTCTTGAAACTTCAAAAGTTTATTAAAGACATTGTTTTTTAAATCGATTACACGTTGAAACGTTTCAGCTTCTTCATGTGTCATTTTGTCATGTCTACGAAGCCCCATTTTACGAAATTGCTCTAGCTCAAAATATTTTGGATCAATCCAACGTTTGCCATAAATGCCTCTTTCAATCGCAAAATTTTCTAGAATATCAATTAAATATCGACTACGCGGAATGGATTCAGTCAGAATATTCGTTTTTAACAAGCGCATTAACGGCTCAAACTGCCACTCTGTTTGAATGACTTCTGCTAATGCACGTAACATTTCCATAATAGGATGGTGCGTCATTGATTTTTTCACATCGATATTAAAAGGTATATCGAATTGAGGCAATATCGATTCCATCAAATAAACGTAAGACGGATCACGATACAGTATCGCTATATCTTTATAGCGATACTGTTTTTCTCTTACATCTCTTATGATTGTACGCGCAATGTCATTCACCTCATCGCGCGTCGTTGCTGCTTCTCGTATTTCGACGCTGCCATCTGCGAATGGATGTTCTAACGGTTGAAGCGCATCAAATTGTGATTCGAGTGTTTTTAACATGTCCGTTTTAAATCGCATCGGCTGATTGAAAAATTGGCGTTGTAGGGGTTGATGTGTGTCCTGCGCAATTTCTTCTAAATGTTGCAGTGATTCAGAGGGTTTACGGAACATACTAAACCTGTCTTCATCACCATTCGTCGTCAGTAAAACTGTAACAGCGCGTGTATGTCGAACAAGTGCTTTAATCACTTGATATTCTTGTGTGGAAAAGTTGTGAAATCCATCGATATATATTTCCGCTTCTTTTAGCCAATTTGAATTCGGAATGAGATCAACAAATCGTGTCATTAAAGCTTCACTCGAAATATATTCCGATGACATCCGCGCTTTCAGTTGATTAAAAATAAGACCGATGTCGTGAAGTTTATCACGCGTACGTGGCTCCAATTGTTGGTCTTGAGCCATTTCCATAACAATTTCTGGCGTGACTGCATATTTTTCGAAATCTTGAATTTGCTCTCGTACTTTCGTACTAAAACCTAAGTATTTAACTTGAGAACGGTATAATTTCAGTTGTTGTTGATACGCTTGCAAAATATCATAAATCATCATTTCTATGGCAATAGAAGATAATTTTTTCTCATGTACACCCCCCAATTCTTGAAATACACGATGACTCAATCTCTCAAAATGCAACACTTCTGTTCGGATACTTCCCATAAGTTCAGTATCGCTGACTAATGACTGCTCATATAAATAGGTCCCTTGCATAGGTGCAATGATGATAATAGGGTGCCCTAATGGTTGCTCTT
This sequence comes from Staphylococcus sp. 191, assembly GCF_011174885.1. Lineage (NCBI taxonomy): Bacteria > Bacillati > Bacillota > Bacilli > Caryophanales > Staphylococcaceae > Staphylococcus > Staphylococcus sp. 191. The sequence continues at coordinate 43,018 of NZ_PNRJ01000017.1, read as the reverse complement.
TCATTTTCTGTTTGATTTCATTTAACATTTCAGTACTTTTCCCTGTACCTGCACGTCCGATGAATGTTCTAAACATCGAATCCCCCCTCTTATCCGTGTCTGACTAATTACACGTTCAAACATTCATTTTTACTTCTGTAAAATAGGTTCGAACTAATCGTTCACTTGTACGCTTTAAAATCTCAAGGCCTAGACCTTGATCGTTGAGTATACGACTCATTATAGCATTATCTTCTACTCCATCTCTATTAAATCCAACGCGCAAAATAGTTTGTCCTTTTAACATTGTCTCAAATTTTGAATAAGCGAATATAGGTCATTTTCTCAATTCTTTCAACTGTGCTGGCTATGATTCAATAAAAAAAGCAGAATGACTTTTGCCATCCTACTTTTTAAATAATTTATGCTTTATCCATTTTGTGTGTCTGTGTGATCGGGATTAAAGTTAATTTTAAATTCACTAAATGGCCAAAATCTAATGGCAACTTTCCCTACAATTTGATCTTCATCAATTAAACCAAACGCACGGCTATCTTTGCTGACTTCGCGGTTATCACCCAGAACTAAATATTTCCCTTTAGGTATCTCTTTTTGACCATCACTACCTGGTAAGTCTTTAGAATCAAATGATCCTGTAATTTGGTCATATGTTTTATGTTTTAAATTATAGTCTAAATAGGGCTCTTTTACTTTTTTACCATTTAAATAAAGTTGATCATCTTTATATACGACATGATCTCCTGGCTTACCAATAATTCTTTTGACATAATCACTTTTCTCGTCAGCATGGAAAACAATAACATTGCCGTCTTCTAAATGACCGAATGTTTTACCAATTTTATTAACGATAACACGTTCGCCATCTTTTAATGTAGGGTCCATGGAGTCCCCTTTAACATTATATGGTTTAATGACAAATGCATATAATAAACCTACAATCAATAAAGCTAAACCTATAGAAATCAACCATTCAACTGTTTCTTTTTTCAAAGTTTACACCTCTTGTTTCAAATTAATCGTAATATTATCAAAAGGATAATAACGCATAAATACTTTCCCTTCAATGTCGGACTTGTTAATCAACCCTATCTTTCTAGAGTCATTTTGTTGACCGCGGTCATCATTAAGAATCAAGTAAGTATAGGGAGGAATAATATCACTTTCCGCATGCGGTAGTGACCTTAAAGACCACGATGCTTGATAATGATGACGAAGATAAGGCTCAGCAATGGGCGTATTATCCAGTTGTAATTGGCCGTTGTGATACACAACAGATTGTCCAGGTTTACCAATCACTCTACCTATATGATATTGATTTTTATTTTTATAGACAACGATATCAGCATGCTTGATATCATTAAATCTCGTAGCAATTTTGTTAACAATCAGTCGATCATTAGGATGAAGTGTGGGTTGCATAGCATGCGTTTTAACTTGATAAGGAATTGCGACAAATAATATTAACAACGCTAAAATACCCCATGCCAGTAGACCAGCAAAAACAGTTCTAATTAGAAACTTCAATTTCGCACATCCTATCGTACATCATTCACTGCAACAAAGTTTATCTTATCATAAAAAAGCATATTTACGTACATTTTTACATACGCAAAATAGTTTTACAATGATATCTTTAAAATCGAACACTGTCATCCTACTCAAGTCTGAAGTCATCTCTTTAAAATCGATACACCTTCATTATTGACCCAAAAATTTAGGGACGAGTGCGAAATCTAAATTACCATTAGATTTCAACATCCCATCCCCATTGAAAGCAGATTACGAACGAATCAAAAATGAATTATCACCATATGCGTTGTTCATCCGCTCAAAGTCTATTTCTTCATATGCTTGATTTACCGACTTTACTTCGGCAACAAAGCATTTTTATTTATAAACGTGCTTCTAAATCTTTTTTCTTATCTTCGTAACCAGGTTTACCTAAAAGTGCAAACATATTTTGTTTGTATGCTTCCACACCTGGTTGGTTAAATGGATTTACACCCAATTGATAGCCGCTCATCGCAACCGCTAATTCAAAGAAGTAAACCACATAGCCATAAGTTTCTGCGTCTAATTTTGGTAAAGTAACAACCAAGTTAGGAACGCCACCATCAGTATGTGCAAGAAGTGTACCTTCGAATGCTTTTGTATTAACTTCATCCACTGTTTTACCAGCAAGATAATTCAAGCCATCTAAGTCTTCTGCATCTTCTTCAATTGTAATATTGTGTTCTGGTGTTTGAACTTTTAATACCGTTTCAAATAAGAAACGACGTCCTTCTTGAACATATTGTCCTAAAGAATGTAGGTCTGTTGTAAAGTTTGCGCTTGAAGGATAAATACCTTTCAAGTCTTTACCTTCAGATTCACCAAATAGTTGTTTCCACCATTCATTAAAGTATTGCAATGAAGGCTCATAGTTAATCAACATTTCAGTTGTATAACCTTTTGCATATAAAATATTTCGTATTGAAGCGTATTGATATGCAATATTTGATGACAAGTCATCAGAAGATAACTCTTCACGTGCTTTCGCTGCGCCGCCCATCATTGCATCAATATCAATGCCTGCTACAGCAATTGGTAATAAACCTACTGCTGTTAAAACAGAGAAACGACCGCCAACATCATCAGGTACTACAAATGACTCGTATCCTTCATTTGTAGCTAATTGTTTTAACGCACCTTTTTCTTTATCAGTTGTCGCAAAAATACGTTTAACTGCTTCTTCTTTTCCATATTTTTCTTCTAATAAATTTTTGAAGATACGGAAAGCAACAGCTGGTTCAGTTGTTGTACCAGATTTAGAAATGACATTCACTGAGAAATCTTTATCTGCTAAATAATCGATTAACGATTGAATATATGATGAAGAAAGATGGTTACCTGCAAAGATAATTTCTGGGTATGATGTGTCTTTTCTAAATGCTGGTGTCAACATTTCGATGGCTGAACGTGCACCTAAATAAGAACCCCCGATACCAATTACTACAAGGACATCAGAATGTGATTGTACTTGTTTAGCTGCTTCTTTAATACGTGAAAATTCTTCTTTATCGTAATTAACAGGCAAGTCAACCCAACCTAAAAAATCACTTCCCGCACCCGTACCTTCATGAATTGTACGGTGAATTAACTTAACAGCATCTTGTTGTTGCTCTAACTCATGTTGATCAAAAAACTTTAAAGCTTTTTGGTAATCTAATTGGATATGTGTCATGCATTTTACCTCCTATATTTACTAAACTCGGTTTTATTTTACTAAGTTATGTGAACAAATTCAATTGTGTTACAACTGGGACAACAAAAGTCAAAAAATACTAAATGTATATTTATTTAGATATTTGCATATTAAATCATTTGTGTTATAGTGGTTTTAACAAATATTAAATTCAACACAGAGGTGAACGTTTATGAAGAAGAAAGTTGTTTTAGCATATTCAGGGGGATTAGATACGAGTGTCGCGGTTCAATGGCTTATTGAGCAAGGCTATGAAGTCGTCGCATGCTGTTTAGATGTCGGCGAAGGCAAAGACTTAGACCTTGTATATCAAAAAGCTTTAGACATGGGAGCGACTGAATCACATATCATCGAAGCAACAAAAGAATTTGCAGAAGAATATGTAAGTTATGCGATTAAAGGAAATTTAATGTATGAACAAACGTACCCACTTGTATCTGCATTGTCTCGTCCTCTTATTTCAAAAAAATTAGTTGAAATCGCACACGCAACTGATGCGAGTGCAATCGCACATGGTTGTACAGGTAAAGGAAACGATCAAGTTCGTTTTGAAGTTGCTATTAAAGCTTTAGATCCTACTTTAAAAGTGATAGCACCTGTCCGCGAGTGGGGATGGAGCCGTGAAGAAGAAATTGATTATGCTAAAAAACATCAAATTCCAGTACCAATTGGAAAAGAATCACCTTACTCTATTGATCAAAATTTATGGGGACGTAGTAATGAATGTGGTGTTTTAGAGGACCCTTACGTTGCGCCTCCTAAAGATGCATATGATTTAACAAAAGAGCTCGAAGATACGCCAGACACACCTGAAGAAATATTGATTACTTTCAAAGAAGGGCTTCCAACTCATGTTAACGGCAAAAGTTATGTTCTTGATGATTTAATCTTGCATTTAAATGATTTAGCTGGAAAGCACGGTATTGGAAGAATTGACCATATTGAAAACCGTCTTGTAGGCATTAAATCTCGTGAAGTATATGAAACGCCTGGCGCGACAGTTATTCTTAATGCACATAAAAGTTTAGAAACCATTACTTTAACTAAAGATGTTGCACACTTTAAACCTATTATTGAAAAGCAACTTGCTGAACAAGTGTATAATGGGCTGTGGTTCTCACCTTTAACTGACGCACTTAAATCATTTATCGACCATACACAAAAATATGTTACTGGTGAGGTACGTGTGAAATTATACAAAGGTCATGCGATTGTGAATGGTAGAAAATCTGAATACACATTATATAATGAAAAACTTGCAACTTATACAAAAGAAGATGCATTCAACCAAGCTTCAGCTGAAGGGTTTATTGAACTTTACGGATTACCTACTCAAGTTAACGCAATGCTTCACGGGGGGTATGCGCATGAGTGAAAAAGCCTGGGGCGGTAGATTTGAAGAAAAACCAGAAGCATGGGTCGATGCGTTTAATGCATCCATTCACTTCGATCAAACGTTAATTGATGAAGACATCCAAGGAAGTATTGCACATGCAACAATGCTTGCTCATCAAAAAATTATTACAACAGAAGAAAGCCAGGAAATTGTGCGTGCATTAAAGTCGATTCAGCTAGACTTTCATAATGGAAAAATAGAATTTCAAGAGTCATTAGAAGATATTCATTTAAATATAGAACATGAATTAATTCAACGTATCGGTGCTACAGGTGGTAAACTACATACAGGTCGTAGTAGAAATGATCAAGTTGCAACCGATATGCACTTGTATACTAAAAAAGAAGTACAAATCATCATCGACATGATTCACTCATTTCAACAGACGATTTTGGAACTAGCTGAAAAGCATGTTGATACCATCATGCCCGGTTATACACATTTACAACGTGCACAACCTATTTCTTTCGCACATCATATCATGACATATTTTTGGATGCTTGAAAGAGACCAATCACGCTTTCAAGATGCACTTAAACGCATTGATATTTCACCTTTAGGCGCTGCTGCATTAAGTGGTACAACTTATCCGATTGATCGTCATGAAACACAAGAACTGCTGAACTTTAAATCTCTGTATGAAAATAGCATCGATGCGGTGAGTGACCGAGACTATATTGTCGAGACTTTGCATCACATTAACTTAACTATGGTCCATTTATCACGTTTAGCTGAAGAAATCATTTTCTGGTCTTCTGAAGAAGCTCAATTTATTACTTTATCTGATGCTTTTTCTACTGGGTCATCCATTATGCCACAAAAGAAAAATCCAGATATGGCTGAATTGATTCGCGGTAAAGTTGGACGTACAATGGGTCACCTTGTAAGTATGTTGGTAACATTAAAAGGCTTGCCTCTTGCTTATAATAAAGACATGCAAGAAGATAAAGAAGGTTTATTTGATGCAATGCTTACATTAAAAGGGTCGTTACGTATTTTTGAAGGTATGCTATCGACTATGACAGTGAATGAGGAGCGCTTAAATACCACTGTAAAACAAGACTTCTCAAATGCCACTGAATTAGCTGACTATCTCGTTGTCAAAGGTATCCCTTTCAGAGATGCGCATGCGATTGTTGGAAAAATTGTATTGTGGTGTATTCAAAATAAGATGTATTTATTAGATGTACCACTCGATATTTATCAATCGCACCACGAAAGCATTGAATCTGATATTTATCAATACTTACAGCCAGATGAAGCGGTAAAAAGAAGAACAAGCTATGGCTCTACAGGCCAAGAAGCTGTTAAGCATCAACTCAAAGTTGCTCATCAGTGTTTAACTCAAAAGCAATAAAAATATGCCAATGAGGTCTCATCTATTGCGATCTCATTGGTTTTTTATGTAACAAACGTAACGTCAACATTTCAGTTTTCTAAAAAAGCTATGTAACCTATTCTTAATTTATATAAGCTCTTCCAATTTTGTTTGAGACGGTGCAAGAACGTCTAAGACAAAGTATAAAAAGATAAATTTTACACTTTTTCATTTTATAATGATGATATTAATTATTTTTAAATTTTTTAAATTTTCAATTAAAAGTATTGTGTTTTCTTCCCCACTCCTTTAACTTGGAATTATACACATAGCGTAAGGAGGGTATTTATGAAAAAAATAACGACGTATGTCGTCACTACTACTTTAATGTCAGCAATGCTTTTAGGATTAGCTTCCTATACTACTGAAGCAAGCACATCACCACAAGAGACGCCTCATCAAGCGAAAGCAACCCCTTTGTCTCCATCATTACATAATGTTTTAAACAAACCTCATGTCAATATCGGCCATCGTGGTGCGAGTGGCTATGCACCTGAACATACCTTTGCGTCTTATGATAAAAGCATCAAAGAAATGGGCGCTGATTACCTTGAGATTGACCTACAAATGACAAAAGACGGTCATCTTGTTGCGATGCATGATGAAACGGTCAATAGAACAACCAACGGTAAAGGACACGTTAATCAGTATACACTTAAAGCGCTAAAAAAATTAGATGCAGGCAGTTGGTTTAATAAAGCACATCCTAAATTACAAAACCCGCAATATGTCGGCCAAAAGGTGCCTACTTTAGATGAAATATTTAAACGGTATGGTCACCATGCCAATTACTATATCGAAACAAAGTCACCTAACGTTTATCCTGGTATGGAAGAAAAACTTCTAAAAAAATTGCATGAATATGGTCTAGACCATCAATGCCAATTACGTAATGGAAAAGTTGTTATACAGTCTTTTTCATCAGACAGTTTAAAAAAAATACATCGCCTCAATCCAAATGTCCCGCTGATTCAACTATTGAATAGAGGACAACTGAAACATCATTATCAACGACATGTACACACATGGCGGAGTTATTCAGTAGGTCTTGGTCCTGATTATAGAGATTTAAATCCTCAAAATACAAAAGCTTTACGTCAAAAAGGTTTTTACATCCATCCATACACTGTCAATGATCGTCAAACGATGCAACGCTTAAATCATTACGGTGTGACAGGACTCTTTACGAACTATCCAGATGTCTATCGTGCTGTGAATCAATCGACTAGCGTGAAACAAGTTAAGCCTTCGTCATAAGTTAGGCCTTTCATCACTCAAAAAATAGCTAAGTCAGATTCTCTAACAAAAGCTGTCGTCATCGTTATAGACTTTATACTTATTTTTTAAAAACGAGAAACCGAAAAAACCCCTGAACATTTAGAGATTGGCGGCTCTATGTTCAGGGTTTTTTTCAAACTTTATTGACGTCAAATACAACACAATGAATGCTGCATGATTATTTACTTTTTTGAAATTGAAAATATCATGCTTAATACGAATTTCAGTCCAGTTTTAAATCATGAATTGGTGCGCCTAGTCTTATGCCCAACCACGGTAACGTGCAGCTTCAGCGGTACGTTTAATTCCTACAATATAGGCTGCCAAACGCATATCAATTTTACGATTTTGAGATAAGTTATAAATCGTATCGAATGCATTCACTAATTTTTCACGTAATTTTTCGTTAACTTCTTCTTCAGTCCAGTAGTAACCTGTATTGTTTTGTACCCACTCAAAATAAGAAACCGTCACGCCACCAGCACTCGCTAATACATCAGGTACAAGTAATACACCACGATCTGTCAATATTTTAGTTGCAGATGGTGTTGTTGGACCATTTGCCGCTTCTACAACGATTTCAGCTTTAATATCAGCCGCGTTATCAGATGTGATTTGATTTGCAATTGCTGCAGGCACTAAAATATCACAATCTAATTCAAACAACTCTTTATTAGAAATTGTATCTTCAAACAAGTTTGTCACCGTACCAAAGCTATCACGACGGTCTAATAAATAATCAATGTCCAAACCTTCTGGATCGTGTAATGCACCATACGCATCAGAAATACCTACAATTTTAGCACCTTGATCATACAAGAATTTCGCTAAAAAGCTACCTGCATTACCAAAACCTTGAATGACAATACGTGAATCTTTGATTGTTTTACCACGACGTTTTGCAGCCTCTTCAATCGCGATAACAACACCTAATGCTGTTGAACGATCTCGACCTTGAGATCCCCCTAAAACAATAGGTTTCCCAGTGATAAATCCTGGAGAGTTAAAGGCATCCATTTGACTGTATTCGTCCATCATCCACGCCATGATTTGTGAATTTGTAAATACATCTGGCGCTGGAATATCTTTTGTCGGTCCAACAATTTGTGAAATCGCACGAACATAGCCACGTGATAGTCGTTCTACCTCATGAATACTCATTTGACGTGGGTCGCAGACAATACCACCTTTACCCCCACCATATGGTAAATCTACAATGCCACATTTCAATGTCATCCACATTGATAATGCCTTTACTTCCTCTTCATCTACATCAGGATGAAAGCGTACGCCCCCTTTAGTAGGTCCTACAGCATCGTTATGTTGTGCGCGATAACCCGTAAAAGTTTTTACTGTACCGTCATCCATTTTTACTGGAATACGGACAGTTAAAAAACGTAAAGGTTCTTTAATTAATTCGTACATGCCATCATCAAAACCCAGTTTGTGCATTGCTTCTTTTATGATACCTTGCGTTGACGTCACTAAATTATTTTTTTCAGCCATGATCCATTTCGCCTCTTTTTCCTACTATAATGTTTTCGTTTACATGAGTATTGTAACACAAGCAATTTTATTTTAAAGTTCTTTTCACTCTACATGTTTAGGAGTCACTTTATCCCTCAGAAAACACTTTTTTCACTTTTTCAATGGCATAGTCCAATTCTTCCTTTGTAATTACTAATGGCGGTGCAAATCGAATCACTGTATCATGCGTTTCCTTACATAACAGCCCTTCTTCTTTAAGTCTTTCACAATACGGACGTGCATTTTCATGCAGTTCTATACCTATAAACAAACCACGTCCTCGCACCTCTTTAATCGCTGGATGATTGATTTCAAGTAATGCCTTTTTAAAGTATTCTCCCAATTCTAGTGAACGACCTGGTAAGTCTTCATCAATAATTACATCTAGCGCAGCAATTGAAGCCGCACAAGCTAAAGGATTGCCTCCAAAAGTAGAACCGTGTGAGCCTGGTGTAAAGACATCCAGTACTTCGCTATCAGCTAATACAACCGAAATTGGTAAAACACCGCCTCCTAATGCTTTACCTAAAATATAAATATCTGGTTTAACATTGTCCCAGTCTGTCGCAAACAATTTACCAGTTCGCCCTAAACCTGCTTGAATTTCATCAGCAATAAAAAGAACGTTATGCTCATCACATAAGGCTCTCACTTCTTTTAAATAGCCTTCAGGTGGAATATTAATACCCGCTTCCCCTTGAATAGGTTCAATTAATACAGCTGCCGTATTTTCATTGATCGCGGCTTTTAATTGTGCAATATTTCCAAATTCAACATTTTGGAAACCTTCTAAAAGCGGGCCATACCCGCGCTGATATTCTTTTTCTGATGATAAAGAAACTGGCGCCATTGTTCTACCATGGAAATTCCCTTCCATCGCAATAATCTCCGCTTCATTTGGCTTAATCCCTTTGACTTCATAAGCCCAACGTCGTGCAGCTTTTAATGCGGTTTCAACTGCTTCTGCACCGGTATTCATAGGTAATGCCTTTTCTTTACCTGATAATTGGCATATTTTTTCATACCATTCTCCTAAATTATCACTGTGAAATGCGCGTGACACAAGTGTAACTTTATCGGCTTGTTCTTTTACTGCTTGAATAATTTTAGGATGTCTATGTCCTTGATTCACTGCTGAATATGCGGCTAGCATGTCCATATAGCGATGACCTTCAGGATCTTTAACCCAAACCCCTTCAGCTTCTGAGATCACGATAGGTAAAGGAAGATAGTTGTGTGCACCATAATGATTTGTTTTTTCGATAATTTTTTCAGATTTTGTATTCATGCCGTCTCCCCCTTTTCTGCAATTCTGAAATTTTTCATATGAAAGTATAGGGTAAATCGATAAATGTCATTCATGGCCTTTTCATATCTAAGGTTTGAACGTCTTTCTTAATGATTTACCCTACAGTTGATATGAACCTCTTTAGATTTCATACCATTGTTATTTAATTAAATGTTAGAGATGTTCTGAAACTGAACGACCTTGCATGTGTAAGACTAAATAATCTGGTCCGCCTGCTTTAGAATCTGTTCCTGACATTTTAAAGCCGCCAAACGGTTGATAGCCAACAACCGCACCTGTACAACCACGGTTAAAGTACAAGTTACCAACCATGAAGTCACGTCGTGCTTGCTCTAGTTTCATACGGTTATTTGAAATGACACCACCTGTTAAGCCATATTCTGTATCATTGGCAACTTGAATAGCCTCATCAAAATCTTTTACTTTTGTAAAACCAACGACAGGTCCAAAAATTTCTTCTTGCATGATACGTGAATTAGGATCTAAATCAGCAATAATCGTTGGATAAACAAAATTACCTTTTTCTTCATCTGTATTACCGCCTGTTACGATACGTCCTTCTTCTTTACCAATTTCGATATATTTTTTAATTTTATCTAATGATTTTTGATCGATAACAGGTCCAACATAAGTGTCTGGTTCTGCAGCATTACCTACTTTAATCTTTTCTGCTGCTTCTTTAACACGTTCTAATAGCTCATCGTAAATATCTTGATGTGCAATGACACGAGAACATGCTGAACATTTTTGACCTGAGAAGCCAAACGCAGAATAAACAATAGCATCTGTCGCAATTTGTAAGTCGGCTTCGTTATCAACTACAATGGCGTCTTTACCACCCATTTCAGCAATTACACGTTTAATATGATTTTGTCCTTCTTGTATCACAGCTGCTTTTTGAATAATTTCTTTACCTACATTTTTAGAACCTGTGAATGAAATCAAGCCCACATCTTTATTTTCAATCAAGAAATCTCCAATCTCACTTGATGAACCAGGAATCCAGTTAACTACCCCTTTTGGTAAACCTGCTTCTTCAAGAACTTCCATAAATTTATAGGAGATAATAGGTGTATTGGATGAAGGCTTCAGCAATACGGTATTTCCTGTTACAATTGGCGCTGAAGTTGTCCCCGCCATAATAGCATATGCAAAATTCCATGGCGAAATCACGACACTGACACCCACTGGTAAATAATCAAATTGATTGTATTCACCTGGACGACTATGAACATGCTTGCCATCTTTTAATTCAAGCATTTGTCGACCATAGTATTCCATGAAGTCAATCGCTTCTGCTGTATCTGCATCCGCTTCTTTCCAAGGCTTACCGCCCTCTTTAGAAAGTAATGCAGAAAATTCGTGTTTACGTTTACGTGTAATCTCTGCAGCTCTGAATAAAATATTTGCACGCACTTTAGGGTCTACAGTTCTCCAAGTTTTGAACGCTTCTTTTGCTGCTTCTAATGCTTTTTCTGCATGCGCTTGTGAAGCTTTAGACACGTAACCGATTGTTTCTTCGCGATTAGAAGGGTTGTAAACACGTGTTTTTTCTTCTGTAAAAACACGTTCTCCTCCAATGATTAATGGATACTCTTTACCAAGTTCACTTTCCACCTTTTCTAATGCTCGAAAATATGCCTCACGATTTTCTTCTTTAGTGAAATCTGTAAATGGTTCATGTTGATATGGAATCATTCAAAAATCCTCCTTTGTTTATTTTAGAAAGCCCTTACATATATCATGACATATGAAGTATCTGTTTGTAAAAGAAAATCTTTAACCAAACCATTCATAAAAAAACGATCACTTAATCTCACTTTAAAAACACACCTTTCAATGAACAGAGAGATGTTTTCAAGTAAATGTTAAGCGCTTTCATTCACTTGCATTATAGCGTGGATGAAACGTCGTTTGCAACTATCCGATATACAACTCCAGTCCTCTTACAAAGCTTCACGAATATGGCATAACACACATCAAATATCGTTCAATATTTTATTATTGAAGACAGAGATGCGTATGAAATGACTAGAAAGAGTCAGTCTTGCACCGAATAGTTAGGATATTAGAAAAATGTATGCTATGATTAAACTGTTAATATCAATTCAATAAGGGGTTATGAATGTTGAAAAGACAGTATCGTGTTGGACAACATGTCAAAGTGCGTGTGACTGGTATACAACCCTACGGCGCTTTCGTTGAGACCCCTGACAGTACTGAAGGACTTATTCATATATCCGAAATTATGGATGATTATGTGCATAATTTAAAAAAGCTTTTATCACCTGGTCAAATTGTGAAAGCAAAAATCATTTCCATTGATAGTAATGGAAAGCTAAATTTATCACTTAAAGATAATGATTACTTTAAAAATTATGAGCGTAGAAAAGGAAAATATTCAGTATTGGATGAAATTCAGGAAACTGAGAAATATGGGTTTCAGACTTTAGAAGAACGCTTGCCTTATTGGGTGAAACAGTCAAAAAAAAGAATGCAATATGAATCAAAATAATTAAAAACCGATGTATAAGCGAGACTTGTATATCGGTTTTCTATTTTTTTACCGGTTTGATTCATAAAAACCATTCCCCGCTTATACCACTAGTTGCTATACAGAGGTGCTCATCTCTTCAAATCTATGTGGTGTATGTACTTCCATTTTTAAAGCCTTTTCCTTAGATATACTTGCTTTCTTAACCTCTATTTTTAAATTTTAAAAAATAAAAGCTTTACTTTATTGATAACCACGTGTATAGTTAATACCACGTAATAAAAGATCTTGAATTTAATTGTAGTGTATTTTTTAGAATATCCTCTTTTTTAATCAATCAATTTATTGCAAATATTTGTGCAAAAGCACTTGGAGGTATTCTTTATGAATAACGGTACAGTAAAATGGTTTAACTCAGAAAAAGGTTTCGGCTTCATTGAAAGAGAAAATGGAGACGACGTATTTGTACACTTCTCAGCAATCGTTGGAGATGGTTACAAAACTTTAGAAGAAGGTCAAAGTGTTGACTTTGATATCGTTGAAGGCGAACGTGGCGCACAAGCAGCGAACGTTGTTAAAATGTAATTTAAACCTTTATATATAGAAGAGACGGGGAGTGACTTCCCGTCTCTTTTTTCTGTTATTTCATATTATTTTTAATGTCCTGCCATCCATGGTCGTGTAACTTGTGGTGATTGAGTTATTTTTTTAGGCAAATCTTCTTTTTTGACAAGACGCGGTTGTTGACCTTTTTCAATACGTTGTTTAACATTGGCATTTATTTTGTACGTTTGAAAGACGACAAATTCTCGCTTTGCGATTTGCCGACACGACGGACATGGCGCAGTTTCATGCTGCTCTGAAATGCGTTGCCGAATCGTAAACGTACCACAGTTCGTACATGTATAGGAATAATTTGGCATTAGAATTCATCCTTCTCTGGCAAGACGCCTGGTTTAAAAATTTCTCGTGGTATGGCTATCGTACAGCATGCATTCGGAACGTCAACAATGCCTGCAACAGTTCCTTGCACGGGCGCTGACCCGAGTAACATATATGCTTGCTCACCTGTAAAGCCACGTGTTTTTAAAAATTCGATCGCATTCAAGCAAGCGTTGCGATAAGCTGTATTAGCATCTAAATATGTTTGCTTTCCTGAAAATTCATTGACCGAAATGCCTTCAAACACTATATAGTCCGAGTAGTTCGGTAGCACAGGGCTTGGGTTAAACGCTGGATTCTTCTTAATTTGATACTTTTCCATGCCCCCTTTAATCACATTCACTCTTAAATCAATCCATCCAGGCATCTCGATACCGCCACAAAATGTAATTTCACCGTCTCCTTGTGAAAAATGCAAGTCACCTACTGATAATTTTGCACCTTTAACGTATACTGGAAAATATATTCTCGAACCTTTCGATAAGTTTTTAATATCACAATTCCCACCGTTTTCACGTGGTGGTACTGTACGCGCCCCTTCTTTAGCAATGCGATCAAAGTCCTTCCCTTTTAAAGTGCCAAGTACCACCGCATCTTCAGTCGGTAAATTCGCAAGCGGTGACTCTCGACTCGGGTCAGTATCCACAAGTGCTCGTTCTCTTTTATTCCACTCTGCTAGCATGTCGTGAGAAGGTGCAACACCAATTAAACCAGGATGAATAACACCTGCAAATTCAACACCAGGTACGTGTCTGCTTGAAGCAAAAATACCTTGGAAGTCCCAAATCGATTTCTGTGCATTCGGATAATGATCGACTAAAAAACTGCCCCCATTTGTCTTGTCAAAAATACCGTTAAATCCCCATTCGTGTTCTGGGAAGGCACCCACATCCAAGATATCAACGACTAACAAATCACCTGGCTCGACATTGTTTACATAAACGGGACCACTTAAAACATGAACACGGTTAAGATTCACATATTTAATATCACTAGGATCATCATTATTTGAAATTTGCCCATCTGTCCAGTCTAAACATTCCATACGAAACGCTTCACCTGGCTCAACTGAAAACGCTGCTGGAATATCTGGGTGCCAACGATTGTGTCCAGGTTGTGCTTGTTGATCCATTTTCTTACTCAAATCAATACTAAATAGCTTTTTCGGCATGACAAATCCCTCCATTGATTGAATATGACAGAATCTTCCATCATTTAAGATTATTTTACCATAAAAATTAAAAAGTACACTATTTTAGCCATTGAATTAAATCACATTCTATACACACTATTTGCTCAACAAAGAAAAGTCGATAAAAACCACTTTCGATTTTTACCGACTTTACTATTCTTTATGAAATACTACATTCTATTTTCATGTTGACTGCTGCTGTCGATTCACCAAACAAACATCATACAGGAACGTTTCAACAAAAGAAAGTTAATAAATCTGTCAAAACGCTTTTGCAACGAGTTCTGCCTCGCCCATTTGATGTACTGCAACCATCATTTCGTTAACTTCTGCGTCTACCATTGTTGGGCCATCAAATTGTGAAGTGTTTAAATCCGCTAAATTATGATAAAATCGAATATTCAAATCATTATTTACCGCATGATGATCCCTATTCATGAATTATTCTTCAACATCAATAGATTCAATCACAACATCATAAACAGGTTTGTCTTGTGCACCCACTTTTACATTTGCGATATCTTCTAAAGTCGCTTCACCTTCAACAAGCTGTCCAAAAACAGTATGTTTTTGATCCAACCAAGGTGTACCTCCTTTTTCTTTATAGGCTTCAGCAATTTCTTTTGGCCAACCGCCATCTTCAAGTTGACTCGCCATTTGAGCTGGAAGTTCTTTCATTTGTACAATGAAAAATTGAGAGCCGTTTGTACCTGGTCCGGCATTCGCCATTGATAATGCACCATAAAGGTTAAATGCATTCATAGAGAACTCATCTTCAAATGGTCCACCATAAATACTTTCGCCACCCATACCTGTTCCAGTAGGGTCTCCACCTTGAATCATAAAGTCATTAATGACACGGTGGAAAGTGATACCATCGTAATAGCCTTTTTGTGCTAATTCAATGAAGTTTTTCACTGTTTTAGGTGCAATGTCTGGAAATAGTTTTAATGTCATATCTCCTTTGTTTGTATGCATTACAACTTTAATTTCGTTTTCTTGTATTTCTTTTGTCAATTGTGGATAGTTAGTCATTTTCATACTCCATTCGTGATAAACTGATATATACGTATCATTTTAACATATTTGAGAGAGGATGGAATTATCATGCTTTACCGATTTGCTCACAAAACGGGGGTTTATGTTGTAGAAATTGTTGAAGAAGGCTCAGACCAATGTTTAGTTCAAGTATTACAAGTTATTAAACATCCTAAACAAGGTGACCTTCATCATCCGAATGAAGTGGAAGGTGTATTTTTCCACGAGCGTAAAGCTTTAAGTTTGTACGAAAAAAGATACACACCTCAAAGTCGATTGAAACCTTTTGACGGAGAGGTTGAAGACTACACCGTAACATTACAACGTGCAATCACTAACTTGGAAACGCAACTCAGTGAATTGGATACCGCTTATGCGCATGCATCTTTAGATTGTTTAACACGTTTAAAGAACGATTATTCACGTCAGTATAAAATAAATTTTGTTTAATATAGACGGGTTTCTTCTTATTTAAAAGGATATGAAAATCAAGCCAACCATTGGTCTGCCATGTTTTTCACAAGTTTCATAATCATGTATAATATTCTTATCGTAGTTTTTTAAAGGAGGTCAATCTATGAGTTGGTTACATATTGCGGTCCTTTTACCGTTAATATTCGCAATACTCATTCCAATCTTATATCGTTTCTATAAACGAATTCATCTAGGTTGGTTTGTATTACCTATACCGGTAGTATTGTTTGTTTACTTTTTTTCATATATTAAACCAACAATGTCCGGGCAATTTACTGAACGATCAGTTGCTTGGATGCCACAAATCGGAATGAACTTTGATGTTTATGTCGATGGCCTTGGCTTATTATTCAGTTTGCTCATTACTGGCATAGGGAGTCTTGTTGTACTATATTCAATTAGTTATTTAAGCCAGTCTGAACAACTGGGTAACTTCTATTGCTATTTATTAATGTTTATGAGTGCGATGTTAGGCGTCGTCCTTTCTGACAATTTACTCATACTTTATTTCTTTTGGGAATTAACATCATTTTCAAGTTTCCTATTAATTTCATTCTGGAGACATAAAGAAAGATCATTATATGGTGCAATGAAGTCTATGATGATTACCGTTTTTGGCGGTCTTTCATTATTGGGGGGCTTTATTTTACTTTACCTTGCTTCAGGCACATGGCGTATTCGTGAAATCATCGCGCATGTCGATCAAGTTCAGTCATCTCCTATTTTTATATTGGCAATGATTTTTGTCATTATAGGTGCAATGACTAAATCTGCACAGTTTCCATTTTATATTTGGTTACCGGATGCGATGGAAGCACCGACACCAGTCAGCGCTTATCTTCACTCGGCAACAATGGTAAAAGCAGGAATTTATCTTGTAGCTCGCTTAACACCGATTTTTGCTGTGTCACAAGGTTGGATATGGACTGTGACGCTATTCGGTTTAGTGACCTTATTTTGGGCATCACTGAATGCGACTAAGCAACAAGATCTTAAAGGGATTTTGGCATTTTCGACTGTTTCCCAATTAGGTATGATTATGGCGATGCTCGGGGTGGGTGCCGTGAGCTATCACTTTGAAGGTGCCGACAGTAAATTGTACATTGTCGCTTACAGTGCGGCGATTTTTCATTTAATCAACCATGCAACTTTTAAAGGTGCTTTATTTATGATTACAGGTGCCGTCGATCATGCAACTGGTACGAGAGATACGCGTAAATTGGGCGGCTTAATGACGATTATGCCTATTTCCTTTACGCTTTCCATCATTACTTCTTTAAGTATGGCTGGTGTACCACCATTTAACGGTTTCTTATCTAAAGAGCAATTTTTAGAAGCAATGATTGGTGTTACACATGCATCACTATTTAGTTTGAATACAATTGGTATTTTAATTCCAATTGTGGCAGTCGTCGGAAGTATTTTTACTTTTGTTTATTCATTCAAATTTATTTCTGAAATCTTTTTAGGACAACATCATCCTGATGCATTGCCTAATAAAGCACATGAAGCACCTATTCTGATGAATATTCCACCAATTATTTTATCTACATTAGTGATATTGTTTGGTTTATTCCCAAGTGTTGTGTCTTCTCCATTAGTTGAACCCGCTGTTCAATCTATTGCCAATGTTGATAAAGTTGAAGCCACATTCCACTTATGGCATGGCTTCACACCAGCATTTCTATCAACGCTAGTGATTTATATTGTCGGCGCTGGCTTATTACTCACATTCAACTCTTGGGCACCTGTGTTGAGACGTATACCTAAATGGTTCACATTAAACCACTGGTACGATCAAACAGGTCGTTATACACCATATTATGCGACTCAAATTACACGCACTTATATGACAGGCTTCAACCGTAATAACCTAGTCATTATTTTTTCAACAATGATTCTCTTGACTTTCATCACACTCGTATCGTTACCATTTTCTTTTGATTTTGTGAAAGTCTCACCTATTAGACCTTACGAGTTTATTTCAGTGGTGACGATTGTTATTGCTGCAGTCATGATTATCTTTGCTAGATCACGACTCTTTAGCATCATTATGTTAAGTGCTGTCGGTTATTCTATGGCGATATTCTTTATTTTCTTTAATGCACCAGACTTAGCATTAACACAATTTGTAGTTGAAACGATTTCAACAGCACTCTTCTTACTTTGTTTCTATCACTTACCTAATATGAGTCGCTACAATGAGTCAGTGAGATACAAAGTCGGTAATGCAATTATCTCTATTGGGGTCGGTGCTGTGGTCACTATCCTTGGCTTGATTGCATACGGTAATCGTCATTTTGAATCTATTAGTGCTTTTTATAAAGCGCATGTGTATGACTTGGCACAAGGTAAGAACATGGTCAACGTTATACTTGTAGACTTCCGTGGTACCGATACATTATTTGAATCTTCTGTGCTCGGTATTGCTGGTATGGGGATTTATACATTAATTAAATTACGTGCGAAACACAAAAATGGATACGAAAGGGTTGAGAAGATTGAACAGACAGAAAAATGATCTCATTGCACAATATTCATCACTGATTATCTTTTTCTTGATTATGATGTTTGGCTTCTCACTTTTCTTAGCCGGACATTACACACCTGGAGGCGGCTTTATTGGAGGACTTCTCGTTTCAAGTGCGCTCGTTATTATTGCTGTGGCATTTGACGTTAAGACTTTACGTAAAGTGTTTCCATGGGACTTTAAAAAGCTTATAGCACTAGGCTTAACATTTTGTGTCGGTGCACCAATGTTAAGTTGGACATATGGTAAAAACTTTTTTACTCATCGTGCTTTCGAAATTCCTTTACCATTGTTACAACCTATGCATGTTCATACAGCTGTTATTTTTGATACAGGTGTATTGTTTGTAGTAGTAGGCACTGTGCTCACTATAATTTTAACGATTGGAGAGAATGAGTAATGGAAATTGTATTGATTATTGTTTGTGGCATACTGACTTCAATCAGTGTCTATCTCATTCTTTCTAAAAGTTTAATTAGAATTATCATTGGTACGACATTGCTCTCACATGCTGCAAACCTATTTATGTTAACAATGGGTGGGCTTAAAAACGGAAATGTACCGATTTATGAAAAAGGGGTTACAGATTATGTTGATCCCATTCCGCAGGCCCTCATCTTAACTGCAATTGTTATTTCTTTTGCAGTGACAGCCTTTTTCTTAGTATTAGCTTTTAGAAGTTATAAAGAATTAGGTACGGATAACGTTGAAAGAATGAAAGGAGTGCCACAAGAAGATGATAACTGAGAATTTACTCGTAGCGGTTTTAGTGGTCCCTATTATTACCGCGATACTCTTAATTTTTAGTGGCCTCCGCCCTTTTATTAAACGCTATGTTGCATTAATCGGGACATTAGTGACATTAGGCTTTTCAATCCTCAATTTAACTCATGTATGGCAAGCCGGTCATCCGATTATTTTAGAATTAGGTTCTTGGAAAGCCCCATATAGTATTGTTTTTGTTTTAGACTTATATAGTGCTTTACTCGTTACAACGAGTACAATTATCACGATGATGATTATACTATTCTCATACCAATCGATTGGTTTACATCGTGAAACGTATTATTACTATTTCACTGTCATGATGATGCTCACTGGAATCAACGGTGCATTTATCACAGGCGATATTTTTAACTTGTTTGTATTTTTTGAAGTATTCTTAATGGCTTCTTACGGTTTAATGGTGATTGGTGGGACAAAAATCCAACTTCAAGAAAGTGTTAAGTATCTTCTTGTCAACGTGGTTTCATCTGCATTTTTCGTTATCGCAGTTGGTATCTTGTATTCAATTGTTGGAACATTAAATTTAGCCGATATTAGTCAAAAGCTATCTGTTGTAGGTAAAGATCATCCAGGCTTACTCAGCATTGCATTCATTCTTTTTATATTTGTATTTGCTACTAAAGCGGGCGCTTTCCCTATGTATGTATGGTTACCTGGTGCGTATTATGCACCACCATTTGCGATCATCGCATTTTTCGGTGCCCTATTAACAAAAGTCGGTGTTTACGCATTGACACGTGTAATGAGTCTATTTTTCCATGATACACTTACATTTTCACATTACACAGTGTTAGCTTTAGCCCTATTAACCATTATTTTTGGTTGTGTGGGGGCTGTCGGTTTTAGAGATACCAAACGTATTATTTTATATAATATTATGATTGCTGTAGGTGTTATTCTCGTTGGTGTCGCTATGATGACCAAGTCTGGCATTATCGGTGCCATTTACTACACACTGCACGATATGCTAATCAAAGCAGCATTATTCTTTTTAATCGGTATTATGTATAAAATTACGAAGACAACTGATTTAAGAAACTTTGGCGGATTAATCCACCATTATCCTGTTTTAGGATGGACTTTCTTTATTGCTGCGCTGAGCTTAGCCGGGATCCCACCATTTAGTGGTTTCTATGGAAAGCTTTATATCGTACGTGCTGCTTTTGAAGAAGGCTTTTATGCCTCAGGTATCATTGTCTTACTTTCAAGTCTTGTCGTGCTCTATTCCGTGATGAATATCTTCTTAAAAGGATTCTTCGGAAAGAGTTATGGCTATGTCTATAATCCAAGACTGCATCACCGTGGATTACTAGCCGTCGGTATCCTATCCGTTGTCATCGCTGTTGCTTTCGGTTTAGGTGCTGGACAATTATACCCTATTGTCGCAGAAGCAGCTAAGTCGTTCTATCAACCTGACACTTACATTCATAGCGTATTGGGGGTGAAGTAATATGGCAGTACAAATAGTGATTAATTTGATTTTAGCAATATTTTGGTTATTTTTATCTGATAGTTATACGATGAATTCTTTCGTCCTTGGCTACCTTTTCGCATTACTATTAGTTTATTTGATGCGCAAAATCTTGCCCGGCCGATTTTATATCATTACGCTATACAAAATCATTAAACTTATCTTTGTTTTCTTAATCGAATTAATTAAAGCAAATATCGACGTATTGCGTATTATTCTTCAACCGCGAATTAAAAATGAATCTGCTTTCTTTGTCTATGAGACAGATTTACAACATAAATGGCAAGTCGCGTTACTTTCCAATCTCATCACATTAACTCCGGGTACTGTTGTTATCGGTGTGAATGATGATATGAAACGCTTATATATTCACTGTTTAAACTTCTCTACAAAAGAAGAAGAAGTGGCAAGTATCAAAGGCTCTCTTGAAAAAGCAGTGAGAGAGGTGGGTGAATCGTAATGAACTTTGATGTTTTTATTATTATCGCATTAGTTATTGTCGTCCTTTCGATTTTAGCCATCCTTGTCCGTGTAATTTTGGGTCCAACTTTACCTGATCGCGTTGTAGCGTTAGATGCGATCGGTATACAGTTAATGGCTATCGTCGGTCTGTTTTCAATCATACTCGATACACATTATATGATTGTTGCGATTTTATTAATTGGTATTCTCGCCTTTCTAGGCACTGCTGTTTTCGCGAAATTTATGGATAAAGGTCAGGTGATTGAACATGACAGAGACAATCGTGATTAGTATAGGATTAATACTTGTCATCATTGGTGCATTATTTAGTGCATTGGCTGCGATTGGGATGTTAAGACTTGACGATGTTTATTCACGCGCACATGCAGCGGGTAAAGCAGCAACTTTAGGTACGATGCTTTTATTAACAGGAACTTTTATTTATTTTATCGGTAAAGAAGGTTACGTTAATTTTCAACTCTTAATCGGTATCGCATTCGTATTTTTAACTGGTCCGCTCTCAAGTCATTTAGTCTTGAAGTCAGCTTATAATCTCAAGACACCTGCTTCAAAGCGTTTAAAGCTAGATGAAGTTAAAGATGACATGAAAGGTACGAAGTTATAGTTCCTCATTGATTCAATTTGATTATCTACTGAGGATATATGAACGACATTAAAAAGCCCGAGATTTTTCGTGAAAATCACGAAATCATCTCGGGTTTTTATTGATATTAAGTAATTAGTGCATACACATATTTTCAATACAGTAAGAATGTAAATGTGACCTAACTTGCATGTAATTCACATTTGTAAATTTTAGACCTCTAAACTGACTCCCGTTTAATCGGTTTAATTGCGAGTGTTCCGCGCATTACTGATATCAGTTCGTCATCTTCATTCGTCATACGAATATCCCAAACATGCGTGGATCGCCCTTCATGTAAAATACGCGCCTCAGCATAAATCATACCTTCTCGTGCAGATTTAATATGATTTGTATTCATTTCTAAACCTACAGGGATACCTTGACTCGGTTCTAATAAATTGAATGATCCTATTGAACATGCCGTTTCACCTAACGCCATTGTCGCGCCACCATGTAGATAACCGAAAGGCTGCTTTACCTTATCGGATACCGGCATAGACAATTTAACATAGCCTGGTGATTCACTCACTTTTTTAATCTCTAATAGTTCCATAAGATGTGTCATCTTATTGTCCCCCTTTCTCGTTTATTATAATATAAGTGCAGCAATCGTTCCCATAATAATCAACGGCACATTATAAAAAACAAAGTTAGGAATACATGTATCTCGGATATGGTCGTGCTGACCATCTATATTTAATCCTGCTGTCGGTCCTAATGTTGAATCACTTGCAGGTGAACCTGAATCCCCTAATGCACCTGCTGTACCAATTAAAGCAATCAATGCCATCGTACTCATCCCTAAAGATTCTCCGAAAGGAATAAACAATGCTGCAAGAATCGGTATCGTCGCAAAAGATGAACCGATACCTAACGTCACAACAAGTCCAATAATATACATTAAAATAATACTTAAAAATTTATTGTCCCCTGCGATAAGTGTCAGACTATTGACCAACTTTTGAATATCCCCTGTTTCATTCATCACCCCAGCAAAACCATTAGCAGTCAATATAACCACACCAATATAGGCCATAATTTTAATACCATCGACAAATTGATCATCTAAACTCTTCCATGAGTATAGTCCTGAAACAAAGAAAACAAGGACACCAGCTAACGCTCCAAATATCATTGAATCCGTCAAAGTTTGAACGGTAAACGTTGCAAGTATCGCGACAATGGTTACAACAAGCACATATGGCTTAAGTTCTACAGTTGCTTCTGCTTGATTAGTTTTAATTTCTTTATAAATTCTAGGTTTACGATAATATATCATTGCAGCAATTAAACCAATGATATAACCAGACGCTGGGATAAGCATCGCTTTCCAAATCGAGTTAAAAGCAATTGGATGATGCGCTTTTTCAAAACCTTTTTGAATGATTTCATGAAAGATGTGACCAAAACCAAATGGCAACAACACGTATGGGAAACAGAGACCAAAACCAATAATCATTGCAATTAAACGTCGATCCATTTTCAACTCATTAAATAAGCTGAGTAAAGGCGGAATAACAATAGGAATAAACGCAATATGTACTGGAATGACATTCTGACTCATAATACTAAGCATCAGTAAACTCACAATAATTAAGACTTTTATCTTAATTCGGGATACCTTCGTTTCTTCTGCACGAATCGATTGAATAATCTTTTTTACAAGATAGTCAGTAATACCACTATATGAAATTAGGGCAGCAAAACCACCAAGTAATGCATAACTTAACGCCACTTCTGCGCCATCTACAATATTATCAGTGAACGTAGAAATCGTATGATGCAATGGTAAGCCTGCAAGCAAACCACCTATGAGCGCACTGATAAACAAACTGATGACAACATTTAGTCGGCATAAGCAAAGTATAATCATAATGACGACTGCAATTAAAACAGAATTCATTCCAAAATCTCCTTTAGTTCATTATCGAGTTAAAGTGTATGTTTAATATACTAACAGTTATTATACATTTCGTCAATCGACTATAAAATTTAAGGCTGAGCTAAGCACTAAAAAGCTTTTACGTAATCAAAAAGCCATTAAAACTTAATATAGCTGATCTATAAGTAAAGCCTTTTTCAGTCATTTATAAGATTAAGCAGTGATAAATATTTCAAACAACAAAGAGAGCAAGAAGAGATATCTTATATATTTAGATATCTTCTCGCTCTCATGTCTATTAATATGTGAATTAAAGCTTTTTCGGATAAGATATACGTGATGACTCGTGTTTGATAACGTACCAATATACATCAGGTCATCATGTCTCAAACCTAATCGTTTTCCTCAATAATCTTTACTTAGATTTATTCACTATCAATTGTTCCGTATTTCGTTTTTAACCAATCCACAACAGTTGGAATCATGTAACCTGTTGGTCCTTTAGGTCCTCTATGTGATGCTTTTTCGGTTGTCGCAGGCCCTGCAATATCGAAGTGTAAGTGTGGTGTTTCACCACTAAAGTGTGTCACAAAAGCAGCTGCAAATAAGGCGCCACCTGGTGAATTCACATGGTTCGTTAAGTCAGCAACATCTGAAGATTTTAACTTTTTACGTTCAGTTTCAGTAATAGGCAGTTCAAAAACAAGCTCTTCATATCGTTGTGCTGATTGAAGTACTTCTTCTAATGCTTTAGAATCAACATTCTTTTTAAATACTGCAGCTTTATCTTCACCTAGTGCTGCAATCGCTGCACCTGTTAAAGTCGCAAAATCTAAAATGATTTGTGGTTGGTATTGATTCACAAAGAATGTCGCATCCGCTAAAACAAGTCGACCTTCTGCGTCTGTGTTTGGAATTTCAACCGTTTCTCCACTTAATGCAGTAAATACATCATCTGGTTTCATTGCATTGTTCGCTACCATATTTTCTGCAGCTGCAACGACTGCGACGATATTGACTTTTAGTTTAAGCTCTTTTGCCGCTTCAATCATACCAATGACATTTGCTGCACCACACATGTCAAACTTCATCGTCGGCATTGTTGTACGTGTCTTAATGGTATAACCACCTGAATCATAAGTAATCCCTTTACCGACTAGTGCGACCACTTGGTCTGAATTGTCAGGGTCACCATAATATTCTAAAGTGATGACTCTAGGTGGATTAATTGAACCTTTACCGACAGCATGAACTAAACCAAATCCTTCTTGTTGAATAGCTTGCTCATCTTTAATGTCGACTTTAACAGCCGAATCTTTAAAGTATTGTTCCACTGTTTCAGCTAAGTATTGAGGTGTCATAATATTAGGCGGAATATTACCTAAATCGCGCGCTTTATTAATGGCACGTCCTAATTTTTGACCCGCTTCAATCGCTTTCTTTTCATCTTGCAAATACTGATCAGTCGATGTCATTTTTATACGGAAAGCGGGTTTCTTATCAGATTTATAATCATCAAATTGATAAATTGATTGCTCGCTTTGTACTCCCATTAAATTAAAAACGGTACTAGGTTCTAAAGATTTTGCTAAAAACGTATTCGCTTTAAGCTCTATTTTAGAGATAGATTTCTTTTGTAAGTATTGGAATAAATTACCCCAAATTTTTAAATAATCTTTTTCTTCCATTTGATTGATATTCCCTAACCCAACAGTAATCAAATGGCGTACTTCATTATCAATCGATACCGCAGTTGAAGCAACCTCACCGCGTTGAGAACTGATAATATGACTCGCTTTCAAATCACTTAATGCATCAAAAAGTGATTGTTCTTGCTTTACTTCATCAAAATATTGATTTAAATGTTCTGGGATTCCTGCAACAATAACTGTCGCATGCGCTGTATTTTGTGTTCCCACTACATTCACTCCTTTCAAGTATGTAAATAGGGGGGCGGAAAAGAAATCCTATCATTGATTAAGATTCCTAACTCCCGCCCCCATGTGGCTGACTATTTTAGTCTTTGTATAGGCAAAGGACTTCTGCTCTCATTTGCATATACTTTTTTATGCTTCATCAAACAATATATTCATTGTCATTGTTCTAAATATAATTGTGTCGTTACCGGTGATGATAAGCTTATGACAACTTAGCAACTTAGCGCATCACTTAATCTGACTGATGAAAAAATATCTATGAGCCACTGATACCATGAAAGAGACAGGTAAGTTGTGTTTGTTTTAGCATTTAAACAGTTTGATTTCAACTCAATCTATTAAAATTTACCTTTTTTGTATGCTAATCCGATACCACCTAATTTGAAAATAGCACGTGTATCAATCACACGTTTTAAGAATGCAGCTTTTTTACCAGTGATTTCGCGACCAAATACAACACCTACACCGTCACGATGACCTAATGAACATACTGTACCACGATCATGGTATACAAATGGCTCAGTAGATTCACCTTTCAATATTTTAGCAACGTTTGTTGCTGTTTTTTCACCTTGTTGCATTGCAAGTTGTGCTGTTGTTGGTAATGGACGTTCTTCGCCTTCAGGAATAAATGCAGAGACATCACCAATAACAAAGATATCGTCGTAACCTTCGATTGTTAAATCTTGTTTTGTTACGATGCGACCACGTTTTACACCTTCGAATGATTTTTCCATTAAATGGCTACCTCTTACACCTGCAGCCCATACAACTGTATTCGCTTCAAGTTGTTGTTCTTCATCGTTTACTTTTACAACGAATCCTTTTTCATTCGCTGCTACAATCGGTGTACCAACTTTAAATTCAACGCCACGTTCTTCTAAGTAGCTCACAGCATAGCTCACAAGATCATCAGAGAACATTGGTAACATTTTTGGTGCGGCTTCAACACAAGTCATTTTAACCTTACTTGGATCTACACCATATTTATTCGCTAATTCTGGAATACGATCAGTTAATTCACCTAAAAATTCGATACCTGTAAAGCCAGCGCCTCCAACAAGGATAGCTAAATCTTTATCGTCTTTTGTTTTTGAAGCGGCATAATTCGCAAATTGGTCTTCAATATGGCGAGAAATTTGACGTGACGTATGCACGTTTTCGATTTGGAAAGCATGTTCTTTCATACCAGAAATGCCAAAAGTTTCTGATTCAAAACCTAATGCTACGACTAAAATATCATATTCAAAAATACCATGTGTTGTTTCAACTTTTTTTGCATTGCGATCAATCTTAGTCACTTCAGCGCACACAAAATCAACATGTTTTTTCAACACGCTTTGAATTGGATATAATGCATCTTCATAGCTGATCGTACCAGCTGAAGCTTCATGTAACCAAGTTGACTCATAGTGGTAGTCATTTTTGTTGATTAATGTGATTTGTGCATCTTGTTCAGATAATTGCTTTTGAAGTTTAGCCACAGTTTGTAAGCCAGCATAACCAGCACCTAAAACGAGTACTTTTTTGCGTTCTGCCATTTGTATTCACCTATTCTTTCATAATATAATCTAATGATTTGTATATACTGTATACCCTCGAAATTTTACAGTATATCAATTGTAAAAATAATGTCATTAATAAGTGTATAGTTTTTTAGAATTGAATTCAAGTTAATATGTCATAAGATTGTAACAGCTTCCGACTTTGTTGTTTAATATACTATTCTATTTTCTCATCTTCTATATCTTTTCGTCAAAAATTCAATTATAAACGATACAAATGGCCTTTTTAGTATGTATGAGATATCCTTAAAAGCGCTGAAACATCAAAAATTTTAGCCCTGACCATTTGTTATTTTAATTGTTCGTAATAAGTACCAAAAACACGTAAAATTATCAAATTGTGGTTTAACATTAGCTATGACTCACTTTTTTCCACAAAACCTTTTCTTACCAAAAAGCTTAAAATCAGAAAGTAAAAACGATTTATATAATGAAAAAGTTATGGTCAGCAGGATTTTCATTATAAATATTGACAAACTGATCATGCATGAACAACTTAATATTCATTTTAAAGTTTTTTTATTAATTAAAATAACTACAATGTTAATAATAAGCCACGTAATTTGTATAAATAACGGAAACAAAAAAGCAACTAACAAAACTAGAAATGCTACTAATTTTGTATCAAAGGTTTGAATTGCACCAGACCCATCAACTTCTCTTGTCCAAATAAAAATACTTCCTATAAAAAATATAATTAACCAAAAAGCATTTACCACCCACCAAGCTATCCATGAGGCTTTCATAGTTCCAACCCCTTTAGTTTTCCTATATTACATATTATAAGTGCACAAATGTACAATACATAATCTCACTTAAATGAGACTTTTTAGCTACAGTATAAACGAAAGTATAAGTATTTATAAATGACAACTAAAAAAGTAGGTATCGGATTTGTTAAAAGACAAACTCGATACCTACTACTATAATCACATTCTCAAAAACTCCTGATTAACAATCCTCAGGTGTGCCCGCAACTTGTGCTGTTCTGAATGAGCTTCCACAGCCACATGAAGCAATAGCATTCGGATTATCAATTTGGAAGCCACCGCCCATTAATGATTGTTTGAAGTCGATTGTTGTGCCATTCAATATTGGGGCATCCGCTTTATCCACAAGGACTTTTAGCCCAAAAAATTCTAAAACTTCATCATTTTCGCCTGGTTCTGGTTCAGCAGTCATTCCATATGTGAGGCCTGTACAACCGCCCCCTTGAACCTTAACTTTTAAATAACCTTCTGGCATATCATTTTGTTCCAACATATCTTTCACTTCATAAGCTGCTGCTTCTGTTAAATTTACTGTAGCCATAGCAAAGCCTCCCTTAAAAAATCCATGTTTCTTCTATATGTGCATATATATTCTGTAATAAATCATCAGGTGTGTCACCCTCTACCATATCTCCATTGACGAGCGCATAAAGACCAGATGAACAAATGCCGCAATTTTGTAAACATCCATAATCAAGAACGTCAACATTCGGATCGTTCTCTAACGTTTGATACACTGATTCTGAGCCTCTTGCCATATTGGAAATACAGAATTCGACAATCGGATTCATTTTACACCCTCTTCTATTTTTTAGTGATGTCATTATAACAAACTTTAACCTTTTCTTCTATGGAGTCGCTCATCTTCCCTCATCCTGTTTCTATTGAATACAATCAATATATAATTGAAATTTTACAATTATTTTACTTTGAGTATGTTTGTATGGTTTTCGAAAAAAAGATATAATTAGTACTAAGAAAGTAGGATTTTATGCAACTATCCGCATTGATCATAAGGGGTAAATGTTTAATGTGTGAATAGTAAATTTCATCTCTAAAGGGGTATTCAAAAATGAAGAATTTAGTTTTGTTAGGTGGCGGTTACGGTAATATGCGTATCATGTCTAAAATTCTACCTGATGCGCTTCCAGAAGATTATCATATTACGTTAATCGACCGCATGCCTTACCACGGACTTAAAACCGAGTTCTATGCATTAGCAGCTGGATCAAAGTCTGACAAAGAGGTACGTGTTAATTTTCCACATCACGACAGAACCAATACAGTCTATGGCGAAATTACAGATATCGATTTAGATAATCAAATTATTTCAGTAGGACAAAACAAGGTAGATTATGATGAACTTGTCATTGGCTTAGGTTGTGAAGACAAATATCATAATGTGCCTGGGGCTAAAGCTTATACTTATAGTATTCAAACACTGCAAAAGGCTAGAAAAACATACCACGATATTAGTGAACTCCCTTCTAATGCTCAAGTGGGTATTGTCGGTGCGGGACTGAGTGGTATTGAATTAGCAAGTGCATTGAGAGAGAGTCGTAGCGATTTAAAAATTTATTTATACGACCGTGGCGAACGTATCCTTAATCAATTTCCGGAAAAACTAAGTAATTACGTAAAAAAATGGTTTGAAGAAAACGATGTTACAGTCGTCCCGAATTCAGATATTGTTAAAGTTGAACCGGGTATCCTTTACAATAAAGAAACCGAAAACAAACATGACTTAATTGTTTGGACAGCTGGCATACAACCTGTTGAAATCGTAAGGAATTTACCAGTTGACCTCAGCCGTAGCAATCGCGTTATGGTCAATCAGTATCATCAAATTCCTACATATCCAAACGTTTATGTTGTTGGAGATTGCGCAAATCTACCGCACGCACCGAGCGCTCAACTCGCTGAAGTACAAGCAGATCAAATTGCGATGGTCTTAAAGACGCAATGGGCTGGCAAACCGTTACCTAATAAGATGCCAGAAATTAAAATTCCAGGCTTTTTAGGTTCGCTAGGAGAGAAAAAAGGCTTTGCTTATTTGATGGATACAACGGTCACGGGTCGCCTTGCATCAATACTAAAATCCGGTGTGCTATGGCTGTATAAGCACCATAATGGTTAATCCTCAACGCTTTTTCTATTCATGTTACAAAACTAAAATGAAGCGGTACAGACGTCGAATTTTTGACGCTGTACCGCTTAAATATTTAGAAATAGGCTAACATTCATTTCTCGTTAAATCCATTGTATGTGTCACCATAAACCTACAAACTTTACTTATCACCCTACCACAACATGTCAATTTTAATTTCTAACGCTTCGTTGACGCTTTTTTCATTCTGCAGTGACATCAAAATGTTGTTCGACAAAACGTTTAATCGGTTTAAGCTGAATATATCCATCAGCTACGTATTCATCGTTCATTGTCACAAGAGGATAAAACAATTCATCTTCTTGAATTTGTTCAATGAACTGCACATCATGATCTGTTAGGTTTTCAGTTGTTTTTTCAATATCAATATAAGTATACTCAAAATCAATATTTGGATATTTCCTAGGTAATAATGTTTTCAACCAATCATACGTATTTTCAGAACTTGGTGCATTCACACAACTTGCACAAATAACATCCGCGCCATAGACAACCACACTCACTTTTCTCATGTATGCCCCCTAATTGATTCAATAGATTTTTTGTTCTACTTCTATTATAATAAAAAAATAAGCTCAAATAGAACCATTTAACTTGAAAGGAGGCATTATCCATGCCAACTGAAAATGCGACAATGTACGATCAAGTTGCAGAAGTGATTGAGAAACTACGTCCATTCTTATTACGTGACGGGGGGGACTGTGAACTTGTCGACGTTGAAGATGGTATCGTAAAACTTCAATTACTCGGTGCATGTGGGACTTGCCCAAGTAGTACCATCACACTAAAAGCTGGAATCGAGCGTGCTTTAATAGAAGAAGTACCTGGTGTTGTAGAGGTTGAACAAGTATTCTAATCATAAACTCAATATAGAATTAGATTGTTAACGGGATATAAAAGGGAATAGAGGCTGGGATAGAAATCCCAAAATAAATAGCGCTAAGATGATTATTTAATAGATAATTATCTTAGCGCTACTTTTTTATGATAAAACTTCGTATGATATCACTTTGTTTATGCATATCATAACGCACGATTATAGTTAAAAATAAATTACTGTCGTATCATTTAATTCATAATGACAAAAACTAAATGGACATTGAATTGACTTGTCCACATCAAGTTTAATATTTAAAAGGTATATCGAATGGATAAGTTTTTCGTGCTCAACTTCTTTGTAGATACTTTAAAATTAATGCGTATTAGTGACAACTTGATTCCGCGCTAAAAGACCTTGAGCGACATCTTCAATATTTAAAATACAAGTTTGAATCATTTGGTCTCTTGTTAAGACTGACGCACTACCAATATGAGGTGTCACGACCACATTTGGATATTTTAATAGTGGATGATCCGTACGAATCGGTTCATCACGTACTACATCCAATCCACAACCCGCAATCTCACCATTTTCTATCGCTTCCACTAAATCTTCTTCAACGACTAAGTCCCCGCGACCGATATTTATGAAAATGGCATCATTTCGCATATTTTTAAACACTTCTTTATTAAACGTGTTTTGCGTTTCAGGCGTAGAAGGCGCTGTACAAATGACGAAATCACTTTCTTTAATTAATGTATCAAATGAGGTATAAAAAGCACCCAACTCATGTTCCGCTTTCATATTTCTTGAGCGATTATGATATAAGATATCTGCATTAAAGCCTTTAAGTCTTCTCGCAAAGGCACGCCCAATTTCACCCATGCCAAAAATACCCACTTTAGATTGGTAAATATCTTTTCCTGCAAGCAAGTAGGGACCCCAACTTTCCCATTGACCTTGTTGCACATATTTTTCTGCTTCGACAATTCGTCTTGAAGTAGCCATCATTAAAGCAAAACCTAATTCAGCAGTCGTTTCAGTTAAAACGCCTGGAGTATTAGCAACCTGCACATGACTTTGCTCAGCTATTTGAAGATCAATGTTGTCATAACCGACAGCCATATTCGCTACAACCTTTAATTTTGGCGCTACTTCAAAAAGAGTCGCATCGATACGTTCACTTAATGTTACGAGTAGGGCCGTTTTATCTTTCGCCGCTTCCACAAACTGTTCACGAGGCATAGGTGTTAATTCATGATCCCACATCTCAACTTCACCTAATGCTTCTAATCTTTCTAAAAACTTTTGAGGAATACGTCTAGTGACTAAAATTTTCTCCATGAATGATCACTCGCTTTTTATAAGATTTTCACGCAATTCATTTAAATCTTTCACACTGTATGTAGGCGGTGTTTCTCGATTCATTGCCTCTTCTTTTGAAGTTACACCTGTTTGGACGTGAATGGTATCCATACCTACATGAATGCCTGACATAATGTCTGTATCATAAAGATCGCCAATCATGGCCACTTCACTTTTATCTAATTGCAACATTTCAAGTGCTTTTTCCATTATAGGCGTTTCAGGTTTCCCAATGAAAATCGGTGTCTGTTTAGAGGAGACAGTCACCACACTTGTAATCGAACCATTTCCCGGCAAAAAACCTTGTTCTTTAGGGATAGACGGGTCTGGGTTAGTTGAAATGAATGTTGCACCATTTTGAACAGCTAATGTCGCTTTTGTTAATTTTTCATAATTGACCGCTTCATCTAAACCGATAACCACGTAGTCCACATGAATATCATCTTTCAACTGAAGTCCACTCTCCTCTAAAGCCGTTGCTAAGCCTGTTCCACCTAGCATATACACTGTAGCGCCTGGATGTTCTCCACTAATATAATCCGCAGTCGCCATTGCAGAGGTCACAACTTCTTGTGGTTGAGCTGAAATATCAAAACTCGCTAACTTATCGACAACATCTACAGGTGCTTTTGTAGAATTATTCGTCACATAAATATGCGGAATATCATTTTGATTCAAATAATCAATAAATTCCGCAGCACCTTCAATTTTTTGGCTGCCTTTATACATTGTTCCGTCTAAGTCGATTAAATAGCCTTTATAAGCTTTCATTCACGCTTTCTCTCCTTTACCAAATGCTGTCACTGGTACATTTTCATTTTCTAAAAACTGGACAATTTCTTTAATAAATTGTTGATAATACGGCACGGCTTTATCAAATAAAGGTACTAACTGTGTCGCATCGAGCTTGTCATAATAATGAACAAACTGACGTCTCACATCAATCGTTTCGTGTAAGATATTTTGAGTCTCTTTAGAAATCGCACCTTCAAGTTCTAAAATGTCAATCACATCTTTGTAATTTCCAGGGTCTCTTAATATAAAGCCATCGATAATCATATTGCCGATGTCAACAGATGACTCAATCAACATTTGTGCCACACGCTCAAATGCGTATGAATTGGATTTCACTTCTGGATAATCTTGGGTTAATTGGTCTAAA
Organism: Staphylococcus sp. 191; assembly: GCF_011174885.1. NCBI lineage: Bacteria > Bacillati > Bacillota > Bacilli > Caryophanales > Staphylococcaceae > Staphylococcus > Staphylococcus sp. 191. The sequence continues at coordinate 9,183 of NZ_PNRJ01000017.1, read as the reverse complement.
TATTTGAGTTTAGTTTCTAATTGTGTTTTGTCAACGAAATACACTTTTATGTCACCCCTATTCTTCTCTATCATATCACAATTTTGCATGCAACTTCATTTATCGCTATACTTGGCATAGTATGATTTTAAAGGAGTATACAAGATGATAGATATGTTTTTATATGATGATGTTGAGCCTTCTCAGATTAGATTCGTTGGCTTTGTTGGCGAACATAGTCGCTATGATCTCGTGTTGATTCAAACAGATCGTCATTATGGGAAAACTTTGGTTTTAAATACACAGACAAATAAATTTGGCATTATTGGAACTGATGATTTAGAAGAGGAAGGCTACATTTCCTATATATTAGGTGTCAGTGATGAAGAAGCAGACGAAATTACTGCTTATTTAAATGAAGTCATTCAATAGAAAGTTTTACTACAAAAAGGAAGCGCCCAGACGATTTTCTATTAAAAATCATCTGAGCGCTATTTATTTTGGGATTTCCATCCCAACCTTCCTTTTTGTATACAGGCTAAAATTTCGCCTCACCTGATAAGGGATGACTCAGGCTGTGCATAGTTTTTACCAAGACATACACAACCAAGCCCAAACATCTTCTGACCTTTGCGTGTCTATCCGTTTATCTCTCTATTTTTACACGCTAATCATAAAATGGTATTAATCTTGAATTGTTGGCTGAATTTTAACATCTTTCAGCTTGTTCTCTTCTGAAGGTGCCCCTTCATGCCCCAATTGCGCTTCAGCTTCGCGCTTCGACAAACGACGTACAATAAAATAAGCGCAACCAAAGTTACAATATTCATATAAATAATCTTGTATCGTTGAAAAACGCTTATTAAAGTCTGCCTTTTTGTACGAATCATGATAAAACCCTTTAAGCCTTAGTTGCTCATAACCGTAATCGCCTACGATAAAATCATATTTATCTAGAATCTCAGAATATCTCGAGATAAAATCATCTTCGTTAAATCCATCTTTATAAGACTCAATTAATTCAAAATAGTGATTTCCTACTTTTATCATGTTGCTATCACCTGGATTTTATATTTTAAGTTGTTGGTCACCAAGCTGTTGTTTTTGTTTCGCTGCTTCATTAACTTGTTCATCTGCATGATATGAACTACGTACTAATGGTCCTGCTTGACAATGTTTGAAACCTTTTTCCATAGCTACTTTACGTAATTTACCAAACTCTAAAGGTGTATAATATTTTTGTACTTTTAAGTGCTTACGAGAAGGTTGTAAATATTGTCCAATTGTTAAAATATCAACACCATTGGCACGTAAATCGTCCATTGTTTCGTGCAACTCTTCAATTGTTTCTCCTAATCCCACCATAATACTTGATTTTGTTGGAATATCTGGTTGTAATTCTTTAGAACGACGTAAAAATTCTAAAGTACGATCATACGTTGCACGAGCACGTACTCTTGGTGTTAAACGTCGTACTGTTTCAATATTATGATTTAAAATATCAGGTTTTGAAGCCATTAAAGTTTCTAACGCTTCATAATCACCACCCATATCAGATGGTAAAATTTCAATTGTCGTAAATGGATTTCGTTCACGCACTTTACGTACGGTTTCAGCGTATACATTAGAACCAGCGTCTTTCAAATCATCACGTGCAACAGCAGTAATAACGACATGTTTTAAATTCATTGTTTCTACTGATTGTGCAACACGTTCCGGTTCACCTAAGTCCAACTCATTCGGTAAACCTGTCTTAACAGCACAGAAACGACAAGCACGCGTACATACCGCACCTAAAATCATAAATGTCGCCGTACGACGTTCTCCCCAACATTCATGAATATTAGGACATTTAGCTTCCTCACAAACGGTATGTAAGTTTTTTTCGCGCATCATTTTTTTAAGTCCTGTATAATTTTCGTTCGTGTTTAACTTTATCTTTAACCAATCCGGTTTACGTAAAATTTCTTCATTTTTAGTAGCCATAACAGCGGATAACCTCCCGTAATTTATAGGTCTCAATACATTATAACGAACTTCACACAAAATTAAAATGTACGAGGCTTATTATTTATATTGCCAATAATTTATCTTTAAAGATGTCTCTTAAAAATTCAGGCATTAAATACGTGATTTCTGCATCTTTCAACATTGGAAAATAACGCCCAAATGTATACATATCTACCGTACCTAACGTATATATTTCATCATCATCAATCTCTACACCTTTAACAAAATAGCGCTCACTAGATGCGATAAACCCAGCATCATATAAAATATAGCCTCCAAAAATATCGCCGCGAAAACCTAATCCCTGTGCGTGTTCATACATATAGGCCTGTTCTCGCGCTTTCAACAGCACTTCTTTTAACTGCGCACCTGTGAGTTTCACTCGAACCGCGTTAATCGGATGTGGCAACATTTGATGCACATCATATTCTGTTAAATACTTATTTTCATAGCCTTTTACGACTAGCCCTGCATTAATTATTGTACAATCGGCGTCTGTAAATTCATGGACACTTTGTGCAAGTAAATAACTTGTTTGCGTAATATAATTCATAGCTCGAGGCAATGTCATTCTCTTTGTCACAATCGGTTGATCTAATAATGCGCGGCCTTCTTCTTCAAAATGTGTTTCCACTTCAGGTAACGTATCTAATGGGTGTAAAATCGCTTGTTTAGAGACAACTTTTCGATTCTCAATATCGAGCGTCACCTCTCCAAGAAAATGGCCATACTTGCCTGCTGCAGCCATTAATACCCCATTTTCAACTTGCCCATGTTCAAAATAGTGATGTGTGTGTGCACCAAAAATGACATCAATTTCTGGAATCGCTTCGCATAGTTTTTCGTCAAAAAAGATGCCGACATGGCTGAGTACAATCAAAACATCATATTGTCCTTTTTTAGTGTCTATTTCTTTTTTAATCGCATCAAATGGATCAGTGACAATCCAATCCAATGCACGATAGAACGGCGTGAAAGCGGCTGTTGCGGCCACATACATAATACGAACGCCTTCTATTTCTTCAATATAAGACGACAAAAAATGCCGTGGATAATTGCCTGATTCATCTAATACGTTCGTACAAGTCACTTTAAATGTTGCATCGTCATATAACGTGTTAAGCGCTTCATGAGAAATCGTCATGCCTTCATTATTTCCTATTGTCGCCACATCACAACCGGCTTCATTTAATAATTCAATATTACGCTTACCTAATGTGCCTTCTGTCACAGGAAGTGATAAATCGACATGGTCCCCAATATCGACGTAACGTGAAGCGTGCGTTAAAGTTGGTCGCGTTGCTTGGAGGTATGCTGTAATACGTGTATAGGCATGCAAATGACTGTGAATATCATTTGTATGATAAATCGTTAAACGCATAATATCGCCTCACTTTAATTAAAGAATGAACGTATAATTAAATATACGCCTAATGCTAACATGACAAGTCGTAGAATCAATACGACTGTGTCAGACTTGACGGTTTTATTTAATTTTACACCTATCTGTGCACCAATCCAACTGGAAATGATTAGGATAATACTGTATCCCCATAAGACATGACCAAGAACGATATGACCTATTGAACCCGTTAAACTCGAGAAAAATATCATCATCATACTCGTACCCACAGCCACGTGAGGTGGAAATCTAAAGACGAGCAACATGAGCGGTGTCATCAATGCCCCCCCACCAATGCCAAATAACCCTGCTGTTAAACCAATGACGAATGAAGCGATAATAGCGATGGAAGGCACCACACCATAGCGATAATGTTCTCCATGCGCATCAGTAAAAGATTTCATATAACGTTCTTGTTGAAATGCTTTGATTGGCGGAATGCGATGGCGTATCATTAACATTATTGCTACTACAATTAAAAAGATCCCAAAATATAAATTGAATGAATGGATTGTTAAATATTGGCTTAAATACGCACCGATTAACGCACCAGGAATAATACCAATTAAAAATAAAAAGCCATTTTTGATATCAACTTGTTTTTGTTTCAAATAACCAATCGTTGAAGAAAGACCGGTCGCAATGAGAATAATTGAGGATGTCCCAATTGCAGTTTGAGGCGTAATCCCATCTAAAACATTCATGGTGACACCAAAGTAAATGAGTGTAGGGACAATAATAATACCGCCACCGATTCCAACGAGTGAACCGATAATAGCGGAGAGAAAACCAACTAATATAAGAATAATTATACTCAAAATTATAACCTCCCTTTAAAATAATTTAAGTTGTTGCGGGCCAAGTCCTTCGTAGTCTATCCCTAATAATTTCTGAAAGTATTTTGCATTATTTGCGGCGTGTCCACCTGAATTATTATTAAAAACAACATAGACTTGCTCTGCTTTATGATCTAATAACTTGATTTTGTCAGCTAATTGTTGAAGTTCCGCTTCAGAATAATCATAAAGATAGCGGACATCACGCCATTCTTGATCAGACATATCTTTTTTAGTCCACCCGTATTGATTTCGCCCATGAAATCGAACTAATGCCGTTTGATGCGTAATTCGATTCACAAAAGGAATACTGCCCTCACCTACTTGAGGTTCATCACACACCGAATGGATGAGTTGATGTTCTGTTAAAAAAGCAAGCGTATGCTCTTTCATGTCGCCTTTAAACCAAGACTGATGTCGAAATTCTATACATACAGGAAACTGCTTCAACTGCTCGCGTACATAACGAATGTATTGAATGTTCTTTGTAGAGCAATCAAACCACGGTGGAAATTGGACTAACACCATCGCTAGTTTTTGTGCTTCAACAAGCGGTTCAATCATTAATCGAAAATCATTGAATAACTGCGCAATCGAATCCGCAAAATCATGATAATCAGCATGAAGCGTTAATGCTTGATGAATTTTCACAACAAACTTAAACCGTTCAGGCGTCTCTCTAATCCATTTTAAAATATTATGTTCAGGTTGAATTGCATAATATGAAGCATCTAATTCAACAACTGGAAAATGACTTGCATACGTTTTTAATTTATCTGATTTTCTTTGTAAATCTTCATACAGGGTGTCGTGATCGCCCCACCCTGTTAGACCAATTTCTATCATTTTTATCACCGTATTTATTTTATCATATCAATATTGGGACTTGCCTTTTAATCACTTGAACAATATCATCTTCTGATCAAACTGAGTTATTAACGCGCCTCACAGCTATCTTTACGGTTGACTGATATTAAAGCAGGGTATAAGTGAAGAAAATAATCTCACAATAAAAGGAGCTTCAATCATGGTTGAACAAATCGAATATGGCACACATGAAAATCAGCACTACGATGTCTATGAAAACCAACAGGCTCAATTCAATGCATGGATTGTGCTTATTCACGGGGGATACTGGCGCCAAAAATATAGCAAATCAATGATGGATCCTTATATCGATTTTTTATTGATGCAGGCTATTCAGTCGTCAATATCGAATACCGTCGTGGCTCAGAGCACCCTTGGCCTTGTCCAACTGAAGATGTTGCACAAGCTGTCTCACATTTTAAAGATTCAAACTACGCACCAACACAAGTCATTGGTATAGGCCATTCTGTGGGTGGACAACTTGCGCTCCTTCAAGCTGATTTATTCAATCAAATCGTCGCACTTGCCCCTGTCACCGATATACTTTATACATTGCATCAACATTTAGGTCAAGATGCTGTAGCTGAATATTTTAATACTTCTGCTACACATACACTACGAGAAGCCTCACCGCTGACGCAAACGCCGATTGATGTGGAAACATTAATCATTCACGGATTTAATGATACTTCTGTGCATATAGACACGACATTATCTTATGTACAAGAAAATTACAAATACGGGCATTATATGACACTTTATGCATTGCCTTATTTAGATCATTTAGACTGTATTAATCCAACAGCGACACATCAAAATATGTTGTTAGAATGGCTCTCTCATCGTGCCTCATAGATAAAGAAACAAGCCCATTACAAGTTGAACTTGTCAATTTGTTGTTGGGCTTGATTTAATAATTGTTTAAAAAGAGTATTCACATCATCATCTTTTGCTAAACGAACACCTTGGCCACTCCAAACATGTATCCACTCTGATTGACCGCTTTTCGCCGCAGTGGCACGAATTTGTTTTGTTAAATCATTTTGTATCGGATAAGGTAATACGTCTACTTCACTTTGTTCCAAATTCTCTATAATTTTATTTTTAATGCCCCTTGCAGCCTTACCACTTAAAACTTTTGTGACAATGGTATCTGTTTCGTCGCTCTCAAAAATCATGCGCTTTTGAATTGACTTGGCCTGGCTCTCTTTTGTTGTTAAGAAAGCTGTCCCCAATTGAACAGCATTTGCACCTAACGCGAGACTCGCTATCCAACCTCGTCCATCCATAATACCACCTGCTGCAATGACTGGAATAGAAACGTGATCAACAACTTGAGGAACTAATGCCATTGTGCCAATCATCGACTGTATCGCCTCTTTTTTAAATGTACCTCGATGACCACCTGCTTCGCTTCCTTGAGCTACTACAAAATCAAGTCCTGCTTCTTCTACAGCAATGGCCTCTTCAACTGTCGTTGCATTGCCAATTAAAAAAATATTCGCCTTTTTCAGTCGCTGTATCATCGCTTTTGATGGAATACCAAAAGTAAAGCTACATACAGGAACTTGCAAGTTTACAATGATATCAATCATTGCTTCAAATTGCGCTTCACTATGTTCGCCAACTATGGCAGGTGATAGATTTAAACTTTGTTGATAGGGCTTTAAAAAAGTATTCATGCGTTCAACAGCTTCTTCGGTGTATGAAAAGGTTTCAGGAACAAATAGATTAACTGCGAATGGTTTTGACGTCAGTGCTTGAACTTGTTTAATAGAAGCGGCTAAATCATCAAGTGATAAATAACCTGCTCCTATCGTGCCCAATCCCCCATTTCGGGATACTTCTGCGACAAGCTCTGGTGTTGTTGAACCCGCCATCCCCGCTTGTATGATTGGATATTTTAAACGAAGTCGCCGTGTCAATTCGGTTTGATACCACATCAAAATCTCCCCCTTGTATTTGAGAACAGTGATGACAATCGTTTATTGTACTAGCGAACTTGATTCAATTTATCGCTTTCTTCACGATCCATCTCATCTTCAATTTCCATACCTAGCATTTCTTCAATCAAATCTTCATGCGTGACAATTGCATCTGTACCTCCATATTCATCTAACACAATCGCCATATGTTTTCGCGTAACGGTCATTTTTCTGAGTACCCATTCTGCACGATTATGCTCATAAACAAATAGTGGCTCTGAACAGAAATCTAAAACTGACTTTTCAGGTTTTTTACTCCATGCAAGTAAATATTTTGAATGAAATACCCCTACAACATGATCGATGTCGCCTTCATAAACCGGGTAGCGCGTATATGGGTGATTAGTGACAATGTCATACACTTCATCATAATCATTTTCTACAGATAACGAAGTCACATTCACACGAGGCGTATTGTTAATATCGTTCACTTTCAAACGGTCAAAGTTCATGACGCCTTGGATACGATTACGTTCCATTTCATTAAAGGCACCCTCAGTCCCCGCTATAGAAACCATTGTACGCACTTCTTCTTTAGACATACCTTGGTTCTCTTGACCGCGAGATAATAAGCGATTAATCCCATCTGTTATCGCATTTAAAATTACGGTAATTGGCTTTAATATAATGACAAAAAAGCGAATAACTGGAAAGACAAGTCGAGCAATCGGATCTGGAAATGTGGCAGCTATTGATTTCGGGATCACTTCCGCAAAAACAATAATCACTATAGTTAAGATCGCCGAAGCAATCCCGACGTTTAACCCTAAATCAACCGCCAATATCGTCACCAACGTCGGTAATAAAATATTTGCGATATTATTACCAATCAATATGGTCGTAATAAACGCACTCGGTTTATCTAAAAGCTTTAATAAGTTTGCGGACTTTTTATTGTTATGGTCCGCTTCAGATTTGAGTTTGACCCTGTTTGCTGCAGTGAGTGCAGTTTCACTTCCTGAAAAGAAACAAGATACAAAAATTAATAAAATGATCGCAATGATCATTAATCGGTTCCCCCTCTAATTTTCAGTAAAAGCCAACAAGCCTCTAGCCCAGTCATTTAAGCATTCATCGAAAACGACAATAAACTCGGCCTACAGTGTTTTATAGTTGAACTTTCCACCTTTAAAATCATCTTAAAATCGTAAATTTTAAATCATAAAATCATATTAATTTTATTGTCTATGATGCGCATTTAAATTGCAAGTTAACTACCATTAATATATAAATTGGAATGCTTGTTTTATTTTAAAAATGTTCGGAAAACTTTTATCATATTTAATATAAACGATAGCTAACAACGGCTTGGAATAAATTGTTAATTTTGCTTTTCAATCCATTCTTTTACCTTCCCAGTAATTGGACTAAAGGTACTATTACTAGGATCTATATTTCCATGTGCAAGAATACCAATAAGCTCTCCTGTTCCTTCTAAAAATAATCCCGATCCAGATTGACCATGTGTTGCTGATAAATTAGTATGGACTAATCCGCCTGAAATTGAAGTTACTTCTCCATGAGATTTATATTGTGCATTACCTCCTTTGTCAGATGGATAACCTATAGTATAAACTTTTTGCCCTGCTAAACTTTGCGCGTCTGTATTAACACTTTTCAAGTTGACTTTTTTATTTCTTAAGTAGTGCTCGCTCCCAAAATCGGACTGCCCCGACTTCAGAATGGCTATATCTTTACCTTGATAAGTATAACCAGTATAAATTTCCAGTTTACCTAAAGGCGTATGTAGCTGTGATGATTGCGCAGGATAGACTGTTCCTAAATATTCATTTTCTACTGTCTTATTATTAATACAGTGAGCAGCTGTTAGTACCAGTCTCGGAGATAATGCAACAGCAGTACAACTGCTATTGTTAGTTTCAAATTTTGATGTAAATAAACTATTATCACTCAAAGTATCTTCAACTTGTATCCTATTGTCCGCAAATACACTTTCACTGTTCGTTAAACAAAAAGCAATTGATAATACAGTAACGCTTAGTAATTTCCTCATTTTTATACCTCTTTTGTAAAATTTTAAAAATTAATAGTGATATAATTACAGTTTTTTCTAAATATCTTTAATAATTAGACACTCTAAGCA
>NZ_PNRJ01000016.1:0-33639 GCF_011174885.1 Staphylococcus sp. 191 | reverse complement strand
ATAGATTTCTGTCCAGCATGATAAGAGTGCGAAAGAAATAAAGAGCGCAGTAGCTGACTGGATTGAACATCGCATTTCAAGCTTGTTCAACCCTAGTCATCCTTGCCGGGGCAGGACGACGAAATCAAATAGATTTCTGTCCAGCATGATAAGAGTGCGAAAGAAATAAAGAGCGCAGTAACTGACTGGATTGAACATCGCATTTCAAGCTTGTTCAACCCTAGTCATCCTTGCCGGGGCAGGACGACGAAATCAAATAGATTTCTGTCCTGCTCCCACTTTGAAAGGGTTCTGTGTTAAAATCACATTAATACCATTTGGAAAGAGGATATTGTAATGATTTATGAAACGGCTTCTGCTAAAATCAATTTAACATTAGATACTTTATATAAAAGAGATGATGGTTATCATGAAGTTGAGATGATTATGACCACGATTGATTTGAATGATCGCCTATCGTTTGAGAAGAGAAATGATCAACGTATTGTTCTAAATGTAGATGAGACTTTTATTCCGTCTGATGAGCGTAATCTGGCTTATCGTGCGGCACTTTTAATGATGGAGGCTTATCAGTTAAAGCAAGGTGTCACGATTACATTAGAAAAAAATATTCCTGTTGCTGCTGGTCTCGCTGGGGGTTCAAGTGATGCGGCAGCGACGATGCGTGGTATGAATCGTTTGTTTGAACTCAATTGCCCGCTCGATGAATTAAGTGCACTTTCAGCAGAGATAGGGTCAGATATTCCGTTTTGTGTTTATGGTACAACGGCGATTTGTCGAGGTAGAGGGGAAATATTGGAACAGTTACCAAAACCGCCTTCGACATGGGTGATTGTAGCGAAACCGCAAGCGGGTCTTTCTACACCTGAAATATATGGTGGATTAGATTTAAATCAGCCTTTTCCTGTTCATACAACGCAATGTTTACAAGCATTGGAAAACAACGATTATCAAATGATGTGTGAAAGTCTTTCTAATCGTTTGGAGCCTGTGTCAATGGCGCTACAACCTGAAATTGCAAAAATTAAGTCTAATATGTTGAATAACGGTGCAGATGGCGCGTTAATGAGTGGCAGTGGCCCTACTGTCTATGGTTTTGCACAACGTGAAAGGCAAGCACGTCATATTTACAATGCTGTGAGTGGCTGTTGTAATGACGTATATCTTGTAAGAATGCTTGGTTAAAAAGAGAAAGGATGACAATCGTGCGATATAAAAGAAGTGAACGTATTGTTTACATGACACAATATTTAATAAGCAACCCGAATAAACTTGTACCACTTACTTTTTTCGTTACAAAGTTTGAACAGGCCAAGTCATCGATAAGCGAAGATGTTCAAATTATCAAAGATACTTTGATTAAAGAAGGCTTAGGCACAGTGGAGACGATTTCTGGCGCAAGTGGTGGCGTCAAATATCGACCTCAAATGCAAAAAGAAGAAGCAAAAGCTGTCATTGATGAAGTCATCGCCTTGCTACAAGAAAAAGAACGTTTATTACCTGGGGGATATCTTTTTCTATCTGACTTGATGGGAAACCCCGCCTTGCTTAAACGTGTGGGACGTTTGATTGCAACAATATATATGCATGAAGAGTTAGATGCGATTGTGACAATTGCAACTAAAGGGATTTCTCTCGCAAATGCAGTGGCAAATGTACTCAATTTACCTGTCGTGGTGATTCGCAAAGATAATAAAGTGACAGAGGGATCAACAGTTTCAATTAACTACGTTTCAGGATCAACGCGAAAAATCGAAACAATGGTATTATCTAAGCGTACTTTGAAGGAACATTCGAATGTTTTAATCGTTGATGATTTCATGCGTGCTGGTGGATCCATTAACGGTGTGATGAATTTAATGAATGAGTTTAAAGCACATGTAAAAGGGGTATCAGTACTTGTAGAATCCAAAGAAGTCAAACAACGACTGATTGAAGATTATACTTCCTTAGTACGTTTATCTGATGTTGACGAATATAATCAAGAATTTAAAGTCGAATCAGGTAACAGTCTAGCTAAATTTTAAAGACAAAAGGAGCGTTCAATCATTTGGAAATCATTAACACGAGTAAAGCGCCTAATGCAGTTGGACCATACTCACATGCTTCGGTTGCCAACGGACTTGTTTTCACATCTGGTCAAATTCCACTTACTTTAAATGGTGGAATTGTAAGTGATTGTGTACAAAAGCAAACAGAACAAGTCATAGAAAATCTTAAAGTTGTACTTGAAGCAGCTGGGTCAGATCTAAATCACGTTGTTAAAGCTTTAATCTTCTTATCGGATATGGAAAACTTTCAAAAAGTGAATGAAGTGTATGAAAAATACTTTGACACACACCGCCCTGCAAGAAGCGCGGTGGAAGTTGCACGATTACCGAAGGATGTTAAAGTAGAGATTGAACTGATTGCTGAGGTTAAAGCTATATAATCATGAAAGTTACGGTGAAGACTTCTTTAATTACACAGCAATAAATATACTTAATTACTATGGGGGGCTCACTACATGAAAGTGACAGATGTCAGACTTAGAAAAATCCAAACAGATGGCAGAATGAAAGCCTTAGTCTCTATTACTTTAGACGAATCATTTGTGATTCATGATTTACGCGTAATAGAAGGTAATACAGGCTTGTTCGTTGCGATGCCAAGTAAACGTACACCAGATGGTGAATTCCGAGATATCGCGCATCCAATCAACTCGGAAATGCGTCAAGAAATTCAGGATGCAGTAATGAAAGTATATGACGAAACTGATGAAGTGTTACCATCTCATAATCATGAGGATAATCACACATCAGAAGACACAAACGAAGAAGTTGAATAGGTATTTGCGATTTAAGGTTTTGTCATCTAAAAAGGGTGATGAAACCTTTTTGTATGTAAAAAGTGAGTGAAAGGCATTGGACCATTGTGCAGGCTACGAAGAAGCGGGGACAACATTTTAATAGTTGTAGAGCGGCACTTAATCGCTTAAAATCATACAAGTGTTAAAGATGAGCTTACGATTTTTAGCGTGAGCATATTGCGATAGCCATGATATTTCAGTTGTGAAAGCACAAGGTTTTTATGATGTGCCAAAGGTTTTATTCGTTTACGCCTTGAAAGTGTACACGCCCTTAAATTATAATTATATAGAAGTGTAAAAGATACTGGAGGGTTCATTGCCATGCAAAAACATGCAGTCGTTTTGGCGGTGGGTAAAGGCACAAGGATGAAATCTAAGCAATATAAAGTATTACATCGTGTTGCTGGAAAACCAATGATTCGTCATGTAATTGATCAAGTGCGCGAATCAGGTGTTGACAATGTGGTGACTATTGTAGGACACGGTGCAGAAAGTGTAAAAGAAACATTAGGGGACACGTCTTTGTATAGCTTTCAAGAAGAACAACTGGGAACAGCGCATGCCGTTAAACAAGCGGCAGAGCATTTAGCATCAAAGGAAGGCACAACACTTGTTGTTTGTGGTGACACACCGCTAATTACAAGCGCATCGTTGTCTCAATTACTAGCACATCATGATCAAGAAGGTGCACAAGCGACAGTATTATCTGCGATTGCCGCGCATCCTTTTGGATATGGCCGCATCGTTCGAGATGAAACAGGCCAACTGACTGAAATCGTCGAAGAAAAAGATGCTGACGCACAACAAAAAAAGATTCAAGAAATTAGTTCTGGAATTTTCGCATTTAATAATCAAACATTGTTTCAGTTGTTAGAGCAAGTTGATAATCATAATGCACAAGGCGAATATTATTTACCTCAAGTTTTAAGTTTAGTGCTTCAGAACGAAGGTAAAGTTGCAGTCTACCGTACAGATGACTTCGACGAAATTATGGGTGTCAATGACCGTGTGGCACTAAGTCGAGCAGAAAAAGCTTACCGTCAACGACGTAATGAATATCACATGCGCAATGGTGTGACATTGATTGATCCAGACACAACCTACATTGGTGCAGAAGTTGAAATTGGCGAAGATACAGTGATAGAGCCGGGTGTTAAGTTATCTGGCAACACACGTATTGGTAGAGATGTCACAATTGGACAATATTCAGAAATACACAACAGCCAAATCCATGAGGGCGTGACGATTAAACAATCTGTCATCTCAGACGCTATTGTTGGCGAAAAATCAAAAGTAGGTCCATTTGCACAATTAAGACCAGGTTCAGAACTTGGCAAAGAAACAAAAGTGGGTAATTTTGTTGAAATTAAAAAAGCTCGTCTTGATGACGGTGCTAAAGTATCGCACTTAAGTTACATAGGAGACGCAGAAATTGGCGCACGCACGAACGTGGGCTGTGGTTCAATTACAGTTAACTATGATGGTGCCAACAAATTTAAAACAATAATTGGTAAAGACGCATTCATCGGTTGTAACACAAATCTTATTGCACCTGTGACTGTTGGCGATGGTTCATTAATCGCTGCAGGCTCAACAATCACTGATGATGTACCGAACGAGAGTCTCGCACTCGCACGTTCAAGACAGGTGACAAAAAAGGGATATATGAATAAATAAATGTAATGAATTAAGCAAGAAATAGAAACAAGTATGTTGTAATCAATTGAAATGACTATAATAAAATTGGAGGATTCATAATAATGTTAAACACCGAGTATAAAAATTCGTCTTTGAAAATTTTCTCACTGAAAGGTAATGAACCACTTGCAAAAGAAGTTGCAGATCATGTAGGTGTTGAATTAGGTAAATGTACGGTCAAACGTTTTAGTGATGGTGAAATCCAAATTAATATTGAAGAAAGTATTCGAGGTTGTGATGTTTTCATTATTCAACCTACATCAAATCCAGTCAATGTACATTTAATGGAGCTGCTTATTATGATTGACGCATGTAAGCGTGCTTCTGCAGCAAATATTTCAATTGTTGTCCCTTATTATGGCTATGCGCGCCAAGACCGTAAAGCGCGTAGTCGTGAGCCAATTACTGCGAAATTAGTTGCGGATTTATTTGAAACTGCTGGTGCAGATCGAATGATTGCATTGGACTTACATGCACCTCAAATTCAAGGCTTTTTTGATATTCCTATTGACCACTTAATGGGCGTTCCGATTTTGGCAGAATATTTCTTGAATAATAAAGAAATTAATCCAGAAAATTGTGTTGTTGTTTCACCGGACCACGGAGGTGTAACACGCGCACGTAAACTTGCAGACTTCCTTAAAACACCAATTGCTATTATTGATAAACGTCGTCCAAAACCGAATGTAGCTGAAGTTATGAACATCGTAGGTGAGATCGAAGGGCGTACAGCGATTATCATTGATGACATTATTGACACAGCAGGTACAATCACACTTGCTGCTCAAGCATTGAGAGATAAAGGTGCAACAGAAGTGTATGCTTGTTGTACACATCCAGTATTGTCAGGTCCTGCGAAAGAGCGTATCGAGAACTCATCGATTAAAGAATTAGTGGTGACAAATTCAATTCAGCTTAAAGAGGAGCAAAAACCAAATAATATTACAGAATTATCTGTTGCTGAATTACTTGCACAAGCCATCGTACGTGTGTATGAACGTGAATCAGTCAGCGTATTATTTGACTAAAGCATTGACGAAACTGCAAATTTTGTGTAAAATATTTCTGTTCGTGCCCATACGGACAAATACACACTTGCAAGCAATAAAAGTTGATGGGCAAGTGCTGCACAGATGTGTGCAATGAAAGGTGGAAAATGAATATGGCTTCATTAAAGTCTGTTATTCGTCAAGGTAAACAAACACGCGGTGATTTACGTAAAATCCGTGAAGCAGGGAAAGTACCTGCAGTTGTATATGGTTACGGTACTAAAAACGTTTCAGTTAAAGTTGATGAAATTGAATTTATCAAATTGATTCGTGAAGTAGGACGTAACGGTGTTATTGAACTTGGTGTAGGTTCAAAACAAATCAAAGTAATGGTTTCAGATTATCAATTTGATCCACTTAAAAACCAAATTACACATATTGACTTCTTAGCAATCAATATGACTGAAGCACGTACAGTAGAAGTACCTGTACACTTAATTGGTGAAGCGCCAGGAGCTAAAGAAGGCGGCGTAGTGGAACAACCATTATTCAACTTAGAAATTACTGCAACACCAGACAACATTCCTGAATACATTGAAGTAGACATTAGCGAATTAAACATCAATGATACTTTATCAGTAGCAGATGTTAAAATTTCTGGTGACTTCACTATCGAAAACGATGAAGAAGAAGCACTTGTATCAGTTGTTGCACCAACTGAAGAACCAACTGAAGAAGAAATCGAAGCAATGGAAGGCGAATCTACAACAGAAGAACCAGAAGTTGTTGGTGAATCTTCTGAAGAAGAAGAAAAAGAAGACTAATATCTATCAACTTAGTCGTATTATAAAAAGAGCTGAAACTGTTATAGTTTTCAGCTCTTTTTATAATGGGTAAAACAAAATGCAGAATTTGTTGCATACGATGATACGAGAGAAAAGTGAAAAAGATGTGGTGGATGCTTTTAGTATAAAAGTGGCGTTGTGGTGATTTTGTGTTAAAATGTAAAAATAATAATATAATCACATTAAGTTATTTTTTATAGGATTTAAATCTTTAAAAGTAAAATTCATAATATTCAGTGATTCTAACTTTTGTAGTCTCGCATTCAAATAGATCGTGCGACCGTATATATCGCAATTTAGCAAGTGTATTCTTAAATATGTTAATATATAGAAATAATGAAGAAGGGGCGTTTATTCAAATGAAGCGCATCAAGATCAATTTGGAGGTAAATGATGAAGTGTATCGTTGGTTTAGGTAATATAGGAAAAAAATATGAGCACACAAGACATAATATAGGTTTCGAAGTCATCGACCACTTACTCGAGCGACATCAAATCCAACTCGATAAGCAAAAATTTCGTGGTGCTTATACAATTGAACGAATTAACGGTCAAAAAGTAATGCTGATCGAACCTTTAACATTAATGAATTTATCTGGAGAAGCCGTAGCCCCATTGATGGATTATTATGACGTTCAAATCGACGAATTATTAGTGTTATATGATGATTTAGATTTAGCACAAGGTAAAGTACGTTTAAGACAAAAAGGAAGTGCTGGGGGCCATAATGGGATGAGATCAATCATTCAGATGCTCGGAACAAGTGACTTTAAACGTATCCGTATAGGAATTGGACGACCTTCAGGCAGAACGCCGATTCGCGATTACGTGTTGCAAAAGTTTTCAAACGCTGAAATGCAAGTGATGGATCCTGTTATTGCGCATGTTGCAGATGCTGTGGAAGCATTTATTAGCGATGAAAAATTCGAAAATGTAATGAATCAATATAATGGTGAGGCCAAGTGAAATCAATCATTAATGAAATTATAAATAGAGATACAAGATTTAAAGATTTGTCCGAGCAAGTTGGACATGCCAATTTATTAGTCACAGGATTAACGCCTGCAGTAAAAGCGTCTATCATAGCTGAACTTTACCAATCAGACCATCGCCAAGTTTTATTAGTGACAAATAATTTATATCAAGCGGATAAATTAGAAGCGGATCTCCTTCAATCTGTACCAGATGACGAAATTTATAAATATCCCGTGCAAGATATTATGATTGAAGAATTTTCTACGCAAAGTCCAGATTTAATGAGTGAGCGTGTTCGAACACTTACGGCACTTGCGAATGAACGTCGCGGACTTTACATTGTTCCTTTAAATGGTCTGAAAAAGTTATTAACGCCAAAAGCACTATGGCAAGAACATCAACTCTCATTGAAAGTTGGTGACGATATTGATGTTGATCTATTTCTAGATAAACTTGTAAACATGGGCTATCGCCGTGAAACAGTCGTTTCAAATATTGGAGAATTTTCAGTACGCGGTGGTATTATTGATATTTATCCATTGCTAGGTGAACCGTTGCGTATCGAATTATTTGATACAGAGGTGGATTCAATCCGTCAATTTGATGTCGAATCTCAACGCTCTTCTGAAAATGTGGAAATAGCAGAGATCACGACAGCGCATGATTATATTATGACGGATGCGGTTCGTCAAAGAATGATGGAAGGCTTAAAACAAGCTTATGAAACGACACGCCCTAAAATAGAGAAGTCTGTGCGTCAAGATTTAAAAGATACGTATGAGAGTTTTAATCTTTTAGAAGATACGCATTTTGATCCACAAATATTACGTCGTCTTATCGCTTGGATGTATGAAACACCGACAACCATCTTAGATTATTTCAAAGACAACGCGATTGTTTTAGTAGATGAGTATAATCGTGTGAGAGAAACGGAAGAAACGTTGACTACTGAGACAGAAGCATTTCTTCAAAATTTAATCGAAAGTGGTAAAGGCTTTATAGGTCAACGCTTTATGGAAGATGACACTTTTAATCGCATGCTCCGTCAATTTAAAATTACTTTCTTTACACTGTTTACTGCCTCAATGCCTATGAAATTAGACCATATCGTCAAGTTCTCATGTAAGCCTGTACAACAATTTTATGGCCAATACGATATCATGGCTTCAGAATTTCAACGCTACATGAAACAAGGTGACCGTATGGTGGTCATGGTCGAAACAGAAACAAAAAAAGAAAGAATTCATGCAATGTTGAGTGAAATGCATGTGCCTACACTACTCGAACCTGAAGATGATGCTATGGAGCCCGGTCATGCTGCGATTATTCAAGGCAGTCTATCCGAAGGCTTTGAATTGCCTTACATGTCCATGGTAGTCGTGACTGAAAGAGAATTATTTAAATCGAAGCAAAAAAAGACGTCTAAAAAACGTCGTAAAACGATGAGTAATGCTGAAAAAATCAAGTCATATCAAGAATTGAACGTTGGCGATTATGTTGTCCATGTTCATCACGGTGTAGGACGTTACTTAGGTGTTGAAACGTTAGAAGTTGGAGAAGTCCACCGTGACTATATTAAGATACAGTACCAAGGCACAGATCAACTGTACGTACCTGTTGATCAAATGGAACAAGTGCAAAAATATGTTGGTTCTGAAGATAAAACGCCGAAACTATATAAATTAGGCGGTAGTGAATGGAAGAAAACGAAAGCTAAAGTTCAAAGTAGTGTTGAAGATATTGCCGACGAATTAATTGCCTTATATAAAGAGCGTGAGCAATCTGTAGGGTATGCTTTTGGGCCGGATACAGATGAACAACATGCTTTTGAAATGGACTTCCCATATGATTTAACGGATGACCAAGCGAAATCGATTTTAGAGATTAAAGAAGATATGGAAAGTCAGCGCCCTATGGATCGACTTCTCTGTGGAGATGTCGGCTATGGTAAAACTGAGGTCGCCGTGCGCGCAGCGTTTAAAGCGGTCATGTCAGGTAAGCAAGTTGCATTTTTAGTGCCAACCACTATACTCGCGCAACAACATTATGAGACATTAATCGAACGTATGCGAGATTTTCCAGTCGAAATTCACTTAATGAGCCGTTTTAGAACACCTAAAGAAATTCGTGAAACAAAAGAAGGCTTAAAGTCCGGTTTTGTTGATATTGTAGTAGGCACGCATAAACTTTTAGGAAAAGCTGTGGAATACAAAAATTTAGGATTGTTGATTGTCGATGAAGAACAACGTTTTGGTGTACGTCATAAGGAAAAAATCAAGACATTGAAAGCGAATGTCGACGTATTAACTTTAACAGCGACCCCTATACCAAGAACATTGCACATGAGTATGTTAGGTGTGCGTGATTTATCTGTAATAGAGACACCGCCGGAAAATCGTTTTCCAGTTCAAACTTATGTATTAGAGCAAAATACGAACTTTATTAAAGAAGCACTCGAGCGAGAGTTATCGCGTGGGGGCCAAGTGTTCTATTTGTATAACCGTGTCCAATCTATTTATGAAAAACGTGAGCAATTACAAATGTTAATGCCAGATGCATCTATTGGTGTGGCACACGGACAGTTACCTGAACGTGATTTAGAAGAGACAATGCTCGATTTTATTAATGGTGAATATGATATTTTAGTTACGACCACGATTATTGAAACCGGCGTAGATGTCCCTAATGCCAACACATTGATTATTGAAGATGCTGACCGTTTTGGTTTAAGTCAATTGTATCAATTACGTGGTCGCGTGGGTCGTTCGAGTCGAATTGGCTATGCCTACTTCCTCCATGCGATAAATAAAGTGTTGAATGAAACGGCTGAGGACAGATTACAAGCTATAAAAGAGTTCACAGAGCTAGGCAGTGGCTTTAAAATTGCGATGCGTGATTTAAACATACGAGGTGCTGGAAACTTATTAGGTAAGCAACAACATGGATTTATTGATTCTGTCGGTTTTGATCTTTATTCACAAATGTTAGAAGAAGCGGTGAATGAAAAACGAGGTATCAAAGAAGAAACAGTAGCGCCTGAAATTGAGATGAACTTACGTTTAGACGCTTATTTGCCTGCCGAATATATTCGTAATGAGCAAGCTAAAATAGAAATTTATAAAAAATTACGTGCGACTGAAACGATAGAACAACTCATGGATATTAAAGATGAATTGTTAGATCGCTTCAACGATTATCCGAGTGAAGTTGAACAATTGCTCGATTCCGTTGAAATTAAAGTTCACTTACTGCACGTAGGTGTGCAAACGGTAAAAGATACCGGAAAAACCATTGAAATTTTATTAACACAAAAAGGCACAAACGATATTGATGGTGAAGCGTTGTTTAAAAATACAATTGCGTTAGGACGAAGCATGAAAGTCGGTGTACAAGAAGGTTGCATGAAAGTGACGCTGACAAAAAGTAATCAATGGTTAGAGTCATTGAAGTTTTTGTCTAAGACACTCGAAGAAAGTTTGAGAATACCAGATGAAGTCTAAAACAGCGTTCAATGGCGTCGTCGTTTTAACGCTTGCACTTATCATCGTTAAGGTATTAAGCGCTCTTTATCGTGTGCCTTATCAAAATATACTCGGTGATGAAGGATTATATGCGTATCAACAAATTTATCCGATAGTCGCATTGGGTGTTGTGTTATCTAGCAATGCGTTACCAAGCGCATATACCCAGCTCGTTGGGGATACACATGAGACGCAATCGGTTTTAAAACGATTATTATGGTCATTGACAGCAATAGGATTCCTTATATTTATTGTGCTGTTTATAGGTGCAAAAAGTATTGCAAGCTTGATGGGTGACGTTCATTTGACACCGATGATTCATGCAGCAAGCTTGAGTTTTATCGCCATAGGAGCCTTAGGTTTATTGCGTGGCCATTTTCAAGCAAAACGAGATATGCACATGCCGGCATACTCACAAGTTTTAGAACAAAGTATTCGGGTGGGAATCATTGGTGTTGTTATCCTGCTATTCGTCAAACAAGAGTTATCAATTTATCAAGCAGGAACTTGGGCCATTATCGCTTCTGCTTTTGGCTTTTTGGGCGCAACGATCTTTCTTTGGCGCAAGCATGATGTGCCACATAGTAATAACGAAATGCCATCATTGCCATGGCGTAAATTTATTGTTGCAACCATTATTTTTGCAATCAGTCATTTAATCGTCATTTTATGGCAAGTGGTAGATAGTTTTACCATCGTGAACATGTTGCGTTATGGCTCGGGTTTGCCCTTTAAAGAGGCGATTACTGAAAAAGGTATTTATGATAGAGGTGCCTCATTTATTCAAATGGGCTTGATTGTCACAACGACATTTTGCTTTGTCTTGATTCCGCTATTAACAGAAACGAAAAAAAGAGGTCAATTGCAACAAATGCACAGTTATGCGAATGCGTCGCTTAAAATTACTATTGTGATAAGTAGTGCCTGTGGCATTGGGCTCATCAATCTTCTTCCTGTACTCAATCACGTCTTTTTTGCAAGTCAAGACTTAACGTTAACACTATCTATATACATGTTGACTGTTATTTGGGTTTCATTAATTATGATGTATATCGCCTTATTAGAAGTACAAGAGCAGTTTCGCATCATTTTGATAGGTTTTCTAATGGGCATTACTACAAAATTAATATTTAATTTAATCACAATTCCACTTGTGGGTATTATCGGAGCAAGTATTGCAACGGTCGCATCTTTAATCATTTTTGTATTCTATTTACATGTATATGTAGTCAAACAATACCGTTTAAATGCGTTAAGAAAGTTTTATTTCAACTTGGCTTTGGCTTTATTGGTAATGACAGCTAGTGTACAATTGTGTCAATATCTCATTCCTACATCTACACGCTTAGGCGGATTGCTCGAATTGCTTATTTTGACTAGTGTAGGCGTTGGCAGTGTGATTTTAATGCTGTTATATCTTAATATTTTAAGTAGCGATGAATGGGTACATTTACCATTTGGTGATAAAATGATTGAATGGAAGAAAGGAAGAGAATCATGACACATCAACTTACAATTATAGGACTGGGTAATTACGGCTTAGATGAATTGCCTGTCAGCATTTACAGATTAATTCAGCAACAGCCTAAAATTTATGTTCGTACTCAGCATCATCCAGTGGTTCAGCAACTGAAAGAAATCGAATTTGAAAGTTTTGATCACATTTATGAGCAATATGATTCTTTTGAACCTGTATATCAAGCGATTGTGGATGAACTTTTACAACGTGCACAACAGTCCGATATTGTTTACGCTGTGCCGGGACATCCACGCGTAGCAGAAACGACGACACAATTGCTAATTGAACGTGCACATGAAAATGATGTTGAGATTCAAGTTTTAGGTGGGCGGAGTTTTATAGATGATATATTTGAAGCGGTTCAAACGGATCCTAATGACGGTTTTACGTTGTTAGATGCGACAAGTTTAAATGCAGACATGTTGAACCCTCGAACAGCAACTATCATCACGCAAGTCTACAGTGCAATGATGGCGGGTCATTTGAAACTATTGCTTATGGAACGCTATCCAGATGATTTTGAGGTCATGGTCGTTGATGGTGCGCGTCAATCTGGCGCTCAAGTTACACGCTGTCCAATATATGAGCTGGATCATGAGATAGAATATACTAATTTAACGAGCGTATTTATACCTAAAGCGAATGACGAAAAAGTGTTATACCAAGATTTTAATTATGCTGATCGAGTCATTGCACGACTTGTGGACGACGAAACTGGCTGTCTATGGGATAAAGTACAAACGCATCAAACGCTTAAACGCTACTTGCTTGAAGAGACATTCGAGCTATTTGAGACCATAGATAACGAAGATGATTGGCATATGATTGAAGAATTAGGTGACATTTTATTACAAGTATTGTTACACGCCAATATAGGTCGCAAAGAAGGTTATATGGATACACGTGAAGTTGTAGAAAGCTTGACTGAAAAAATGATTCGACGTCATCCACATATTTTTGAAAATGATCAAGCTCAAGATGTAGATGATGTTAAAGCCATTTGGCAAAAGCAAAAAGTAGCTGAAGGTAAAACGCCACGTGTAAAATTCGAGAAAGTATTTGCGACGCATTTTCTAAAATTGTATGATGAAGTCAAAAATAGAGATTTTTCAGAAGAAGAGTTAACAGCCTATTTAGAAGAACGAGGAGGGTCACATTGAGACTAGACAAATATTTAAAAGTATCACGTCTTATTAAGAGACGTACACTGGCTAAAGAATTGTGCGATCAAGGTCGTGTCGCTGTAAATGGGACAACGGCAAAAGCAGGCACAGATGTTAAATTAGACGACATGCTCGTGATTCAATTTGGACAAAAAGTTGTGACAGTTAAAGTAACAGGGTTGAGTGAACATGCCACAAAAGAGAATGCAAAAGGTATGTTTGAATTGGTCAAAGAAGAACGCATTCAGTAAAGGGTAAACAAAGAAAGGTGACGCCGCATGAATCAAAAAGTTCAAAATATCGGCAATCAATATACTTCTAAAAAAAACGCAAAGAAAAAACGACATGAACGCCGTAAAAAAGTAGTGAAAAAGCGTATTGCTGTTTTTGGAGGCGTACTTTTAGTCATTATTATCCTGCTTTTAATCATGGTTGCGTTTCAAATTAAAGGGAACCATGATGCCTCTGTTGAACGTCAAGCCAAAGAGGAGAAATATCAAAAGTTACAAGATAAAGAGATTGAACTTAAAGAACAACTCAATAATTTAAATGATGAGGCGTATGTCGAAAAAATTGCGCGAGATGAATATTATTTAAGTAATGACGGCGAGATCATCTTTAAGTTGCCTAACGACAAAGACAAGCAAGAGAAACAATCGAAAAAAGAGTAAAAGAGTAAAAGCAGTTTATAATTAAATTGCATAATATGTAAAATTCGTAAAGAAAAATGTCGATATTCAAATAGTCATTGTGAAAATAGATAAACAAAAGTATAATAGAACTAAATATCGAACAAAATCGGGAGGATGCATTAAAACAATGTCAATCGAAGTAGGAAGTAAGGTAAAAGGTAAAGTCACTGGTATCAAAAAATTTGGTGCATTTGTGGAGTTGCCTGAAGGTAAAAGTGGGTTAGTTCATATTAGTGAAGTAGCAGACAACTATGTAGAAAATGTTGAAGACCATTTGTCAGTTGGTGATGAAGTAGAAGTGAAAGTGCTGTCTATAGCAGAAGACGGTAAAATAAGCTTATCGATTAAAAAAGCAAAAGATCGCCCACGTAAACAAAGACCGGCGCAAAAACCGGAAGACTTTGAGAAAAAGCTATCTAACTTTTTAAAAGATAGTGAAGATAAACTTACTTCTATTAAGCGTCAAACGGAATCAAGACGTGGTGGCAGAGGCTCACGTCGTTAAGCATTGATAATGACTTAGAGGTTGAGAAACGAAGGGTAACTTTGAATCTCAGCCTCTATTTTAATGTAGGAGTGTTTTGAACTATGCAACAAAATTGGAAAGCGACAGATCACCTCGTACTTGCAGTATCAACTGGAATCGATAGTATGGTGTTGTTACATCAATTATTGCATCAATATGCGTCGACATATAGACAATTGACTTGTTTGCATGTCCATCATGGGTTGCGAGAGGCATCTCATCAAGAAGCGCTGTTCATTAAATATTATTGCGATATGCATAACGTCCCTCTTTATATTAAACAATTGGATTTATCACAAGCAGTTTCAGAAGGTAGAAGTATTCAAAATGATGCAAGAGAAATGCGTTATCAATGGTTTGATGATATGATGAATGCGTTGAGCGCGGACTGTTTATTAACTGCGCATCATCAAGATGACCAAGTTGAAACTATATTTTACAGAATTTTTACCGGCAGAAGCACACGGAGCCCATTAGGCATGGCAGATAGCGAACGAAGAAATGACTATCGTCTACTAAAACCTCTGCTTGAAACAACTAAAGCACAAATCCGTTCATATCAACAAACATATAATGTCCCTTACTTTGAAGACGAATCCAATGCAACTGAAAATTACATACGTAATATGATTCGACATCGTTTGTTGCCTTCAATTCAAGAAAGCCCGCAGCTACAAACGCAGCATTTATTAAAGTTAAAATCATTTCATGATGAAGCGCAACTGTTAATGAGAAACGAAGCACAATCGTTTATTGAAAATCATGTAACAAAACAAGATAAGGGTGTTGTTTTGCCTAGAAAAACATTTAATCTGTGCGCGGCACATGTTAAAATGTTAATCTTGGATCAATTGTTACAAGAATTTGATGACATCGTCACTATTAGTGAAAAAGCATACTTTGATTGGTTTGATAAACTAGAAAGTGACGTTGCACAAACGCCATTAATGCATACGCATCAATGGCACGCAGATGTTGTGTACGATCAATTAATGATAATGAAACCGGGGCTGTACAGTGCAGATTCGCAACCATTGCAAGTCGACCAAGAGGGAACTTACCATTTTGGTTTCTATCGCATCAAAATAGAGGACTTTCATGAGATGAACATGGAAAGTATCACGATTCGTTCGCGTCATGAAGGTGATTATGTGACCTTAGATTCAAAGCATCATAAAAAAGTATCGCGTTTAATGATTGATGCAAAGGTGCCTACGCAATTAAGGGAACAAATGCCAATTGTTGAAACATTAAATGGTGATATTTTAGCAGTGGGTACGTTGTATGTTCGCAAGCAGTATGAAAAATTTATAAAGATACAATTTCTGGGAGATGACAAAGATGAAAAATGATTTGAAAGAAATATTGCTGACTGAAGATGATATTCAAGCAATATGTGAAACACTTGGCCGTAAAATTACGGAAGATTATAAAGGTAAAGATTTATTTTGTGTCGGTATCTTAAAGGGATCTGTTTTATTTATGACAGATTTGATTAAACGCATTGACGTGCCCCTCGCAATAGACTTTATGGATGTTTCGAGTTATCATGGCGGTACAGAATCTACAGGCGAAGTTCAAATACTTAAAGATTTAGGTTCATCTATTGAAAATAAAGATGTTTTAATCATCGAAGACATCCTTGAAACAGGTACGACCTTGAAATCAATTACAGAATTATTAGCTTCTCGTCGAGTTAAATCATTAGAAATCGTGACATTATTAGATAAGCCTAATCGTCGAAAAGCAGAGATTGAAGCCAAATATGTTGGTAAAAAAATTCCTGATGAATTTGTCGTAGGTTACGGCTTAGATTATCAAGAAAAATATCGTAATTTACCTTATATTGGTACGCTTAAACAAGAAGTTTATGCAAAATAAATAATTTTAAAAATCATATGGTGTGTCAGTTGATGAAAGTCAATTACTAGCCATTTGTCAATCAATTATGGTAAAATTTTTATTAGTTTTATATTTGAAGTAGGAGGAAACGACGCATGCAGAAAGCTTTTCGTAATGTGCTGTTTGTAGCAATTATCGGCGTTGTTATTTTTGGGTTGTTTTCGTGGATTAATGGTAACGGAAATGTACCTAAAGAATTAACTTATAACCAATTTATACAAAAATTAGATAAAGGTGAATTGAAAACATTAGAAATTCAACCTGAGCATAACGTATATAAAGTAAGTGGTAAGTTAAAGAACAATGACGATTATGCATCGACAATTCTGTTCAATAATGATAAAGAATTGGACAAAATCACTGAAACAGCTAAAGAACAAAAAGGATTAGATTTTACAGTTAAAGAAGAAGAAGGACAGAGTGTATTTGTAAGCATCATTTCTACATTAATTCCAGTCTTAGTCATTGCCTTGCTCTTTATCTTCTTCCTTAGTCAAGCACAAGGCGGCGGTGGTGGTGGCCGCATGATGAACTTTGGTAAATCCAAAGCCAAAATGTATGATAGCCAAAAAGGAAGAGTACGCTTCTCAGACGTTGCAGGTGCAGATGAAGAAAAACAAGAGCTCATCGAAATTGTAGATTTCTTAAAAGATAATAAGAAATTTAAACAAATGGGTTCACGTATCCCTAAAGGGGTCTTATTAGTAGGACCACCGGGTACAGGTAAAACATTACTTGCGCGTGCTGTCGCTGGCGAAGCAGGTGTGCCGTTCTTCTCGATTAGTGGTTCGGACTTTGTTGAAATGTTTGTCGGTGTCGGTGCAAGCCGTGTACGTGATCTATTCGAAAATGCGAAGAAAAATGCGCCGTGTATCATTTTTATAGATGAAATTGACGCAGTCGGTCGCCAACGTGGTGCGGGTGTCGGTGGTGGACACGATGAACGTGAACAAACATTAAACCAATTACTTGTTGAAATGGATGGTTTTGGTGAAAATGAAGGCATCATTATGATTGCTGCAACGAACCGACCAGACATTTTAGACCCGGCATTATTACGTCCAGGTCGATTTGACCGTCAAATACAAGTGGGTCGTCCTGATGTGACAGGTCGTGAAGCGATATTACATGTTCACGCTAAAAACAAACCACTTGATGAAACAGTAGATCTTAAAGCGATTGCGCAACGTACACCAGGTTTTTCTGGTGCTGACTTAGAAAACCTATTAAACGAAGCATCGCTTATTGCTGCACGAAGCGGCAAAAAGAAAATCGATATGCGTGACATCGAAGAAGCAACAGACCGTGTTATTGCAGGTCCTGCTAAAAAATCTCGTGTAATTTCTGATAAAGAAAGAAATATTGTAGCCCATCACGAAGCCGGGCATACGATTATCGGTATGGTATTAGACGAAGCGGAAATTGTACACAAAGTTACAATCGTTCCGCGTGGTCAAGCCGGCGGTTATGCGATGATGTTACCAAAACAAGACCGTTTCTTAATGACTGAACCAGAGTTATTAGATAAAATTTGTGGCCTGTTAGGTGGACGTGTCGCTGAAGACATTATCTTTAACGAAGTTTCTACAGGTGCATCTAATGACTTTGAACGTGCAACACAAATCGCACGTGAAATGGTAACACAGTATGGTATGAGTAAAAAACTTGGACCGCTACAATTTAAGCACGGCGGTGGACAAGTGTTCTTAGGTAAAGATATGTCTGGTGAACCTGAATATTCAGGACAAATTGCATTTGAGATTGATAAAGAAGTTCAACGTATCATTAAAGAACAATATGAACGTTGTAAGCAAATTCTTTTAGAACATGAATCTCAACTTAAACTTATTGCTAAAACATTATTAACTGAAGAAACATTGGTTGCTGAACAAATTCAATCATTGTTCCATGAAGGACATTTACCTGTAGTGAATTATGATGACGCACAAGTGATCAATCACTCAGAAAATAAAGATTTTGACGAAGGTAAATATGGCAAGTCTTACGATGATATTCGCCGTGAACAACAGTCGCTAACACAACACCCAAGTGAACGCAGCCATGACGAATCATCAAATGAAGAGAAGCAAGATAACGATCAAAAGGATCAATCTTCTCATCAAGAAGACGAGGACAAAGATACAACAGGTTACGAACAAGAACCTAAAATCGATCGTCCAGGCGATAATGAGCCACGTCAATAAAAGATAGAATGGACTTTTCTTTAAAGTGAAAACTTTT
Source organism: Staphylococcus sp. 191 (assembly GCF_011174885.1). Classification (NCBI taxonomy): domain Bacteria; kingdom Bacillati; phylum Bacillota; class Bacilli; order Caryophanales; family Staphylococcaceae; genus Staphylococcus; species Staphylococcus sp. 191. Next base: position 14,720 of record NZ_PNRJ01000016.1, on the reverse strand, counting down.
TAGAAAAGTCCGTTTTGCTTATGAAGTATCGTGTACTAATGATAGTGAAAAGTGATACAGATGTGTTTTGAGTCATTTTAGTTGTGTCTCTAACCACATGCGCGTATGATAATTCGCAGTAGTTATTGTATACAATACATTGATATATAGATGTGACTGAAATGTCGTTGCACATCAACTTAAGTGCTATTAAAAATAGCGAATTTAGTGTTGATAAGATTTTGAATCTGTTAAAAATGATATTTGTATAAAGAAGCTTTAAAAACATTGTAGAAGGATTGAAGGAGTGGTATAGAAAGATGACACAAGATTATTTAGTAAAGGCATTAGCATTCGGCGGGGAAATTCGAGCGTATAGTGCTAATACGACAAATACAATTCAAGAAGCACAAACACGCCATTATACTTGGCCAACAGCTTCAGCTGCATTAGGTCGTACAATGACTGCAACAGTGATGATGGGGGCAATGTTGAAGGGAGAACAAAAATTAACAGTAACTGTTGACGGTGATGGCCCAATCGGTAAAATTATTGCAGATGCTAATGCAAAAGGTAAAGTCCGTGGTTATGTATCACAACCGCAAACGCATTTTCCATTGAATCCACAAGGCAAACTCGATGTTCGTCGTGCTGTAGGGACTAGCGGTGCGATCAACGTAGTTAAAGATGTGGGTATGCGTGATTATTATACAGGTAGTAGTCCGATTGTATCTGGAGAACTTGGCGAAGATTTCACTTATTACTTTGCGAACAGTGAACAAGTCCCATCATCAGTGGGTGTCGGTGTGCTTGTAAACCCAGACAATTCTATTAAAGCGGCGGGCGGTTTCATTATTCAAGTGATGCCGGGTGCTCAAGAAGAAACGATTGATCGCTTAGAAGTGGCTATTAATAGCATGAAGCCTGTTTCAAAATTAATTGACGAAGGACTGACACCTGAAGAAATGTTACAAACCATACTTGGCGAAGATAATGTGACATTTTTAGAGACAGTTCCTGTTGATTTTGAATGTCAATGTGGACATGATAAATTTTTAAATGCAATTAAAGGTTTAGGAGAAGCAGAAATTGAGAATATGATAAACGTAGATCATGGTGCAGAAGCAGAATGTCATTTTTGTAGAACACGTTATCACTATACCGAAGAAGAACTTAAAGCATTATTAGTTGAAATGTCTTCTTAAATTTTTAATCGTTGAAGGGGCTTTCGTTTTTCCGAAGAAAAGATGCATATTTCAGGGAATAATTGATATTAGTGCTTTTGCAAAGGTCTAAATAGTGGTAAACTAAAGATATCCGATTCGAAAACTATGTATTTAACGAAATATAATTTTGATAAAGCGAGGTATCAACTTATGGTCAGAAAACCTGTAGAGAATATAACTGAAATTATTGGACAAACACCTGTTGTAAAATTGCGTCATCAAGCAGGTGAAGATGCAGCTGATATTTATGTGAAATTAGAATATCAAAATCCAGGCGGCTCTGTAAAAGACCGTATTGCATTAGCGATGATTGAACAAGCTGAAAAAGAAGGAAAAATTAAGCCAGGCGATACAATTGTCGAGCCTACTTCAGGAAACACAGGAATTGGTTTAGCATTCGTATGTGCGGCAAAAGGATATAAAGCAGTATTTACAATGCCAGAAACAATGAGTCATGAGCGACGTAACTTATTAAAAGCATACGGTGCAGAATTAGTCTTAACACCAGGCGCTGAAGCAATGAAAGGCGCAATTAAAAAAGCAAAAGAACTTAAAGAAGAACATGGTTATTTCGAACCACAACAATTCGAAAACCCTGCCAATCCGAAAGTACATGAATTAACAACTGGACCTGAGCTAGTTGAACAATTCGAAGGTAAAACAATTGATGCATTTTTAGCTGGTGTAGGAACTGGCGGTACGTTATCAGGTGCTGGTAAAGTGTTAAAAGAGAAATATCCAGACATCCAAATTGTTGCGATTGAGCCAGAAGCTTCTCCAGTACTTAGTGGCGGAGAACCAGGACCACATAAATTACAAGGTTTAGGTGCAGGATTTATTCCAGGTACATTGAATACAGATATATACGATGAAGTCATTAAAGTGGGTAACGAAGTGGCGATGGAAACGTCACGTCGTGTAGCTAAAGAAGAAGGTATCCTAGGTGGTATTTCTTCAGGTGCTGCCATTTATGCTGCGATTCAAAAAGCAAAAGAATTAGGTAAGGGTAAAACAGTTGTGACTGTATTACCAAGTAATGGTGAACGTTACTTATCTACACCACTTTACAATTTTGAATAAAAGCTGGCAAAAGAGATTGAAGCGTCCAATAACGATGCTTCAATCTCTTTTTTTATGATTAACAAGTGGCATGTGGAAACGAGACGCTGTGCTGCCATGCATATTTGATAAGTCAAACCATCGTTCTAGTTTTCTTTGTTGAGACGAGGCAGTATAATCAACGTGATATTAATGTGGCTATGAACGAATCAAGAGGGTTTGTTTGAAAAATTTGCTATAATAAATTTGTTCAAAAAAGAATTTTTCGTACAATGAGCTATCTCAAACAGAAAGGAAGGATTCCTATGCAGCAAACTCAAATTATGGGTATATTGAATGTCACACCAGATTCTTTTTCTGATGGTGGTCAGTTTAGCGAAGTCGATAAAGCAGTCGAACATGCCAAACAGATGGTTCAAGAAGGTGCGCATATCATTGATGTAGGGGGTGTTTCGACCCGACCCGGCCATGAAAATGTAAGCATAGAAGAGGAAATGAAACGCGTAATTCCTGTAGTCAGTGCACTGAAAGGTATCGATGCAGACATCTCTGTTGATACTTTTCGAAGCGAAGTGGCTGAAGCGGCCTTGAAAGAAGGCGCAACAATCATTAATGATCAATGGGCAGGTATTTACGATGAACGCATGTTTAAAGTGGTGGCGCAATATCAGGCGAGCATCATTTTAATGCATAACGGTGATGGTACACGTGATGTTCCTGTCATGGATGATATGCTTGTAACACTATTAAAGCAAGCGAATAAAGCCGTATTGGCAGGAATTCCAAAATCAAAAATTTGGTTAGATCCAGGAATTGGATTTGCTAAAACAAGAGAAGAAGAACGTGAAGTTATGGCCCGTTTAGATGAATTAGTGGCTACAGGATATAAAGTACTGCTGGCTACAAGTCGTAAACGTTTTGTTAAATTACTGCTTGGCAATGATAATAAAGTGGATGAACGCGATGAAGGTACAGCCGCTACAACTGCTTATGGTATTATGAAAGGGGTTCACGGTGTACGTGTGCACAACGTTTTGATGAATGCGCGACTTGCTAAAGCGATGGACGGATTGAAAGGATATGAACATGACAGATAAAATATTTTTAGAAGGTTTAAACTTTTATGCTTATCATGGTGCACTATCAGCGGAAAACGAAATAGGACAAATTTTCACAGTAGATATAGAAATGAAAGTTGATTTGCAAGAAGCAGGACAATCTGATCAAGTAGAAGACACCGTTCATTACGGCGAAGTCTATGAAGATGTTAAAGCAATCATGGAAGGTTCTCCTTCTAATTTGCTAGAACATCTTGCGGAACGTATTGCATTACGTATAAATTCACACTATAATCGTGTAATGGAAACAAAAGTTAGAATTACAAAAAAGAATCCACCTATCCCAGGTCATTATGAAGGCGTTGGTGTGGAAATAGTAAGGGTGAGCCATCATGGTTGATGCATATTTAGGATTAGGAAGTAATATAGGTGACCGTGAAAATCAATTAAAAGAAGCGATCCGCCTATTACGTGAAAATGAAGCCATCGAAATCATCGCGATTTCACCTATTTATGAAACGAAGCCAGTAGGATATACAGAGCAACCTGATTTTTTAAACTTATGTTTGCATATTAAAACGGAACTTTCAGCCCAAGCGTTGCTAAAAGTTGCCTTAAATACAGAGGCGGAATTACATCGCGTGCGTAAAATACGATGGGGACCTCGCACAATAGATATCGATATTTTATTATATGGAGATGAAGTCATCGATGAGACTGATTTGATTGTGCCTCATCCACGTATGACTGAACGCGCATTTGTGATGATTCCATTAAATGATATTGCAGCCAACGTCATTGAACCACGATCAGGTCAAATGATTCAAAATATCGTGCAACAAGATGAAACAGTGGTAAAATATAAAAGTTAACTTGTTTCGATACTTGATGAGGGTTGAACCTGAAACATTAATGAATCTTTGGATAAGACATCGTAACGATCATTATTGAGAAACAGGTGAATTCATCGATGAATCGTATATCGATGGGAAATTGATCGTGCATGATTCTGCTTACATCGTTGAGAGGATTTAAAAAGCGAAAAGTTGGCGTAATGGATTGCGAAAACTTGACTTTTAGCATTTAAAGGGATTATAGGAAATGGTCAAGCGTATAAAGCTTTAAACCAAAATAGAAGCACAAAAGGCGGAAGTGTGAATACAATTCCGTGATGAGATGCTTGGAAAACAATAAACAATAGAAGTATAAGCAGTGAAAAGGAGAGGTAAGAATGACAGAAGAAATGAATGACCAAATGCAGGTCCGCCGTCAAAAATTACAAGAGTTACGGGACTTAGGAATTGACCCGTTTGGTGAAAAGTTTGATCGTACGGGAGATGCTAAAACATTAAAAGCGCAATGGGATCAATATTCTAAAGAAGAACTTGTAGAAAAAGAATCAGAAAGTCATACCGTAATTGCAGGTCGTATTATGACAAAACGAGGCAAAGGTAAAGCCGGTTTTGCACATATTCAAGATTTAACAGGACAAATTCAAATCTATGTGCGTAAAGACCAAGTTGGAGATGAACAATTTGATCTTTGGAAAAGTGCAGATTTAGGAGATATTGTCGGCATTGAAGGTGTGATGTTCAAAACAAACACAGGCGAAGTTTCAGTAAAAGCGAAGTCATTCAAACTTCTATCAAAAGCATTACGTCCGTTACCGGATAAACACCATGGTTTACAAGACATAGAGCAACGTTATCGCCAACGCTACCTCGACTTAATAACAAATGGAGAGAGCACGAAAACGTTTATTAATCGCAGCCGCATCCTTCAAGAAATGCGCAATTATCTAAATGATAAAGGCTTTTTAGAAGTTGAAACACCAATGATGCATCAAATTGCGGGTGGGGCTGCTGCACGTCCATTTGTTACACATCATAACGCTTTAGATGCGACACTCTATATGCGTATAGCGATTGAATTACACCTTAAACGCTTGATTGTTGGTGGATTGGAAAAAGTTTACGAAATTGGACGCGTTTTCCGTAATGAAGGTGTATCTACACGTCATAACCCTGAGTTTACAATGATTGAATTATATGAAGCTTACGCTGACTATAAAGACATTATGGCTTTAACTGAAGAATTGGTGGCTCATGTTGCACGTAAAGTTTTAGGAACAACAACAGTACAATATGGTGATTACACAATTGAGCTAGAGCCAAAATGGCGTCGTCTTCATATGGTTGATGCTGTAAAAGAAGCTACTGGCGTAGACTTTTATGCAGTGAAATCAGATGAAGAGGCACATCAACTTGCTCAAGAACATGGTATCGAAGTTGATAAAAATATGAAGTATGGTCATATCCTTAATGAGTTTTTCGAACAAAAAGTTGAAGAAACTTTAATTCAACCGACGTTTATTTATGGTCACCCAATTGAAATTTCGCCATTAGCGAAGAAAAATCCGGAAGATTCAAGATTCACAGACCGTTTCGAGCTCTTCATTGTAGGTCGTGAGCATGCGAATGCTTTCACAGAGCTTAATGATCCAATCGATCAACGTGAGCGTTTTGAAGCGCAACTTGTTGAAAAAGAACAAGGTAACGATGAAGCACATGAAATGGATGAAGATTTCATTGAAGCGTTGGAATACGGAATGCCACCAACAGGCGGATTAGGTATCGGTATCGACCGTCTTGTGATGTTATTGACAAACTCACCATCGATTAGAGACGTTTTATTATTCCCTTACATGCGTCAAAAATAAAATGAAGCAGCATAAATGAAGTGCGGTTAGACGTTTTAATCAGTGTGTACGCTTAGTGCATCTTTAATATGAAATAATATTGGTAAGGGTGAGGCAAGGAAGTTAATTTGACTTCTACCTCACTCTATTTTTATAGTGTTGCTCCTTTTTAAGTCAGAAAGTTTTTTGATATAGGCTGCGCTAGAATGTTTCATTGAAGCGGTTATCGATACAAAGCAAATGGCTTTAAAAGGGCTATATCAAAGGCTTTTATCTCAATAAAAGTTGGAGATGAAAAAAATATAAAAAAGTTACGAAAAAATGTTGACTTTATTGCGAGAATTGATTAATATATAAAAGTCGTCAAATTCAGTGACAAACTTGTTTAAACTGTTTGTAAAAAACTTAAACAAAGTGTAAAATTAACTATTGAAAAGTATTTACAAAAATTGTATTATAATAAGGTAGCCAAAACGAGCTACTTAATAAAAAATTATTGTCTGGTGACAATGGCAAAGAGGTCACACCTGTTCCCATGCCGAACACAGAAGTTAAGCTCTTTAGCGCTGATGGTAGTCGGACTGACGTTCCGCGAGAGTAGGACGGTGCCAGGTTATTTTACATAACAGGAGAATTAGCTCAGCTGGGAGAGCATCTGCCTTACAAGCAGAGGGTCGGCGGTTCGATCCCGTCATTCTCCACCATTTAATTAAATAGAGTAGCCGGCCTAGCTCAACTGGTAGAGCAACTGACTTGTAATCAGTAGGTTGGGGGTTCAAGTCCTCTGGCCGGCACCATTTCATGAGCCATTAGCTCAGTTGGTAGAGCATCTGACTTTTAATCAGAGGGTCAGAGGTTCGAATCCTCTATGGCTCATCATTCAAATACTATCGAGCAGAAGTAGTTCAGCGGTAGAATACGACCTTGCCAAGGTCGGGGTCGCGGGTTCGAATCCCGTCTTCTGCTCCATTATTTTGCCGGGGTGGCGGAACTGGCAGACGCACAGGACTTAAAATCCTGCGGTGAGAGATCACCGTACCGGTTCGATTCCGGTCCTCGGCACCATTATCATTTAGCGCCCGTAGCTCAACTGGATAGAGCGTTTGACTACGGATCAAAAGGCTATGGGTTCGACTCCTATCGGGCGCGCCATTTTAAATATACGGGAAGTAGCTCAGCTTGGTAGAGCACTTGGTTTGGGACCAAGGGGTCGCAGGTTCAAATCCTGTCTTCCCGATTTAACATCATTTATTATGGGGGCTTAGCTCAGCTGGGAGAGCGCCTGCTTTGCACGCAGGAGGTCAGCGGTTCGATCCCGCTAGTCTCCACCATATTTTACTTCAATATTGTAACAACTATATACGGCGGCGTAGCTCAGCTGGCTAGAGCGTACGGTTCATACCCGTGAGGTCGGGGGTTCGATCCCCTCCGCCGCCACTAATCTTAGTTGAATATTATTAGGACCTTTAGCTCAGTTGGTTAGAGCTAACGGCTCATAACCGTTCGGTCGCAGGTTCGAGTCCTGCAAGGTCCATATAATTAGGAGGAATACCCAAGTCTGGCTGAAGGGATCGGTCTTGAAAACCGACAGGGGCTTAACGGCTCGCGGGGGTTCGAATCCCTCTTCCTCCGCCATTATAAGTAAAATCCAAGACTAATAGATATAAAAGCCAAACACTCAATGCGGTTGAATGTTTGGCTTTTTTGTATTTAAAAATGAGGCGTATCATTGGTGCGCTTATGAGTAGAGATTTTCCATTATCTTTTGGATGACGCGCGGTTGCGCTTTGATTGCGTTATAAAGATATACAACTTGTATAGCATGGGCTTTTAAAACTGCTGGAGCAAATACGATTTTAAATATATGTAAAAAGTTTTTAAATCATTAACTGATGAGTGAGCAGAGACAACGTGTCACGTGAAACATATTTTTAAGCCTGTTGTTTTTTAGAAGGCAAACACCCATGTAACAATGCATCAATATATATGAATCAATTTTGATACATGAATCTAGATACTCTGCTTGCATTTTTATTAAAAGGTATAGTATTATTAAATATGCCGTGCTAAGCGGGGAGGTAGCGGTTCCCTATTCTCGAAATCCGCTTTATGCGAGGTCGAATTCCTTTGTCGCGGATATGTATTTGTGAAGTCTGCCCAGAGCACGAGGTGTTTGAAGATTTCGGTCCTATGCAATATGAACCCATGAACCATGTCAGGTCCTGACGGAAGCAGCATTAAGTGGATTCTCATATGTGCCGTAGGGTAGCCGAGATTTAGCTGTCGACTCTGGTAACGTTTGTGATGCGTATTCTACACAAAGGTGCACGGCATTATTATTTTTAAAATTGTATTTTCGATTAATAGATGTGTGAGTAACTTTTGAAGAGTTGCTCTTTTTTTATATATGAATAATGTAAGGAGGTTAACGGATGTCCGTATTTATTAGTACACCAACAGAAACTGACTATGAACCCTCTTATGAAATGATTGCTGAAGCTTTTAAGGATGTACCGCATTCAACGCATCGTGAGCATGAATGGGTGAAACGTTTACGTATGTCACCCAACTATCATTTTGAGTTGGAAGTTATCGCCAAAACAGAAGATGGCACATTGATTGGACATGCGATGTGTACAGAGGTCAAAATTCAAAACGAAGACAAGACCTATACTGCGCTTGCACTCGCACCGCTCGCAGTTGTAAAGGCATATCGTAATAAAGGATTGGGGAAAGCCCTCGTTCAAGCTTTGGAAGAACGTGCACTTTCTGAAGAATATACAACGATTCTCGTTTTAGGCGATGGGACTTACTATGAAAAATTAGGCTATGAAGTTGCTGGAAATTATGATATCTATTTGCCGCCTCAAATGGGTGAAACTGAGCTACATGTGAAATTTTTGTGGGATGCTTTAGCAGATTTACCCAATGGAACAGTGATCTATCCATCAGAATTTTTGAAGTAACTTTGCGCCATACAAACGAGATTGAACATGATATAATGAAGTCATTGTTAGTTCGGAGGTGCCAAAGTGGATTATCAAGCATTATACCGTATGTTTCGTCCGCAAAGTTTTGATGATGTAGTCGGGCAAGAACATGTGACCAAAACCTTAAAAAATGCAATTGCAAAAGGGAAACAATCCCACGCTTATATCTTTAGTGGTCCGCGTGGTACAGGAAAAACGAGTATTGCAAAAATTTTTGCTAAAGCCATCAATTGTGAAGTGAGAGAAGATGGAGAACCCTGTAATGAATGTGCGACATGCAAAGGCATCACACAAGGTTCTAATTCAGATGTCATCGAAATTGATGCCGCGAGTAATAATGGCGTAGATGAAATTCGTAATATTCGAGACAAAGTCAAATATGCACCGAGTGAATCAAAATATAAAGTGTACATTATTGACGAGGTCCATATGCTGACAACAGGCGCGTTCAATGCACTGTTGAAAACATTGGAAGAGCCTCCTGCACATGCAATCTTTATTTTGGCTACAACAGAACCGCATAAAATTCCACCTACAATTATTTCGAGGGCGCAACGTTTTGATTTTAAAGCCATTCATTCAGATCGAATTGTAGACCGTTTGAGATACGTTGCCGAACAACAGGCGCTTGATTACGATGGGGAAGCTCTTGAGTTTATCGCTAAAGTATCAGAAGGCGGTATGAGAGATGCTTTAAGTATTATGGATCAAGCGATTGCTTTCGGTGATGAGCGATTAACTTTGAAGGATGCTTTGGATGTTACAGGGAGTCTAGATGAATCCGATCTAAATGCACTCTTTCAAGATGTTGTACAAGGTCATGTTCATGATGCGTTTGAACGTTATCATCAATTTGTTAGTGAAGGTAAAGAGGTTAATCGTTTAATCAATGACATGATTTATTTTGTAAGAGACACGATTATGGCTAAAACAACAAATCAGTCGATGACGTTAGATGCCTTGGCTGGATTTGACTTAGAAGTTTTATATAAAATGATTGATGTCATTAATGATACATTAGTGTCAATTCGATTTAGCGTGAATCAAAATGTACATTTAGAAGTATTGTTAGTTAAACTTTCCGAAATGATTAAAGAGGCTGGAGCAACAGGAGAAGTCGTTGTTAACCATGCGCCAACAGAGCAGCAAGATGCGATGATAAGACGGATGGAAGCACTAGAATCTGAATTACAAACGTTAAAATCTCAAAATATTGGTATGCCAACATCACAACCTAAGCCACAGCCCACAAAGCGTCGTAATTCAAGTTCGACCTATTCGGTGGAACAAATTGCTAAAGTTCTAGATAAAGCAAACAAAGAAGACATTGCTTTAATTAAAGAGCGTTGGGCTGATGTTATTCAATATGCGAAAGATCGTAATCAGAAATCACTCGTCAGTTTGTTACAAAATTCGGAACCTGTAGCAGCTAGCGAAGATAAAGTTTTAGTAAAGTTCGATGAAGAAATACACTGTGAAATTTTGAAAAAAGACGAAGAAAAGAAACAAAGTATTGAAAATGTCGTAAAAGATATTATAAACAAGCCTGTATCTGTGGTAGGTGTACCTGCTGATAAATGGATGCAAGTGCGGAGTGATTACATTACTAATCGTAAACGAAGTCATTCGAATGGCCAACAGGAGTCTGCAAAGCCGGAAAAACAAGCAAGTGTTGTTGAAGCGGCCAAGAACTTGTTCGGAGAAGACACAGTCCATGTTATAGATGAATAAACATGACAAGGCTTTGAAAGGTATGTATAATTGTAAACGAATCTAAGAAGAACTCACTCTTGGACGCGTATCATTACGTGAATATGTATATACTGTAAAACGATAGAGTATTGATTATTCTGTTGTTTTAATAAAATGAATATAGATGGACCATCTCGTCTTTGATAAGATTATTTAATTGATGATGGTTTTAATAATAAGGAGGATACATTTATGCGCGGTGGCGGAAATATGCAACAAATGATGAAACAAATGCAAAAAATGCAAAAGAAAATGGCTGAAGAGCAAGAAAAATTAAAAGAAGAGCAAGTTGAAGGAACAGCTGGTGGCGGCATGGTTAAAGTTGTCGTATCTGGTCATAAAGAAGTCGTTGATGTTGTTATCAATGAAGAAGTCGTAGATCCAGAAGATGTAGAAATGTTACAAGACTTAGTATTAGCTGCAACAAATGAAGCAATGAACAAAGCGGATGAATTAACAGCTGAGCGTTTAGGAAAACATACTAAAGGTCTTAACATCCCAGGAATGATGTAATATGCATTATCCTCAACCGATATCGAAACTCATCGATAGTTTCATGAAATTGCCAGGCATTGGTCCCAAGACGGCTCAACGTCTGGCTTTTCACGTGCTTGACATGAAAGAAGATGATGTTGTTCAATTCGCAAAAGCTTTAGTGGATGTCAAACGAGAACTTACCTATTGTAGTGTTTGTGGCCATATTACCGAACAAGATCCTTGTTATATTTGTGAAGATAAACAACGCGATCGTTCAACAATATGCGTAGTCGAAGATGATAAAGATGTGATTGCAATGGAGAAAATGAAAGAATATAAAGGTTTGTATCATGTATTGCATGGCACAATTTCTCCTATGGATGGTATTGGTCCTGAAGATATCAATATACCAAGCCTTATTGATCGTCTCAAAGATGAACAAGTTCAAGAGTTGATTCTTGCAATGAACCCTAATCTTGAAGGTGAATCAACAGCGATGTATATTTCTAGACTGGTTAAGCCACTAGGCATTCGTGTCACACGATTAGCGCAGGGGCTATCTGTCGGTGGCGATTTGGAATATGCAGATGAAGTGACGCTATCTAGAGCTATCTCTGGGCGTACAGAAATGTAGTAAGAAACAAATGATCATATAATGAATGAAGATAACAGGGGGGAGAGAGCAACCTAGTTGTATCGTCTCGTATCAAGAGAATGATATGTACATTAGAAAAGATGGCATTGAAGTACAGGTTTCATCCAATGATTTGCTAATGCTTTTCTTTTGTATATTGAGATATGATGTCGTCTCCTACCCTGTTGTCTTTATTTTTTAGTGTAGATTGCGTAGCGTTTTGTATAGAACAATAAAATAAAATGAGAATAATGCGTTTAAAATAACGAAAAGCATTAAAGAGTGTAATTTTTATTGTTGTTAAAAGGGTTGAAAGCCTGTATAGTTATATCTTGTTGAGCGGCACAATAAGTCGCAACAACAAAACGAAAAAATTAATTAAAAAAGTTGTTGACATTAGAAAGCAACCTGTGTATAATTAATTCTTGTCGAGTCAAAAAAATAAATGACATGAACATTGAAAACTGAATGACAATATGTCAACGTTAATTCCGATAATTTGAGTACTTTAACGTACTTTGAAGAGTGATTGACTTAAACAATCAACGAGCTATATCAAGCTTACTTCTTTTATGGAGAGTTTGATCCTGGCTCAGGATGAACGCTGGCGGCGTGCCTAATACATGCAAGTCGAGCGAACGGACAAGGAGCTTGCTCCTTTGAAGTTAGCGGCGGACGGGTGAGTAACACGTGGGTAACCTACCTATAAGACTGGAATAACTCCGGGAAACCGGGGCTAATGCCGGATAACATGTTGAACCGCATGGTTCAACAGTGAAAGACGGTCTTGCTGTCACTTATAGATGGACCCGCGCCGTATTAGCTAGTTGGTGGGGTAACGGCCTACCAAGGCGACGATACGTAGCCGACCTGAGAGGGTGATCGGCCACACTGGAACTGAGACACGGTCCAGACTCCTACGGGAGGCAGCAGTAGGGAATCTTCCGCAATGGGCGAAAGCCTGACGGAGCAACGCCGCGTGAGTGATGAAGGTCTTCGGATCGTAAAGCTCTGTTGTTAGGGAAGAACAAATGTGTAAGTAACTGTGCACGTCTTGACGGTACCTAACCAGAAAGCCACGGCTAACTACGTGCCAGCAGCCGCGGTAATACGTAGGTGGCAAGCGTTATCCGGAATTATTGGGCGTAAAGCGCGCGTAGGCGGTTTTTTAAGTCTGATGTGAAAGCCCACGGCTCAACCGTGGAGGGTCATTGGAAACTGGAAAACTTGAGTGCAGAAGAGGAAAGTGGAATTCCATGTGTAGCGGTGAAATGCGCAGAGATATGGAGGAACACCAGTGGCGAAGGCGGCTTTCTGGTCTGCAACTGACGCTGATGTGCGAAAGCGTGGGGATCAAACAGGATTAGATACCCTGGTAGTCCACGCCGTAAACGATGAGTGCTAAGTGTTAGGGGGTTTCCGCCCCTTAGTGCTGCAGCTAACGCATTAAGCACTCCGCCTGGGGAGTACGGTCGCAAGACTGAAACTCAAAGGAATTGACGGGGACCCGCACAAGCGGTGGAGCATGTGGTTTAATTCGAAGCAACGCGAAGAACCTTACCAAATCTTGACATCCTTTGACCGCTCTAGAGATAGAGTTTTCCTCTTCGGAGGACAAAGTGACAGGTGGTGCATGGTTGTCGTCAGCTCGTGTCGTGAGATGTTGGGTTAAGTCCCGCAACGAGCGCAACCCTTGAGCTTAGTTGCCATCATTAAGTTGGGCACTCTAAGTTGACTGCCGGTGACAAACCGGAGGAAGGTGGGGATGACGTCAAATCATCATGCCCCTTATGATTTGGGCTACACACGTGCTACAATGGACAATACAAAGGGCAGCGAAACCGCGAGGTCAAGCAAATCCCATAAAGTTGTTCTCAGTTCGGATTGTAGTCTGCAACTCGACTACATGAAGCTGGAATCGCTAGTAATCGTAGATCAGCATGCTACGGTGAATACGTTCCCGGGTCTTGTACACACCGCCCGTCACACCACGAGAGTTTGTAACACCCGAAGCCGGTGGAGTAACCATTTGGAGCTAGCCGTCGAAGGTGGGACAAATGATTGGGGTGAAGTCGTAACAAGGTAGCCGTATCGGAAGGTGCGGCTGGATCACCTCCTTTCTAAGGATAATATACGGAAATATCACCAACAGGTGATAGACGGAATTAACATGACATATTGTATTCAGTTTTGAATGCTCATTCATTTGAGGATTCAACGATTGTACATTGAAAACTAGATAAGTAAGTATAGATTTTACCAAGCAAAACCGAGTGACAAGCGAAAGCTTGAAACAAAATTATCGCTAGTCGTCGACAGACGACTCACATAATTAATAACTGGTGTATTGAGTGAAAGCTCAATCATAAAAGATTAAGTTATTAAGGGCGCACGGTGGATGCCTTGGCACTAGAAGCCGATGAAGGACGTTACTAACGACGATATGCTTTGGGGAGCTGTAAGTAAGCTTTGATCCAGAGATTTCCGAATGGGGGAACCCAGCACGAGTTATGTCGTGTTATCCGCATATGAATTCATAGTATGTGAGAAGGTAGACCCGGAGAACTGAAACATCTTAGTACCCGGAGGAAGAGAAAGAAAAATCGATTCCCTGAGTAGCGGCGAGCGAAACGGGAAGAGCCCAAACCAACAAGCTTGCTTGTTGGGGTTGTAGGACACTCTATACGGAGTTACAAAAGTATTTGTTAGACGAATAACCTGGAAAGGTTAATCAGAGAAGGTAATAATCCTGTAGTCGAAAACGAATACCCTCTTGAGTGGATCCTGAGTACGACGGAGCACGTGAAATTCCGTCGGAATCTGGGAGGACCATCTCCGTMGTCTACA
>NZ_PNRJ01000015.1:0-64245 GCF_011174885.1 Staphylococcus sp. 191 | reverse complement strand
CTTTTTTAATATCAAAAATTAAAATAACGGTCAGTGACTATTTCACCAACCGTTAAAAATATATAACCATCATATAAAAAGCACCTCTCGAGTATTTTCGAGAAGTGCTGTAAATGTTGATATAACAACGATATTAACGTTTTGAGAATTGTGGTGAACGACGTGCTTTTTTAAGACCTGGTTTTTTACGTTCTTTCATACGTGGGTCACGAGTAAGTAATCCAGCACGTTTTAAAGAACCTCTGTATTCAGGATCTGCTTCTAATAATGCACGTGCAATACCGTGACGGATCGCTTGTGCTTGACCAGTGAAACCGCCACCGTGTACATTAACTAAAACGTCATAGTTACCTTTAGTTTCTGTTACATCAAATGGTTGGTTTAAGTCTAAGATTAATGATTCGAATGGTAAGTAGTCGCGTACATCGCGATCGTTCACTTTGATGTTACCTTCACCTGGTACTAAACGTACACGTGCTACTGAGTTTTTACGACGGCCTGTGCCTTTATATTCAACTTGTGCCAATGTAATTTCCTCCTTCTAATTAACCACGTAACTCGTAGTTTTCTGGTTGTTGTGCAGCGTGTGGATGTTCAGCGCCACCATAAACGAATAATTTTTTACCTTGTTTTTCACCTAAACGTGAACTTGGTAACATCCCTTTAATTGCGTTTTCTAATAAACGTTCTGGGTTTGTACGTCTTAATTCACCAGCAGTGATTGATTTTAAACCACCTGGGTGATTTGAGTGACGGTAGTAAATTTTATCGCTTTCTTTTTTACCAGTAAATTCGATTTTTGAAGCGTTAATGATGATAACGTAATCACCACTGTCAACGTGTGGTGTGTAAGTGACTTTATTTTTACCGCGTAAGATAGCTGCGACTTCTGAAGCTAAACGTCCTAAAGTTTGTCCTTCAGCATCAACAACATACCATTTGCGCTCAATGTTTGATTCATTTGCCATAAATGTTTGACGCATAATATTGTCCTCCTAGTGAATAAATCTTTCCTATTTGTCTTTCAGCTGGTTGTGACAGCACAACCTAGAGCGAGATATTTATTCCGTTAACTGTTGTTCTTTCCTGCTTATATATCTTTGTAACACAATAAGTTTCCGGGGCTTATCGTGGGGTGATATAAAACAATACCGTTAACTATCTTATAAGTTTTACGCCTTAATGTCAATGTATTTCATTAAATTTGTGACGATTTTTTCGTATGAATATTAATTGTTTCACCAAAGTCTATTTTGAGCTGTTCTGGCGATAAATATACCTTTTCTAAATAGAGACCTTCTGCCGGTGCTGTATGTGGTACAAGCGTTCGATCTTTCATTTTAAGGATATGTGGAATATCCTCACCTTGTCGCTTGCCTTTTCCGACTTCAAGTAAGTAAGCCATAATGACACGTACCATATTATATAAAAAACCTGACCCTGTAATAATAAAATCTAAGCCATCTTCAGTGACTTCAATGCGACTTTCATAAATCGTACGTGTTTTACTTTCAACTTCAGTCTTTTGAGAACAGAAACTAGTAAAATCATGCGTTCCAATAAAATGACGTGCAGCTGCTTGCATCGCTTCAATATTAAGTGCATGGGCCTCGAGCGTTTTCAAATGCGCGAGAAATGGATTGCGATGTGCATCTTGATAAATAGCGTATCGATAGCGTTTACCTACACAATCATAACGACAGTGAAAATCTGAATCGATTAAAGAGACTTCATGAACATAAATATCATCTGGTAACGCACTATTCATGGCATGTTGCCACTTATTAGATGTAATATTCAAATGCGTATCGAAATGGAAATACTGTTCTTTTGCATGAACACCACGATCTGTGCGACTTGTAGGGTGAATTCGAACAGGCTTTTGATGCATGCGTTTCAATATTTTTTCAAAATAGCCTTGCACTGTACGACCTTGGTTTTGAATTTGAAAGCCTAAAAATTGTGCCCCATTATAACTGATTTTCACTAACACACGTTGCATAAAATTCTCCCTTTCTCAATCTAAAAATGATGGCCTAACCATATCGAAATGACTGCAATTGGAATGATACTTAGTAAGGCAAGCGTATCTT
Organism: Staphylococcus sp. 191; assembly: GCF_011174885.1. Classification (NCBI taxonomy): domain Bacteria; kingdom Bacillati; phylum Bacillota; class Bacilli; order Caryophanales; family Staphylococcaceae; genus Staphylococcus; species Staphylococcus sp. 191. The sequence continues at coordinate 62,152 of NZ_PNRJ01000015.1, read as the reverse complement.
TAACGTGCCATTCTAGTACACGATAACTTGTTCTCTGCTGATTTGCATCATAGCCTCTCACTTCCATAGCGATCGCCAATTCTTCTGCACGTTGAAAGGCAGAAATAAACAATGGAATCATTAAAGGGATAAACGCCTTAATACGTGCCACAATGGAGCCAGAACTAATATCTGAGCCCCGAGATTTTTGTGATAACACAATTTTATCTAATTCTTCCATCAAAGTAGGAATAAATCGTAGTGCAATAGACATCATCATACTTAACGCAGCTACAGGGACTTTGATATATTTCAACGGTTTAAATAAACGATCAAAAGCTTCTGTAAGGTTTAGAGGACTTGTCGTCAAAGTAAGTAGTGTTGAAATAATCATAATGTAAGCAAGGCGCAGTACAATTAAAATCCCTTCTCTAATTCCATTAGAATCAATAGACAGAATGCCCCATTCAAATAATCGTGTTCCGCCTTTCGTTAGAAACAGATGCATCACTAGTGTTAATAGTAAAAAGATAAAAATTGGAAGTAACCCTTTTAAAAGAAACCCCAGTGGAATACGTGCGGCTTTTAAAATCATTAACAATATGAAAGCAAGCCACAAATAACTATACGGATGGTGACTCAAAAAAATAACAATAATAAATAAAAATACAAAGATGAATTTACCACGTGGGTCTAAGCGATGAACGAAAGTGTCTAATGGTAAGTAACGTCCAATAATCAATTTATCTTTCATGACGTTGCCTCCATTCTTTGAACATCGTAGCAAACGCCTCTTCTGTCATTGCAAGCTGTTCAAATTGAATCCCTAAGCGCGCTTCAATATCTCTTTGTAAACGCACGATATCAGGCAAACAAAGGTGCAAAGCTTGAACGTCGTCAGTACGTGAAAAAAATTGTTGTGGTGTCGTCGATTCAATAAGGCTCCCTTTTTGCATTATTTTAACTTCGTCAGCAAATCGTGCCACATCATTCATATCATGTGTCACTAAAATGACCGTTTTATGCTGTTCCAGTTGCAATTTTTTAAATAACTGTATAACCTGTTCTCGACTGCGTGGATCTAATCCTGCTGTAGGCTCATCTAAAATTAAAATATCAGGGTCCATCGTGAGAATTGCAGTGAGTGCGACTTTTCTCATTTGACCGCCTGACAGTAAGAAAGGAGATTGCTTCATTGTGGCTTCTGCATCAAAACCTAACTCTGTTAATAAGCGCATCGCTTTGGCACGCGCTGCTTCAATATCCAGTCCGTAGTTTTGAGGGCCAAATAGCACTTCCTTTTCGACTGTCTCTTCAAAAAGTTGTGACTCAGGAAATTGAAACACCATCCCAATTCGTTTTCTAATTGACTTTAATTTTTTATCTTTTGTCTTTGGATTGATGGCGACGTCTAATACTTGCATATGGCCTTGTGTAGGTTTCAAGAGCCCATTGAAATGCTGAATTAAAGTTGACTTCCCTGAGCCTGTTTTTCCAATAATGGCATAATAACGCCCAGGTGAAAATTCAGTTGATATTTGATTGAGTGCTTGATATTCATACGGCGTCTTTTTCTGATACGTGTATGAAACTTCTTCAAATTTAATCATATTAAACGCTCCAATAATCCTTCATAAGTCATAAAACCTGGTTCCATATTTAATAGATTCGCGACACGCATTTCAAATGGCAAGTCTAAGCCAAGTGTCACTAATGACTGCCCGTGTTTAAATATCGAATCTACTGAACCATTTAAATAAACTTCACCTTGGTTCATCACGATTACTTGATCTGAGCTGACAACTTCAGAAAGGTCATGCGTAATCGCAATCACTGTCACCCCTTTTGTTTCGTTCAAGTGTTTGACCATGGCAAGTATGTCACGCTTTCCTTCTGGATCCAACATGGCTGTCGCCTCATCTAAAATAATTAATTGTGGCTCTAATGCAAGGACACCCGCAATCGCAACACGTTGTTTTTGTCCCCCTGACAATGCGGTCGGCTCATGATTTTGCTTGTCATACATATCGACGTCTTTCAAAACAGCTGGCACAATTTGATGCATCTTATCATAAGAAACATTTTTATTTTCTAAGCCGAAAGCAACGTCATATTTCACAGTTGAGCCAACAAACTGATTTTCAGGATTTTGAAATACGATTCCAATATGATGGTGAAAAGCTGGCCGATCTTTGCCTTTAATCGAGATGCCATTGACCTTTATATCTCCAGTAAAATCTTGCTCGATGCCTGTTAGAAGTTTCGCTAAAGTAGATTTTCCTGAGCCATTGTGACCGACAATCGAAACCCAATCACCTTTTTTAACTTTAAATTGAACATCATTCAAAACACGCGGTTGTTGTTCGTCGTATTGAAATGATACATGTTCAAATTCAATCAGGTTTTCGTCTTTCATTCAGCGTCCCTCCATTTGTACTAATACGCTTATTTTACAAAAAAAGACATGATTTGTATATGTATCAAGCCATATAAATAAAGAGCGGAACAGAAATCGAATGGATTTCGTAGTTCCGCCCTTCGCAGAGATGATGCGTTTTTATAAAAAATTGAGTTCACATGCATAAAGCATCGTTTACTCATTTTTATCGTTGATAGTACATGGCGCAGTTATAAACCAAGCATGAACAACTTCTGCTTGGTTTATTCGATGTTAAAATGAATCGCTAAGTATTATGAGTGCACCATTCAGCGACACATACGTGTAAAGAATCTGGATGTGATTCAATAAGATTTGGCGATGTCATCTTGATTTACGACCGATTACACTAAAAAAGCGCGCACCCCATCCTCATTGAGTTCACGCTTTGTCGTCAATATTTAGTTGGATGGGGTACTCTGAGCTAGACAATATTTGTATGTGGCAAACATTATCGTTGCACTCATTTGCTTTAATGTAGTAGTAGTGTATTAATTAAACTAATTCGATAATTACTTTTAATGCGCCATCGCCGTGACGTGGAGCAACTTTAAGAATACGAGTGTAACCACCTTGACGTTCTTCATAACGTTCAGCGATTTCACCGAATAATTTTTGAAGTGCTGTTTGTGTTGTTTCATCTTCGTTTAAGATTTCAACATTACGTAAAGTTTTTGCTGCTTGACGACGAGAAGCCAAGTCACCTTTTTTACCTAAAGTGATTAGTTTTTCAACTACGCTACGAAGTTCTTTCGCACGTGCTTCAGTCGTTTCGATGCGCTCACTTACGATTAATGATGTAGCTAAATCACGTAACATTGCTTTACGTTGATCTGAAGTACGACCTAATTTTCTGTAACCCATGAGTTAACCTCCTTTATCAATCTTCTTTTCTTAGACCTAAACCTAAGTCTTCTAATTTATATTTTACTTCTTCAAGAGACTTGCGACCTAAGTTACGAACTTTCATCATATCAGCCTCTGATTTATCAGCGAGTTCTTGTACAGAGTTGATACCTGCACGTTTAAGACAGTTGTAAGAACGTACAGATAAGTCTAATTCTTCGATAGACATTTCTAATACTTTTTCTTTTTGATCTTCTTCTTTTTCAATCATAATTTCAGCATTTTGTGCTTCATCAGTTAAACCAACAAAGATATTTAAATGCTCAGTCATGATTTTCGCTGCTAATGAAACAGACTCTTGTGGTGTGATTGAACCATCAGTCCATACGTCTAATGTTAATTTATCAAAGTCAGAACTTTGACCCACACGCGTATTTTCCACTGTGTAATTCACACGTTCTACTGGTGAGTACAATGAATCAACTGGAATAACACCGATTGGTAAATCACTTGAGTTGTTTTGATCAGCTAATGCATACCCGCGCCCTGTACTTGCAACTAAACGTAATTTAAGGTGACCACCTTGCGCTACTGTTGCAATTTTAAGATCTGGGTTTAAGATTTCAACATCACTGTCATGTGTGATATCTTTTGCAGTGACTTCGCCTTCTTCTTTAACATCGATTTCAAGTGTTTTATCTTCTTCTGAATATATTTTAAGTGCTAACTTTTTAATATTCATAACAATTGTTGATACGTCTTCAACGACATGATCAATTGCTGAGAATTCGTGTAAAACACCTTCAATTTCGATATATTTAACAGCCGCACCTGGTAATGATGATAGTAGGATACGACGTAAGGAGTTTCCTAGTGTAGTACCGTAACCACGTTCTAGTGGTTCAACAACGAACTTACCGAATTTAGCATCATCACTAACTTCAATTGTCTCAATTCTAGGTTTCTCAATTTCAATCATTTACATATCCTCCTTAAGTACGTCGACTTGCATAAACTTTAAATTCAAGTGATTTGTGACAAAACAAAAATTTAATTATACGCGACGACGTTTTGGTGGACGGCAACCATTATGTGGTACTGGAGTAACGTCTTTAATCGCTGTTACTTCTAAACCTGCTGATTGTAATGCACGGATCGCTGATTCACGACCTGGACCAGGGCCTTTTACAGTTACTTCTACTGATTTTAAACCATGTTCCATTGCTGCTTTTGAAGCTGTTTCAGATGCCATTTGTGCTGCGAATGGAGTAGATTTTTTAGAACCTTTGAAACCAAGCGCACCTGCAGATGACCATGATAAAGCATTACCGAATTCATCTGTAATAGTTACAATTGTATTGTTGAATGTTGAGCGGATGTGTGCCACACCGTTTTCAATATTCTTTTTCACTCTACGTTTACGTGATACTTGTTTACGTGCCATAGTATAATTTGCCTCCTTTACCTATTATTTTTTCTTGTTAGCTACAGTTTTAACTGGGCCTTTACGCGTACGCGCATTGTTTTTAGTTTTTTGACCATTTACTGGTAAACCACGACGGTGGCGGATACCACGGTATGATGAGATTTCCATCAAACGTTTGATGTTTAAGTTTGTTTCACGACGTAAGTCACCTTCAACTTTATAGCCGTCAACAACTTCACGGATACGACCTAATTCATCATCAGTTAAGTCTTTAACACGTGTATCTTCTGAAACGTTTGCTTCTGAAAGGATCTTTTGTGCTGAAGTTTTACCGATACCGTAGATATAAGTTAATGAGATTACTACGCGTTTATCACGTGGGATATCAATTCCTGCAATACGTGCCATTATATTTTACACCTCTCTTTTAATTAACCTTGTTTTTGTTTATGCTTAGGATTTTCACAAATTACCATTACTTTACCTTTACGTTTAATGACTTTACATTTTTCGCAAATTGGTTTTACTGATGGTCTTACTTTCATTTTTAAACCTCCTTCAATGTTGGAGTGACAATTATTTATAACGATATGTGATTCTTCCGCGTGTCAAATCATACGGAGACATTTCTACTGTTACTTTATCGCCAGGTAGAATACGAATATAGTTCATTCGAATTTTACCACTCACATGTGCTAGAATTTCATGACCATTTTCTAATTCTACTTTAAACATTGCGTTTGGTAAAGTATCTAATACTGTACCTTCAAGTTCGATAACGTCTTGTTTTGCCATTGGAATAACGCCTCCTTTTTGTTGTAAGGATGTTGAATATTAACTCAATAATCGCTTGGCTCGTTTCACTTTCAAAATATCGTTATAAAGCCTTATCACAATCAAATACATTTATGATACTAAAGATAACGACTTAAGAAGTGATAACCAAGTCGCTATTATTTTAATGATTCCAAAATATTTATGACGTCTGCTGTAACTTCATCAATATTTCTAGAACCGTCAATATTTTTCAGAACACCTTGTTTGCTGTAAAAATCTAAAATAGGTTTAGATTGTTTTACGTTTACTTTCAAACGATTAGCAACAGTTTCTGGGTTGTCATCTTCACGTTGATAAAGCTTACCACCATCAAGATCACAAACACCTTCAACTTTTGGAGGGTTGAAAACAAGATGATACGTTGTGCCACAAATCTCGCAAATACGACGACCTGTAAGACGATTCATTAATTCCTCTTCTGGCACTTCGATATTCACAACTGCATCAATTGTTCTACCAAGTTCTTCTAGAATAGAATTTAAAGCTTCTGCTTGCTCAATCGTACGAGGAAATCCATCTAATAAGAAACCTTTTTTCGCATCGTCTTCAGAGATACGTTCTTTGACAATACCTACTGTTACTTCATCTGGTACGAGTTCCCCACGATCCATAAATGATTTTGCCTCTTTACCAAGCTCAGTTTCATCTTTAATCGCTTTTCTAAACATATCCCCCGTTGAAATATGAGGAATAGGGTACTTTTTGGTAATCTCAGTCGCTTGAGTCCCTTTACCAGCACCAGGTAATCCCATTAAGATAATGTTCATGAGTGCCCTCCTACATATTATCGTCTACCAAAGCCTTTATATTCTTTTTCATTCACTTGTGCTTCTAAGCTTTTCATTGTCTCAATCGCTACACCGATAACGATGAGTAAGCTTGTCCCACCTAACTGAATGGCTTGAGGTAAGTTCATTACTTTAGTCGCAATAATTGGCAAGATTGCAATGACTGCTAAGAAAATTGAACCTACAAAAGTTAAGCGATAAAGGACTTTCGTAATATATTTTTTAGTTTGTTCACCAGGACGAATTCCTGGAACATAACTGCCTTGCTTCTTAAGATTTTCTGCCATTTTTTCTGGGTTAACTTGGACAAATGCATAAAAATAAGTAAATGCAATGATCAAGATCACATAGACAACCATACCCATATTATTAGATGGGTCTGCATAGTTCCCCACTTTTTGTGCCCAATCTGCTTTTGGGAAAATCAATGTTAACGTTCTTGGCAATAAGAAGAATGCCATAGAAAAGATAACTGGAATAACCCCTGCAGAGTTCACTTTTAACGGTAAGTACGTTGCTTGTGAACCAAGTCGCATGTTGGATTGTTTTTTTGCATATTGAATCGGTATTTTACGAATGGCTTGTAAAACATATACAGCCCCAACAGTAAGTAAAATCATACCTAATACGAGACCGCCTACTTTTAACCAAGCAAGTGTCACATCATCTTGACCGATAAATTCTTGTTGATAGAATTGGATCAAGGCAGATGGAAGTGTAGATAAAATACCTGCAAAGATAATGATAGAAATACCATTACCCACACCATATTGTGTGATTTGTTCACCCAACCACATTAAAAACGCAGTTCCTGCTGTAAGCACTACTGCAATAAGCAAATAAGACATTACACTTTGCTCTTTAATAAGAGTTCCGTTCAAATAGTTATTGAACTGAAACGCCATACCAATGGACTGAATAAATGCTAAAACAATTGTAAAATAACGCGTAAAGTTAGTTAACTTTTTACGTCCTGTTTCACCTTGTTTTGCCCATTCAGTAAATTTCGGTACAATGTCCATCTGCAACAATTGTACTACGATAGAAGCAGTGATGTAGGGCATGATTCCCATTGCGAAAATGGAAAAGTTCTTCAAGGCTCCGCCACCAAACGTGTTTAACAAGTCAGTGACGCCTTGAGAACCTTGTCGATTATCAAAAGCTTCTGGATTAACACCAGGTGCTGGGATGTACGTACCTATTTTGAAAATGACTAACATTGCAAGAGTAAAAAGTATCTTGTTACGAACTTCTTTTGTTTTGAAAAAGTTCACAAGCGTGTGAAACATTAGATCACCTCGTGTGCTCCGCCTTTCGCTTCAATAGCGTCCTTAGCTGATGCTGAGAATTTATGCGCTTTGACAGATAATTTCTTTTCTAATGAACCATTACCTAAAACTTTAATGCCAGATTTTTCACTTTTAACTACGCCTGTTTCGATTAATAATTCAGGTGTTACCTCAGTACCATCTTCAAATTTGTTAAGTTGGTCTAAGTTAACGATAGCATATTCTTTACGATTAATGTTTGTGAAACCACGTTTAGGAATACGACGGAATAATGGTAATTGACCACCTTCGAAACCTGGTCTTACGCCACCACCTGAACGTGCTTTTTGACCTTTTTGACCACGACCACTAGTTTTACCGTTACCTGTAGCCGCACCACGACCTACACGGTTACGTACTTTACGTGAGCCTTCTGATGGTTTTAATTCATGTAATTTCATTTTGGCACCTCCTTAATTATTTTTCTTCTACTGATACTAAGTGACTTACTTTGTTGATTTGTCCACGAATTGCTGGGTTGTCCTCAACGATAACAGAAGAATGGATCTTGTTAAGACCTAAAGCTTTAACTGTTTTACGTTGTGTTTCTGGACGCCCGATAACGCTTCGAGTGAGGGTGATTTGTATTTTAGCCATTTAAATGTTTCCCTCCTTAATTATAAAGTTCTTCTACTGATTTACCACGTAAACGGGCAACATCTTCAGCATTTTTTAAGTTTTGTAAACCATCAATTGTTGCGCGCACCATGTTGATTGGTGTGTTTGAACCTAAAGATTTACTTAAAATGTCAGTAATACCTGCAAGTTCTAATACGGCACGAACTGGGCCACCTGCGATAACACCAGTACCAGGTGCTGCTGGTTTCATTAAAACACTTCCTGAACCAAAACGTCCAGTAATTGTGTGTGGTGTTGTACCATCAACACGTGTTACAGTGATAAGATTTTTCTTCGCTGCTTCAACTGCTTTTTTGATTGCTTCAGGTACCTCTTGTGCTTTACCAGTACCGAATCCAACGCGACCATTTTTGTCACCTACTACTACAAGTGCAGTAAAACGGAAACGACGACCACCTTTTACTACTTTAGCAACACGGTTAATCGTAACTACGCGTTCTTCAAATTCTTTAACTTCTTCTCTACGAGCCATTATATATTGTCCCTCCTTTTAAATTAAAATTGAAGTCCATTTTCACGAGCTGCATCTGCTAATGCTTTCACACGGCCGTGGAATAAGTATCCTCCACGATCAAATACAACTGCTTCGATTCCTTTTTCGCTTGCTTTTTTAGCAATTGCTTCACCGACTTTAGATGCTAATTCAACTTTTGTAGCTGAAGCGTCTGCATCAACGTCTTTAGTAGAAGCTTGTGCTAGAGTTACGCCTTTAGTATCATCAATGATTTGTGCATAGATGTGTTTGTTTGAACGATATACGTTTAGACGTGGCTTTTCGCTAGTACCTGACAATTTCGTACGAACGCGTGCATGTCTTTTTAAACGTACTTTGTTTTTATCAATTTTGCTGATCATGTCAATACTCCTTTCTGTAGAGTTTATTTATTATTTACCAGTTTTACCTTCTTTACGACGAACATATTCGCCTTGGTAACGAATACCTTTACCTTTATAAGGTTCTGGTGGACGAACGTCACGAATTTTAGATGCTGTTGCACCTACTAATTCTTTATCGATACCTTCAACCTTAACAGTTGTATTTTTATCTACTGAGAAAGTAATGCCTTCAGCAGCTTCGATTTCAACTGGGTGAGAGTAACCAACGTTTAATACAAGATTTTTACCTTGTACTTGAGCACGGTAACCTACACCGATAAGTTCAAGTGATTTTTCGTATCCTTTAGATACACCTTGTACCATGTTATTGATTAACGCACGAGTTGTACCATGAACAGTTCTGTGTTCTTTAGAATCTGATGGTCTAACAACTTCAAGTGTGTTTTCTTCTTGTTTGTAAGTCATTTCTTCATTTAAAGTTCGTGATAATTCACCTTTAGGCCCTTTAACTGAAACTGTATTACCTTCGATAGTTACAGTAACGTCGCTAGGGATTTCGATAATTTTTTTACCAACACGGCTCATGCTATGGCACCTCCTTATTTATTATATCTTACCAAATGTATGCTAATACTTCTCCACCAACATTACGTTTTCTTGCTTCTTTATCAGTGATTACACCTTCAGAAGTAGAAACTAATGCGATACCTAAACCATTTAATACTTTAGGTACTTCGTTTGCTTTCGCATATACACGTAAACCAGGTTTAGAAATACGTTTTAAGCCTGTAATAACACGCTCGTTGTTTGAACCATATTTTAAGAATAAACGGATAACACCTTGTTTATCATCTTCGATATATTCTACATTTTTGATGAAACCTTCGTTTTTAAGGATTTCAGCAATTTCTTTTTTAATATTTGATGCAGGTAATTCTAATTTTTCGTGACGCACCATGTTTGCGTTTCTTACACGAGTAAGCATATCTGCAATTGGATCTGACAATGTCATAGTTTGTTGCCTCCTTTCAAGAGTTAAATTTTTACCAGCTAGCTTTACGTACGCCAGGAATTTGACCTTTGTAAGCTAATTCACGGAAACAAATACGGCAAAGTTTAAATTTACGAAATACAGAATGTGGGCGACCACATTGTTCACAACGTGTATATTCACGAACTTGGAACTTTTGTTCACGTTGTTGTTTAGCAACCATTGATTTTTTAGCCATTTAATTCGCCTCCTTCAGAAATTATTTTTGAAACGGCATACCGAATTGAGTTAATAATTCGCGCGCTTCTTCGTCTGTATTAGCAGTAGTAACAATAACGATATCCATACCACGTACTTTTGATACTTTATCGTAGTCAATCTCAGGGAAGATTAATTGTTCTTTAACACCTAAAGTGTAGTTACCGAGACCGTCAAATGCGTTTTTAGAAACACCACGGAAGTCACGTACACGTGGAAGTGATACTGAGATTAATTTATCTAGGAATTCATACATTCTTTCGCCACGTAAAGTTACTTTTGCACCGATTGGCATACCTTCACGTAAACGGAATGTTGCAACTGATTTTTTCGCTTTAGTGATTAATGGTTTTTGACCAGTGATTGCAGTTAATTCCTCAACAGCGTTATCTAAAACTTTTGAGTTTTGTACTGCGTCACCAACACCCATGTTCACAACGATCTTTTCGATTTTTGGTACTTCCATTACTGAACTGTAGTTAAATTTCTTAACTAAGTTTTCAGTAACTTCTGAGTTAAATTTTTCTTTTAAACGGTTCAAAGTGGATCCTCCTTTCAACTATTATGAATTAGACTTGATTTCTTCGCCAGATTTTTTAGCGATTCTTACTTTTTTACCATCGACAAATTTGTATCCAACACGAGTTGGTTCGTTTGTTTTAGGGTCTAATATTTGTACATTAGAAACGTGAATTGCTGCTTCAGTTTCTAAGATTCCACCTTCAGGATTAAATTGAGTTGGTTTTTGGTGTTTTTTAACGATGTTTACACCTTCCACAACGACACGGTCTTTTTTAGGTTCAGTTGCTACAACTTTACCAGTTTTACCTTTGTCTTTACCTGCGATAACGATTACGTTGTCACCTTTTTTGATATGCATGTGGGCACCTCCTTAAGATTTATGATTATTATTTACGATTAATTATAGTACTTCTGGTGCAAGGGAAACGATTTTCATAAAGTTTCCTTCACGTAATTCACGTGCTACTGGACCAAAGATACGTGTACCACGTGGTCCTTTGTCATCACGAATTACAACACATGCATTTTCATCAAATTTGATGTATGAACCGTCTTTACGACGTACACCTGATTTAGTACGTACGACAACAGCTTTAACAACATCGCCTTTCTTAACAACGCCTCCAGGTGTAGCATTTTTAACAGTAGCTACAATAACGTCACCGATGTTAGCAGTTTTACGGCCAGATCCACCTAATACTTTGATTGTAAGTACTTCACGAGCACCAGAGTTGTCTGCTACTTTTAAGCGTGTTTCTTGTTGTATCATGATTAAACCTCCCTTATCTTTTAAATAGTCATTAAATAATTACTGATTCTTCGACGATTTCTACTAAACGGAAACGTTTTGTCGCTGATAAAGGACGAGTTTCTTGGATTCTAACGATATCTCCGATTTTAGCTGTATTGTTTTCGTCATGTGTTTTATATTTTTTAGAGTATTTTACACGTTTACCATATAGTTTGTGTGTTTTATATGTTTCAACTAAAACAGTGATTGTTTTGTCCATTTTATCTGAAACAACTTTACCAACGTAAACTTTACGATCATTTCTTTCGCTCACTTTAGTAACCTCCTCTTTCAATCATTATTGGTTTGCTTTACCTTGTTCTAATTCTCTTTCACGTGCAACAGTTTTTAGACGTGCAATTGTTTTTCTTACTGTTTTAATGCGTGCCGTCTCTTCTAATTGACCTGTAGCTAATTGAAAGCGTAGGTTAAAAAGCTCTTCTTTTGAAGATTTGATTTGCTCTTCGATTTCTGAAGTGGTTAAGTCTCTAATTTCCTTAGCTTTCATTTGTTTCACCACCCAATTCTTCACGTTTTACAAACTTCGTTTTAACTGGAAGTTTGTGACTCGCTAAACGTAATGCTTCACGCGCAACTTCTTCAGATACGCCTGCAACTTCAAATAAAATTCTACCTGGTTTTACTACTGCAATCCAGCCTTCAACCGCACCTTTACCAGCACCCATACGTACTTCTAAAGGTTTTTGTGTATATGGAGTGTGAGGGAAGATTTTAATCCAAACTTTCCCGCCACGTTTCATGTAACGTGTCATAGCAATACGAGCTGATTCGATTTGACGAGATGTGATCCATGAAGTTGTTGTTGCTTGAAGACCAAACTCACCGAATGTTACAAAGTTACCGCCTTTTGAACGACCCTTAGTGTCAGGACGATGTTGACGACGATATTTTACACGCTTTGGTAGTAACATAATTATTTTCCTCCTTCACTATTTTTCTTAGTAGGAAGAACTTCACCACGATAAATCCATACTTTAACACCTAACTTACCATAAGTTGTGTCAGCCTCTGCATGTGCATAATCGATGTCTGCACGTAAAGTATGAAGTGGTACAGTTCCTTCTGAGTATTGTTCAGCACGTGCGATGTCTGCACCGCCTAAACGACCTGAAACTTGAGTTTTGATACCTTTAGCACCTAATTTCATTGCTCTTCCGATAGCTTGTTTTTGAACACGACGGAATGAAGCACGGTTTTCTAATTGACGTGCAATGTTTTCAGCAACTAAACGTGCATCAAGATCAACTTTCTTGATTTCAATAACATTGATGTGAACTTTTTTATCAGTTAATTGATTTAATTTGTTACGAAGTTTTTCGATTTCAGAACCGCCTTTACCGATAACCATACCTGGTTTACCAGTATGAATTGCAATGTTGATGCGGTTAGCAGCACGCTCAATCTCAACGTGAGATACTGAAGCGTCTTTTAATGCGTTATCAATAAATTTACGAATTTTTAAATCTTCATGTAAAAGTGATGCGAAATCTTTCTCTGCGAACCATTTCGCTTCCCAGTCACGGATAATACCAACACGAAGACCGATTGGATTAATTTTTTGACCCACGGTATTCCCTCCTTAATATTTGATTAAGCTTCTTGAGCTTCCTCTTTACCATCACTCACTACGATTGTGATGTGGCTTGTTCTTTTGTTAATTGCGCTTGCACGTCCTTGCGCACGTGGACGGAAACGTTTTAATGTTGGTCCTTCGTTAGCATATGCTTCTTTAACAACTAATTCATCTGTGTTCATGCCATAGTTGTGCTCTGCATTAGCTAAAGCGGACATTAATAATTTTTCTACTACTGGAGAAGAAGCTTTGTTTGTTAATTTTAAAATCGCTACTGCTTCTCTAACATCTTTTCCTCGGATTAGGTCTAATACTAATCTTACTTTACGAGGTGCGATTCTGATCGTTCTAGCAACCGCTTTTGCTTCCATTCGTTTTTCCTCCTCTACTGATTAAAGATTGTTTATCTTCTTGTTTTCTTATCGTCTGCAGCATGTCCTTTGAATGTACGTGTTGGAGCAAATTCACCTAATTTGTGTCCAACCATATCTTCAGTTACATATACAGGTACATGTTTACGTCCATCGTATACAGCAAATGTGTGCCCAATAAAGTTTGGGAAAATTGTTGAACGACGTGACCATGTTTTAATTACTTGCTTTTTCTCGCTATCGCCTTGAGCTTCCACTTTTTTCATTAAGTGATCATCGACGAAAGGTCCCTTTTTAATACTACGAGCCATAGTGGCGCCTCCTTTCTTATTATGTGCGTGCAGCGATTACGCCGCACACCCAAATAAGCTATTTTTATTTTCTCTTACGTCCACGTACGATAAGTTTATCAGAACGTTTTTTACCACGACGAGTTTTCTTACCAAGCGTAGGTTTACCCCATGGTGACATTGGTGATGGACGACCGATTGGTGCGCGACCTTCACCACCACCGTGTGGGTGATCGTTAGGGTTCATTACAGAACCACGAACTGTTGGGCGTTTACCTAACCATCTAGATTTACCAGCTTTACCAACGTTAACAAGTTCGTGTTGTAAGTTACCAACTTGACCGATTGTTGCACGGCAAGTTGAAAGAATCATACGTACTTCACCAGAGCGAAGTCTTACAAGTACATATTTACCTTCTTTACCAAGTACTTGTGCGCTTGCACCTGCTGAACGAGCAAGTTGACCGCCACGTCCTGGTTTTAATTCGATGTTATGAATTACTGTACCGACTGGAATGTCTTTTAATTGAAGTGCGTTACCAACTTTGATGTCAGCTTCTGAACCACTTTCAATGACTTGACCTACTTCTAAGCCTTTAGGTGCGATAATGTAGCGTTTTTCACCATCTGCATAGACGATTAAAGCAATGTTTGCTGATCTGTTTGGATCATATTGGATTGAATCCACTTTACCTGGGATTCCATCTTTGTTACGTTTGAAATCAATAACACGGTATTGACGTTTGTGACCGCCACCATGGTGACGTACTGTCAATTTACCTTGGTTGTTACGACCCGCTTTTTTCGGTAGCGGTTGTAATAATGACTTTTCAGGTTCAGATTTTGTGATCTCAGCAAAATCTAATGTAGTCATATTACGACGACCATTAGTAATTGGCTTATAATGTTTAAGAGCCATTGTCGCTTACCTCCTTATTGGTATGTTTTTAGTTGAATAAATCGATTTGACCTTCTTTAAGTGTCACAATCGCTTTACGGCGTTTGTTTGTATAGCCTTGGTAACGGCCCATACGTTTTTTCTTTGGTTTATAGTTGATGATGTTAACATTTGCAACTTTAACTTCAAAGATTTCTTCTACTGCTTTTTTAACTTGAGTTTTGTTCGCACGAACATCTACATCAAAAGTATATTTATCTTCAGCCATTGCTGCAGATGATTTCTCAGTGATTACGGGGCGCTTTAGAATATCTCTAGCTTCCATTATCCGAGCACCTCCTCAACTTTTTTAGCTGCTTCTTGAGTGATTAATACGCTATCAGCGTGTGTTAAATCTAAAACATTTAAACCTTCTGGTGTTGTGATTTGTACGCCAGGAATGTTACGTGCTGATAATTCAACATTTACATCTTCTCCAACTGTTACAACCAACACTTTTTTAGGTAGCTCTAAATTTGTTAAAGTTGTTTTGAATTCTTTTGTTTTTGGTGCTTCTAAGTTAAAGCTGTCCACAATTTTGAATTCATTTTCTTTAACTTTGTAAGAAATTGCAGAACGTAATGCTAAACGACGCATTTTCTTAGGCATTTTGTATGCGTAGCTTCTTGGTGTTGGACCGAATACGACACCACCACCACGCCATTGAGGAGCACGAATTGTACCTTGACGCGCACGTCCTGTACCTTTTTGTCTCCATGGTTTACGTCCACCGCCACGTACTGCTGAACGGTTTTTTACCGCATGTGTACCTTGACGTAATGAAGCACGTTGTAAGTTAATTGCTTCAAATAAAACTTCATTATTAGGTTCGATTGCAAATACTGCATCGCTAAGTTCTACTGAACCTGCTTTTGAACCATCAACTTTGAATACATCATAATTTGCCATTATGCATTTCCTCCTTTCGCTACGATTTATTTGTTAGCTTTAATTGCTGATTGGATTTGAACAAAACCTTTTTTAGGACCAGGTACGTTACCTTTAACTAAAATTACGTTGTTTTCCGTATCGACTTGAACAACTTCTAAGTTTTGAACAGTTACTGTATTACCACCCATGCGGCCTGGTAATTTTTGCCCTTTAAATACACGTGATGCGTCTGAAGCCATACCGATAGAACCTGGCGCTCTATGGAAGTGTGAACCGTGAGACATTGGTCCGCGAGCTTGATTATGGCGTTTGATTGCACCTTGGAAACCTTTACCTTTTGAAGTTCCTGTTACATCAATGATGTCTCCAACTTCAAATGTATCTACTGAGACTTCTTGACCTACTTCGTATTCGTCAACATTAACGTTTCTGAATTCACGAATGAAGCGCTTAGGTGCTGTGTCAGCTTTTTTAGCGTGACCTTCAGCTGGTTTATTCGCATATTTGTTTGTTTTTCTATCTTTTTTGTATGCTTCTTTGTTTTCAAAACCGATTTGGATTGCGTTGTAACCGTCAACCTCAACCGTTTTCTTTTGTAATACTACATTTTCTTTTGCTTCTACTACAGTTACTGGGATTAAGTCGCCGTTTTCACCGAATACTTGAGTCATCCCAATTTTTCTTCCTAAGATTCCTTTGGTCATCGAAAGTCCACCTCCTAAAATTTTCTATTATAATTTAATTTCGATGTCTACACCTGATGGTAAGTTTAAGCCCATAAGCGCGTCAACTGTTTTTGGCGTAGGATTAACAATATCGATTAAACGTTTATGTGTACGTTGTTCGAATTGTTCACGAGAATCTTTGTACTTATGAACCGCACGAATAATTGTGTAAACTGATTTTTCTGTTGGTAATGGAATTGGACCAGAAACATCCGCTCCAGAACGTTTTGCAGTTTCAACAATTTTCTCAGCTGATTGATCAATCACACGGTGATCATAAGCTTTTAATCTAATTCTGATTTTTTGTTTTGCCATAATTTACCCTCCTTATACGTCTTCATTAAAGTGATAGACTTCTCCACGAAAACTATCTCACACAACGCCATGGCAAAGCGGCCGGGTGTGTCAGTAACCTTTCGCTTCATCGCATTTAAAGTCCAACATTAGACATGATACATGAAAACCGTTGACTTGGCAACCATTTCCCTAAAGTTTTTTATGTCTAATTCACATACCATGTTATTTTACTTGAAATACGGCTTAAGTTCAATAGTTTCAAAGAATTTTTTTCGTTATCATAGAGATAGTTTTTGTGAGTCATTGGATTACAGTTTATAATAGAAGAAAATGATCTTCACTGATAGATCATCATTTTTAAGTGTAGTTATTATTTCTGGTGAATCACTCGTGCGGTGTATGTAAAATGCTTAAACTTAAAGTTTTTTATTTAATGAGTGAGCCAGATTTGTCACTTCTTTTTAAAGATAGGAGGTGAATCGAGTGACTAAAAATTCTAAAACAGCCTTAATTATTCTTGCGCTAATTGCCTTAGTTTCTGAATTTATTGCTGGTTTCCCATTTTTTGGAGGCTGGTATGTATTAGCTTTAGGATGGCAGCCATTAGCTTTTAATGCTTTTATTTATTTGGTGATGGTTTTAATCTTTATCTTTGGTCAACAAAATACGATACGTCCTATGCTTTTAATTCCAGCATTTGGTATCGTAGCGAATGGTATCGCTATTATCCCTGTCATCGGCATGGTTTTACACTGGATTATGTTAATTTTGCTTATCTTTTTCTTTATGATCGTATTAGTCTCTCCAGTGTATATTCGTAACGCTAAAGCTACTGTGATTTACACAGATGAAGATCAAAATAAAACACAACACAATAAGTAATCTAAGTCATTATTTGAAGTATGTAAGCATACTTATAATTGTCAATGATTAGATATATACTTTAAATTTAAAACCTAAAAAAAGAAGTTAGATACATGAACAAGTCAAGCCTGTTCGTTCTAACTTCTTTTTTATATATACTTATATAACAATCTAATGAGTTTATCCGTGAACAAATACAAAATATAGAATAAAGATAACCAATAAACCGTACATAATAGGATGGACTTCTTTATGACGTTTCGTTAATAACATTGTAATAGGATAGAAAATGAAGCCACACGCAATCCCTGTCGCAATAGAATAAGATAAAGGCATCATAATAATTGTGACGAAAGCTGGCACTGCAACTTCAAATCGTTTCCAACTAATTTCCGCTAGACTAGAAGCCATCAATACCCCTACAACAACGAGTGCAGGTGTCGTTACTGCTGGTGTGACTACAGCCATTAGCGGATTAAAGAACAACGCAAGAAGGAAACAAAAGCCTGTAACAATACTTGCAAAACCTGTTCGAGCCCCTACTGCTACACCTGATGTCGATTCAATATAAGAAGTCGTCGTTGTTGTACCAAAAATAGCACCTGTCATCGTCGCAAGTGAGTCTGAAAACAACGCTCTCCCTGCACGAGGTAACTTGTTATCTTTCATGATACCTGCTTGTGAAGCGACGGCAACAATCGTTCCCGCAGTATCAAAGAAATCAATAAATAAAAATGTTAGGATGACAATTAAAAACTGGATTGTAAATAATTGTGATGGATCTTGAAATGATTCAAAAGCAGCACCAAATGTAGGCGCAATGCTAGGTACCTTACCTAAGACCGCATGTGGTGGTGCGATTTGTTGTGTCACTAAACCAGCAATCGCTGTGACTACCATACCAATAAATATTGCGCCTGGTACTTTCTTTGCATAAAGTACAACGGTAACGATAATCCCCACGATAGCAAGTAAAACGTTAGGGTCAGTGATTTTTCCTAGTGTTACAAGTGTCGCATCTTGATTTTTAATAATTCCTGAACTTTGTAATCCTACAAAGGTAATAAAAAGACCAATCCCTGCTGACACTGCCATCTTCATTTCATATGGGATGGCATTAATAATGGTTTCTCGCAATCCAGTTGCTGTTAGAATCGCAAAAATAAATCCAGAGAAGAACACACCTGTTAAACCTGTTTGCCATGGAATCCCCATTGTTAACACGACAGTAAAGGCAAAAAAGGCGTTCAATCCCATGCCCGGGGCAAGTGCAATAGGATATTTTGCAATGAGTCCCATAAATAAACAGCCTACAAATGCTGCTAATGCAGTCGCAACAAATACCGCACCTTGATCCATTTTTTGATCAGCTGGAACACCATCCACCCCTGCTAAACTTAAAACTTGTGGATTAACAGCTAAGATGTATGCCATTGATAAGAAAGTCGTCAAGCCACCTAGAATCTCTCGTTTATAATTCGTTTGATTCTCGTCAAAACGGAAATAATTTCTCACTTTAAATTTCTCCTTTTAATGAAATACTTTAACATTTTAATACGATTACTCACGAATTTCAATATGAGAAACGAACTTTAATTGATAAAATTAGATTTTTGTTCGATTTTTAGCTTACTTATAAGTTTAAACCTTTCAATGCATCTTTGAATGGATTGTTTTCCAACGTATCCTCTTTCATATACTTTTTCATATCTTTTCTATTTACTTTATCTTTGCCTTTATTTTTAAATCTTTTATCCATTTGCACTTGCGATTCAGTATAGCCACACGAACAACGATACGTTGCTTGTTTACCTGTACCAAATTTAGTCAAACGTTTTTTACATTGCGGGCAACGCGCTTTGGTTTGAGTTTTAACATCTTTTTTAGTTTTACATGATGGATCTTGACAGACGAGCATTGAGCCGTTTTTCGTTTTTACTTTTAACATAAACTTTCCACATGTCGGACATTCTGCAGATGTTAAATTATCATGCTTATATTTTTGTTCACTCGATTTAATCGTATGAATGATTTCATTTGTAAAAGCTTTCATTTCTTGAATAAACTGTTTGCGTTGATACTGCCCCTTTTCAATTTGAAGCAGTTTATCTTCCCATTGCGCCGTTAAGCGTGGCGATGTAAGTGATTCAGGCGCTAAATCTAATATTTGCTTTCCTTTAGAGGTGACCTTAATTTTTCCGTCTTGACTTTCAATTGCGTTCATATGAAAAAGTTTATCTATAATATCCGCACGTGTTGCCACTGTACCGATACCGCCAGTCACTTTAAGTGTTTGTGCTGATTTTTTATCTTTTAAATCAAAGTATTTATCTGGTCGTTCCATCGCTTTTAATAGAGAGCCTTCATTAAAATAAGGTGGCGCTGATGTTTCATGCGTTTTAATAACATATTCATTCACGGTTAACTGTTCACCTTGCTCAAACTGAATTAGCGGATGGCTCGTATCTACATTTTCTTGTAAAGCCTTAAAGCCCATGTCTATCGTTTCTTTGGATTTATACAGAAACGTTTTGCCCATGAGTTCTATTTCGACTTGTGTTTCTCTATAGCGATAAGGAGCAGATAAAGCTTCCAAAAAGCGCTGAACAATCAATAGATAAATTTTCTTTTCTTGTGTTGATAAATCTGCCATGTTTGCGCGTACTTCTGTAGGTATAATGGCGTGGTGATCAGATACTTTTTGATTATTTACAAAAGACGATTGTTTCGTGTAACGTTGATTCATCAGTCCGCGTGCATGCGGTTGATATTCTGTTCCCATTGTCGCCTGAATACGCTCTTTTAAAGTATCTACCATGTCTGTTGTTAAGTAACTTGAATCTGTACGCGGATATGTGACAAGTTTATGCCGTTCATAAAGTTGTTGTAGTGTGTTCAATGTCTGTTTTGCGCCTAAACGATAGCGTTGATAAGCGGCTTGTTGTAAATCTGTTAAATTAAACAATGGCGCCGGATATGTTTTCTTCTCTTTCGTCACGACTTTTTTCACGAGCGCTTGCGCATGATTCACTTTTTGAGCTAGTTTTTCTAATTGTGCACGTTCATATATCCGCTTCTCATGCTGATAGACAAACGTTGCCCCTTTCACATTGATTTCAAGCGTATAATAATGTTGCGACTTAAAATGCTTTATCTCTTCTTGTCTCATTGCTACTAACTGAATAGTAGGCGTCTGAACACGGCCTAGTGAGAGTTGGGCATCATACTTCGTTGTTAATGCACGTGTTGCATTAATTCCGACAATCCAGTCAGCTTCACTTCTTGCTAATGCCGCTTGATAAAGGTCACTGTATGCTCGACCATCTTTCAATTTTTTAAAGCCTTCTTTGATTGCTTTGGTTGTTACTGAACTGATCCATAAACGCTTGATTGGTTTTTTAACATGAGCTTTTTCAATAATTAAGCGTGCAACTAACTCCCCTTCGCGTCCAGCATCTGTGGCAATAATTATTTCATTGACATCATTTCTTTTCATCAAATGTTGAACCGTGTTGAATTGTTTTCTCGTTTTACCAATGACAACAGTTTTCATATGCTTCGGTATAATAGGTAAATCATTCAATTGCCAGCGTTCATATTTTTTATCATATTGCTCTGGTGTTGCATTTGTCACAAGGTGACCTAATGCCCAGGTCACAATATAACGTTGATTTTCAAAGTAACCTTCTTTCTTTGAGTTAACACCTAGCGCTTGTGCAATGTCGCGCCCTACTGAGGGCTTTTCTGCTAAAATGAGTGACTTCATTAATTGTTCATTCCTCCATCAAAAACACTTCTTCATTTTTATTGTAACACGCCCTATCAAAATTTATAGAAAAGGTTGAGCTCGTTTCAAATGTCTCACATTCATCCTTCATAACTATTAAACCTCGATACTCACGTGTTAAGCACTGAATCACTGAATTCATCACCTACAAACATATCGAAGTCTATTCTTCTTACACGTTTATTTCAGTGGACATACGCCTTTCATTTCAAATCGAAAAAAACTTATAATAAGATAAAGTATCATACTAAGGAGGCGCACGATGAAGATTAGTCAAGTCACTCCCAGTCGAGAAATTGCGTCATTTATACAAAATTATGCCACTGAAAAACAATCGTATACAAATAAACTGCCACTTAATCATATTGATGCTTTAGAACATTTTTCAGAAACAGCTGATGGTGAAATCAGTATATTTGTCGTTGAAGAAGCCTCAGACATTAAAATGGTTTTACTGTGCATGAGCTACGCGGAAAACCGTTATAAAGTAATCGGTCCTATTAAACAGAAAAATTATACATCTTCTGGAGAAGTATTTAAGCAGTTATTTGATCAAATGACAGCACAACATACGCAACCTTCTACCTATTATTTTGCATTTTCAGTTCATCATGAATTAATCAAAGACTACATGAAAAACATTGGCGCATCTTATACGTTTACAGATTATCATTTAGAAACGAGTCAAGATTTGGGCGAAACCGACAACTTACGTCACATTGTTCCATATGCTAAAGCGTATCATCGCTATTTCCAAAAATTACATGAAGATACGTTTACACATCATGCGATGACAGCAAAAGAAATTATCGCATCACTAGATGATCAACATGAACTCGTCCTTTATATGGCAGAGGGCCTTTTAAAAGGTTACTTATATTTAATCTATGACGAAGAACAACACCATGCTGAAATTAAATATTTTTCTAGTCATTCAGACTATCGTTTAAAAGGCATCGCTTTTGATTTAATCCAACATGCAATACATCGTGCTTTATCTCGTCCTCAAATAGACCGTGTGTATTTTAAAATACGCAGTAAAAATCATCGCTTAGTTACTCGTTTTCATGAACTCGGCTTTAATATTACTTCAGAATATCAAAAGTTCAAGATATATCAATAAAAGTGTAAATAGCCCATCTTAGACGATTCGATCGACTTGCAAGCATTTATAAAAGAAGCGTAGGCAACTTGACTTGCCAACGCTTCTTTTATATACCTATTCAATCTCGCGTTTTTAATTAATGTTCGAGTTTAACTTATCCTTCCCCAATCAGACAAACAGATATTGATAGACGTACAAAATAACAATACTTATTACAATGGTTACATTACTGGCCATAGCAATGACGGGTAGCGTTTTATATTTAAATTGAACCGCATACGAAAGTGCTGCAACACCTACAGGCAATAACCAAGTCAATTGTAATGTCGTTTTAACCATCTCATCTTGGACAGGTAGAAAATAATACACAAGCGTACCAAACAAAATACCGAAACCATAATGTATGACGAGATATTTTAGAGTCAATGGTAAAAATTGACGTTCGATTTTAAAGTCCATTAAAACACCTAATAAAATCATTGACAATGGTAAATTTGCGTGTCCTAAAATCTCGAAAAAGTGAATTGCAAAACTCGGTAAGTGTAATTGCAAAAGATTAAGCGTCAACATCAAGATATACGTCATTAGTGGGACTGACTTGAGCATATTGAGTCCGACTTGTTTAGGATTAAATCCGCCACCCACTTGCTTAAAATAACTCGCTGCAAAATAAGTCAAACCAAACATGACAATGGCTCCACCAATATCTGCCATACCAAAATAAAGCAAGCCCTTTTCTGGCCAAATTTGCTGAACGAGTGGATAGGCAAAAATACCAATATTTAAAGCCGCCATCATCATTGCTACCGTACCTCTGATTTCGTTATTATATTTAATAAAGAGAATAACGATAAGTATTTTAGTGATGATACCGTATACCAACATCATGATTGGAAGTATGGTGAGTGACGGATTTAAAGTCACATGATTTAAGTTTACAATGACCACTGCGGGAAGTGTCACATTTAAAACAAGTACAGAAAGAACGTGACTCTCATGTCCCTGAATAAACCCGATTCGCTTAAGTACGTAGCCTACAGCAATGAGAAGTAAAATCATTAAGAAATTCTCTGTCATGCTACACCCCCTAGAAAATACCTTTCAAAAATTACTTAATTCTATGTTACTGTAAAACGTTTTAATAAAGCAATGTGAACATGCTATAATAGTAGAGATTCATTCAAGGAGGAAACTTATGGATTTAGAAAATCAGTTACAAGAACTTAAGCTGGATTACATTCGTATACAAGGAGATATAGAGAAACGCGAATCAACTTCACAGCAAGTAGATCCACTCGTTAGACAACTTGAGCACATCGAACATCAAATTGCTGACATTCGCGCTGAACTACAACAGCAGTAATGTCCCACAATGCCTTAATAGGACGATACAGAAAGGATGTACTTCATGTTAGCTTATCTTATCTTACTTCCACTGATGTACTTAATCGTAGGATATATCAGTATCTTTAAATTACAAATCGCGATGCCTAAAATATTACGCGCGATTATGGGAATTTTATTAATTATCGTTGTTGCGACTTCTCTCATTTACTACCCTGCACAAACTTGGTGGTTATTTGTCGTACTCTTACTACTGATTGGTAATGTTGAAATAACAGCCTTCAAACATTCTAAAGGAGACGAAAAAGGGGTTCAAATTTTAAATATGATGACCCTTTTTATACTCGTTATTTATATCATCGTCGCTTTTATTTTTGTATAAATCCATGCATAATTATCATTAGATGATATAACGTCTAACCATCAAACCAATAAGCACAGCACGTCTATGTTGAGATATGACCACATCTCAACCTATTTTAGCTTTTATTACAAGTATTCAGAAAGAGGCTGGGACTTCAATCCCAAAATAAATAGCGCTAAGATGATCTTTAATAGAAAATCGTCTTAGCGCTTCTTTTTATGATAAAACACTTTATTTATTTCAAACTTTTTCGTAAGTTCCGGTTTCTGTAACGCGCCATTCTTTTTATTCGTCAAAAAACAATCAATTTAACCTCTTATTTTGCAGAATCGTTTTGATATAAAGCTTTCAAAGAAATTAATCTTTCTAATGCGGTATTTAATTGCGCTTCGTCGATAGCAAAAGAAATTCGAACGTAGCCCTCCCCTTCTTCACCAAAAGGGTGACCAGGCGCCGCAAGTATTGACTTTTCTTGTAACAAATAGTCTATGAACGCATCGCTAGTAAATCCATTTGGACATTGTAACCAGAGGAAAATGCCCCCTTTGATAGGTTCATGTGGAATCTCTGCTTCATTTAATGTTTTTTCGATTAAATCACGACGATGGCCAAACACACGACTCTGCTCATTTAATACATCATCGCATTCGTTTAATGCCACTGTACAAGCATCTTGTAATGCACCATACATACCGGCTTGTGTATGGGTATGATATTTTTGTAAATTTTCAATCATTTCAGCGTTTCCGACGGCGAATCCAACGCGATAGCCAGACATATTATAGCCTTTAGAAAAAGAAAACACTTCAACAGCACAAGACTTTGCACCTTCAGCCTGTAGAATACTCGGATTGGGTTGGTCAAATCCAAAGGCTTGATACGCAAAATCATGAACAATTTTCGTCTTCGTTTCTTTAAAACGATCAATTGTGTCTTGGAAAAAGGCTTTTGTAGCTACCGAACCTGTTGGATTATTTGGATACGTCAAATAAATAAGGCGTGTATTTGTCGTGTCTACCACATTCCAATCGGGTAAGTAATGACGTGCTCTAGACAGTTTCAATGGTTTAGGCTGTCCTTTTGCTAATAACACACCCGCAAGGTAATCCGTATACCCGGGATCTGGCAATAGCACTTCATCCCCTGGTTCAATAACACATGTCGGCAAGGCCACTAAACCGTTCTTCGTACCATAGAACAGACAAACTTCCTTTTCTGGGTCTAAAGTGACACTAAACTGACGTTGATAAAAATCAACAATAGCTTGCTTAAAGGTCGCTTTACCTTGGAATGCTAAATATTTCTGATTTTCCGGCTTCACAATAGCCTCTTGTAAAGCTTTAATAATCACATCTGGTGTATCAGCATCAGGTATTCCTACTGCTAAATTAATTAAGGGTAAGGGGCCGTGTTCAACCTTCTTTCCCATTGTTTTACCAAAATAACTATCTGGAATCTCACTGAGTATTGTCGTGTACGCCATCCTATCGTCCCCCTTATTGTTATGGCTAATCGAAATTACGCTTAGTTCTTTTTAAACGTCTAAGTAGAGATAACCGAATTGAAATGCTCAATACTTGTAGCGACTTCAATTCGGAATGCTCTTCATCACTCGCCGTCATTTCAGGCTTCAACATGATGACTCTATCCAATGTTTAGAGAATTGATAATGATTCTATATTACAAAAGCTCTTACTGAACGTCAACGACTTATGAACGATGCTGACGTCGCATTAATTTATTTCTAAGAGTGAATAAGATTTCATAAATAACAGGGACCACAACAAGTGTCAATATTGTTGATGATAAAAGTCCACCGATTACTGTGGCAGCAAGTCCTTTTGAAATCAAAATTGAATTGTCTTGACCAAACAATAATGGAATAAGTGCACCAATCGTAGCTATCGCAGTCATCAAAATCGGACGAATCCTTGTGCCCCCCGCTTCAAGTAACGACTCTTTCATCGACATACCTGACTTTTCATTATTAATCACTCTATCAATTAGTACAATTGCATTTGTCACAACAATACCAATTAACATCAATAAACCGATCATACTAGGTACAGAAAGTGTTTCTCCTGTTAAGATAAGCGCAAGGACAACACCAATCACGGTATATGGTAGCGCAAACAAAATTGTAAATGGTGCGAGCCCGCCTTTAAATGTAAGGACAAGCACTAAATAAACAATAATAATGGCAGCAAGCATCGCAAATGCGAGTTGTGAAAATGCTTCTTCGATGTCTTTATTTGTACCACCTACAGAAGTATGCACATCACTTGGTGTTTTAACTTTGTTCACTTGTTTGTTAACCTCTTGCGCAATAGAACCGACATCTTTCCCAGAAATCGTAGCAGAAACGGTACTTGTGTAATCTCCGCCTTCTTTAACGAGTTTATTCGGTGTTGATGATGTTTTTAACGTTGCAACATCACTCAATTTCAAGTTCTCACCTGTTGGGGATGGTAATGGCGTTTGTTCTAATTTATCTTTTGTCCAATTCGTTTGTTTATCACGTTTAACGACAACATTGTACGTATGATTTTTCTCTTTCACTTTTGAAATGGTCATGTCAGGAATATTTTGATTGAGCATCATTGCGAGTTGCGCTGATGTGATACCTGTTTTACCTGCTTTATTCGGATCGACTTGAACTTCATATTGGTCATATGTTTCTGTTAAATCTGATTTGACATTCGTTAAACCAGATACTTTGTCCATTTTCTTTTCGACCGCTTTGACAGTGCCTTCAATTTCTTCTGTAGAAGGACCTGTAACTTGGACTTCTAAAGTATTGGATTTGCCTCCTGTGCCCATATCAAGGTTTTTCCAATCTCCCGGGTGATGATAGGTCTTAATATGATTCAAGACACGGTCAGGCTCCTCTTTAAAATTAGGCGTATGTGTATCATATTTCACCATCATTGCCATACTATTCGTTGAACCTGTTGGATCGATTGGCGACGCGCCTCCAACTGAATATTGTACATGTTGAACATGTTTCTGCTTAGACAAATATTTTTCGACTTGTTCGGCATGATGTAAAACACCTTGCTCCGTTTCACCTGGTTTTGGTGAATATGTCAGTGCCATAAATTTATCTTCCCCAGTAGATATGAAACTTGTTCCTACTTTCATCGTACCTAAGACCACACTTCCCACTAATAACAGTGTGCTTAAAATAATGACAATCCATTTATGATCTAAGCTCCAGCTTAATACCTTTTTATAGTAGCGACTGATGACACCGAGCTCTGACTTCGGTTGACGCTTAATCCCATTCTTAAAGAATACAGATCCCAGTACTGGAACAATCGTAATAGAAACTAATAAGGACGCAAGTAAACTAAATGTGACAGCATAGGCAAACGGTCTAAACATTTGTCCAACAGAGCCTGTAACGAAAGCTAAAGGTGCAAAAACGACAATCGTTACAAGCGTTGAAGACATAATCGGAATAAAGACCTCTTTCGTTGCAGAAATAATTAAATGATCACCAGAAAGCGACTCCTCTTTCCTTGTGAGTCTCCGGTAAATATTTTCAATAACAACAATTGAGTCATCAATGACACGACCCACTGCAACAGTTAAAGCACCTAGCGTCAAAATATTTAAAGAGACGTCAGTCAGTTTTAATGCCACTATAGCAATGAGAATTGACAATGGAATCGAAACTACAGATATAGCCGTCATTCTTACATTTCTAAGGAACAGTAAAATAACGATGATAGCCACAATTGCGCCGAGTAATGCTTTTTCAATCATGGTATTTAAAGCGTCTTTAATCGGTTTTGCAGTATCCATAATTTGTACGGATTTTAAATCTTTGTGCTGTTTAATAAAATCCTTCACCGTTTTTTCAACTTCATTTGCGACAGCTACAGTGTTTGCATCTTGTGCTTTAATAATTTGTACATCGACAGCATCTTTACCATTCGTTCTTGAAATTGACTCTCTTTCGTCTGCTAGTTTCACATCTGCGAGTTTTTTTAACGGCACAGATTGAGTTGCGTCCGCTGCATTTGCAGATTGTCCTGACGCAGGCTGTGCTGACGACGATTGTGTTGACTGCAATGCCTGATTCTCTTTTTTATCATCACCCTGCTGTTCAGGACGACTTGATGATTGAGAAGCGATGGCTAAAGGAATCTCCATATTTTTCAGTGCATCGACAGAGGTATATTGACCGTCAATGACAATCGATTTTTCTGTATCACCAAATTGAAATAATCCTAACGGTGATTTTTTGGTCGCTCCTTCAATATAATCTGAAACTTGTTGTGCATTAAGCCCTGCCTTTTGTAACTTTTGTTCATCAAATTTAACAGTCACTTTACGTTCCGTTTGTCCGTTGACAGTTGCTCGTTGCACGCCATCAATTGTTTGAAGCTTAGGAATTAATTGCGATTCTACTTCTTTCGTGCTCACTTTAACATCGTGATCATGCAAAATAGAGTATGCGACAACAGGAAAAGCATTAACTGTACTTCTTCGGATTTCTGGTTCTTGCACACCATCTGGAAAATCGATTTTCTTCAAAGCTTTTTCGATATCTTGTTCTGCTTTATCAAGATTCGTTTTTTCATCAAAATTTACAGTTACCATTGAAGCATTGGAGAGTGATTCCGTTTTTACACTTGTCACACCTGCCATGCCACGTATTTCTTCGTCAATAGGGTTACTGACTTCTTTCATAACCGTTTCTGGTGTTGCACCTGGCATTGTTGTAGTTAACGTCATTGTTGGAGGTTCAGTATCTGGTAAAAGTTCTAACTTCATTTTAAAACTCGCATAGGCCCCACCCAATACGATGAGTATCACCATTAACATGATTGCAAATTTATTTGACAATGAAAAATCTATCAATTTTTTGACCAAGTTTAACGCGCCCTTTCTCCCGCATTCATTCTTAAGTAGCGTTTATCCATCATTTTTTAAAAGTTTATTTCGCAATTGTCTTATGTAACGCAAAAATACTGCTCAAACATAAGCAATGATAACCGTACGGCGTATTATCATTGTTAAAGTGAACAGTGTCTTGCTTTAATTTAGTTTTCTTTATTTCGAAACGCTTTAATCCGGCGAACCAGTTTGATTTTTAAATGTGTGAGTTGTGGTTTAAATTGCTCAACCGCTTTATAAACGATTGGGTTTAACACATAATCAAACTCCCCTATTTTTTCACTTAAGTGTGTACCCCATGCTTTTTTAAATGCCCACAAGCCATAGTGACTTGAATCTTTATCGGGTTGATTGTCTGTACCACCAAAATCATAAGTCGTTGCACCTTTTTCACGTGCATATTGCATCATTCTAAATTGCATATGGTGATTTGGTAAAAAATCACGATAATGATTAGAAGATGCACCATATAAGTAATAAGATTTCTGACCGGCAAACATCAATAGCGCGCCTGAAAGGTATATTCCATCAGGATGCGTACGTTCTAGCGATTCCATGTCTTTAATCAATGCACTATTCTTATCACGCTTTTGTTGTGCATCTTTTAATTTATTACGCACTTTTTTATTGGCTTGATCTTTTTCCGATAGCCCCTGAATCTCTTGTTCTAATTTTTCTTGCTCATCACGCAAGTCTTTTAATACAGGCTTAGGCTCAAGTTTAACTAAGAAAAGTTCTGCGTCACCATCTGGATGTAGCGCATCATAAATCGTTTCAAAATATGAAACATCACGTGTTAAGAAACCATCTCTTTCACCCGTTTCTTTCATTAAATTAGCAAATATTTTTAAATCTTTGCGTCCTTTGCGCTCTACTTTCGTTCCGCGTTTAAGTGCAAGTCTTACTTTTGAACGATTGCGGTTCTCAAAGCTTTGGATAAGCGCATCATCACTTTTATCGATAGGCGTCACCATGGTCATTCGCGGTTGAATATAGTCTTTTGCGAGGCCTTCTTTAAACCCTTTATGCTTAAATCCTAAATCTAATAAATCTTGCACTACAGTCATCCCTTGCTCAACTTCAACATCGGGATCAATTTTAATTGTGTAAGCTTTTTCATCTTTCGCGACTTTGATAGCCTCGACCAGTAAAGTCTTGAGTGCCCGTTGATCTGAATAATCAACGACAAAGCCTCGTGAAGCGTAGCATAGTGTATACGGAAGTTTCGGTATTTTTTTAAATAGTAATTGGGCAACTCCTTTAATTTCACCATTTTCTCCGACTGCAATTCGCTTCGCATACCAACCTGTCAGCTTTTTAGTTTCTCCCCATTTTGTCAATTGTAATAAATCGCCATTCGGATGACTTTTAACAAAGGCGTCATGTGCTTGATCAGTAATATTCATTAATTTCATTTTGACATTAATACTCCTTTAAATTATGGTCTTTATTTATTTTTTAGTATAATCAATCATACGTATCATTGAATTATCAATGAGATAGACATTTCAATTTTAAAATGAGGAAGCCTACTTGTCATCCAAACGGAGCAGATTCAAGTTCAAAATTGTTATGACACACTTTCTCTCATTTAAAAGGGATTGCAAGTAACAAGCAATCATCTAATACAATCACTGGAGGTACTTAAATGCGCAATATCATACTTATTTTTTTATCTATTGTAAACTTAATCATTATAGAAATCACACTTAGCTTTAATACCGGAATAGATTACTTAAGTTTGCGCATTATTTTTGTTGCTTTTTCATTAGTTACGAGTGTCTATATGATTTTACTTTATCGAACATCGAAGCAACTTATTATTGCGCTTATAGCCGTTTTCATCTCGCTTATTCATATATTGCTTATCATACGTATCGTGTTTCAGGCGATTTATTCTTGAGGTGGTACGAATTGATAATTTGCACCCCGTGTCCGAATTGAGACTGGAGAATCAATGGTTTGATCGACAAACTGTACCGTATCGATCGCATCATCTTTACCCTCTACAATTTTAAATTTCACCTTTTTTGCTGGACTATGTAATATTGTATAGCGATCAGCAGTTTCTACCGTTTCCATATCAAACCATTGCTTCCAGTTTTCTACCATTGTTTGGCGTTGATGAGACAAGAACGTAACCATGTCGATTTTAAAGTTAGTTTGAAAGTTTTCTTCCAATTCAGCTTCTCTTTCTTCATCTGTTTTTTGCCACTGGATAAAAAATGGCATCATCATATCAAAATGATGGTTATTGACGTATAAAAGTTGCCATTGAACCGAATGCCCCTTTTTATTTTCACGTGTCATTGTAATAGGACCCACTGTTTCCAATCCACGCGCTTCGAACGCTTTCTTAAGTTTGACAATATCATGCGTTCTAAAGCAGAGCTTTTTAAAACCTTGCTTATAATCACTTTCCATAATGGCCTTCGCAAATGAATATTTACCATTTTGCGTTTTTGATTGTTGCTTCATTTTCCCTTGATTATAAATATCTAACAACTCAATATAGGATAAATCAATCTGAACTAAGCGATTGAATGTTCCTAGCGATTCATGTTGGCCGCCATATTGAATTTCTAAATATTTCCCAGGAAATTCAAAACGCTTTAAACCATGTATATAATGAATGATATGATCCAATTCTATATCTATCATTTACTTACCTCCCACTTCGCAAGCCTTTGCTTCATTTTAACAAATATCATTCATGAAATCTCGATATACACTTAATTTAGCACGATACGTTTGATACCTATTATATTGCTACCCCATTCATCATGCATCCATTTAAAATCTTTGAAACTATGCTTGAACAATCTATGTTAAATCAAATAGATACGATTCATATATAAAGATATAGTAAACGCTCTGCTTTTTCGTCTATTTAGATGACATGATATAATCAAGCTATTACGCAACAGAAAGGAAATCCTTATGAAACCTTCAGTATTGTTTGATGATTTGATGAAACTTCATCGTCCATATATTAAATATGTCCAACCTTTATTGAATGAATATGATTTACACTCTGCACAATGGCTTGTATTAAAAGATATCGCTGCCCATCCCAACACAACACTCGTCCAAATTTCAAAGCGTCGTTCAATTGAGAAGCCGACGACACGAAAAATATTGAAAGTACTCAATGAAAAGAACTGGTTGACTATCCAAACTGGCGAAGACAAAAGAGAAAAATTGTTAAATCTCTCTTCATCAGGTCGATTATTACACGATACTTTAGCGCAGCGCATTACTGAGCTACAAATGTCACTCTTAAACGAACTTTATTTATCAGATCAAGAAGTTTTAGCAGCAACCAAACTGATTGATCAAATTTACCATATCCTCCTTAAACATTTAGAACACAATGAAGAAAATAAAAAATAATAACTTAAAGTCATACGAGTCACAAAACGAGACTCATATAGACGATATCTCTTCACAAATATAGCAATTTAACGCTTTTAGCATCATCAACTTATTTGTAGTGAGAAATTACCCTACTTCATCTCTATATTTTACTCAATTTTTACATTCTTTATATTCCTCTTTTGATATACTAAATATGAAATATATATTTTAGGAGGCAATCTATTGAAAAAGAAGTTAATTGGTAAAACTGTTGTTTTAAGCTTATTGCTGGCGCCCCCTGTTTTTCACGCGCAAAATACGTTCGCTAATGCACAAGGACAAGCACAATCAACACATTCTATTCAAATTCATGATGTTCAAGGTGCAGGACACTTCTCACCTTTGAAAGGACAGCATGTTCACAATGTTGAAGGCATCGTTACATACCAATATCAAGTAAAGGGGAATCATTATTTTCATTTACAAACACCTGACAAATATAAAGACAAAGACCCTAATACGTCAGAGGGGATTATAGTTTATGCAGGCCACTCTGCACCGTCCGTCAAAGTAGGTGACCTTGTGCAAGTTTCAGGTATGGTTGATGAGTATGCAATCGAAGGTTATGATACAAAGCAACAAACAGATCTGCCGGTCACAGAAATTGATGCACGTACTTCTAAAAATGGAAATATTAAAACATTAAAACATGATCAACCTTTACCAAAACCGATTAAAATAAAAAAAATACCTAAAACCATCGCATCTGATCAACATTTCTCAGTATATAATCCTAAAAAATACGCGATAGATTATTGGGAATCGTTAGAAGGTATGCGTGTGCAAATAGGAAATGTTCGAAGTGTAGGCCCACAATCTCACGGAGAAGTTTTTACTGTTTTAAATCGCAATCGCCAAGAAACTAAAAATGGTGGCGTGTTATTAAAAGAAGACAATCAAAATGGGCAACGTATCGCTTTTAAAATGAATGATAGCAAAAATCGTGCTCATCAATTTAATGTCAATACGGGGGACTACTTCAAAGGGCCTCTCATCGGTTATGTCAATTATAGTTTCCAAAACTATAAAATCAATATTGACTCAAAAGAGATGGAAGTCGCATACCGAAAGGGTAAAGCACAACAACAAGGCACTTACCTTAAACCTTCTGAAAATAAATTGTCTGTTGCATCATATAATCTTGAAAACTTTTCAAATGATGTGAAAACGTCAAGTCAAGATAAAGCTCAAAAATTAGCTAGAGGCATTGTTACCGATATGAAAAAACCTGATATTATCGGTGTTACAGAAGTGCAAGATAACGATGGACCTGGCAAAGGCGGCCCCGAAGCCCAAGCTTCATATGAGCGTCTCATTAAAGCAATAGAAGCGGCTGGTGGTCCAACCTATCGCTACGTGAACATTGATCCTAAAATGAATGTCGATGGTGGTCAACCGGACGCTAATATTCGTGTCGGCTTCCTATACAATCCAGATCGTGTTAAATTTGATGATCAAATCAAACCTGGTGATGCTGATACAGCCGTCGCATATCGAAATAACCAACTAACACATAACCCTGGACGTATTTCACCACAGGATCCAGCCTTCAAAGAGGTTCGAAAATCTTTAGCTGCACAATTTGAATTCAAAGGCCAACAAGTCATTGCCATCGCAAACCATTGGAAATCTAAACGCGGTGATGATGGTTTATTCGGACGTCACCAACCTGTCAACGTTCGCACTGAACCTCAACGTATTGAAATTGCAAAACGTGTAGGTGCATTTGTCGCACAAGTTCAACAACAAAATCCTCAAGCGCATGTGATTTCTGTTGGAGATTATAACGATTTTCAATGGACACCTTCGTTGAAAACATTTGAAAGTTATGGCCTTAAAAATATGGTCAATACAGTGCCTAAGAAAGCAAGATATTCTTACGTATATCAAGGTAATACACAAACATTAGACCATGTTTTAGTGTCTAAACATTTGGCACCCCAAACATGTCTTGATATGATTCATGTTAATAGTGATTTCACTGAAATGTCTGGCCGTGCGAGTGACCATGACCCATTACTTGCGCAAATCGACTTATCAAAATATATTAAGAAGCAACATAAAAAATAATGCTACAACTTTAAAAACCCTTCAAAAGTCACATGAAAGATGAGACCTTGAAGGGTTTTATTTGATTATGAGGCAATCTTGACATCTCAGTCTAT
The DNA here is from genome assembly GCF_011174885.1 of Staphylococcus sp. 191. Taxonomy (NCBI): domain Bacteria; kingdom Bacillati; phylum Bacillota; class Bacilli; order Caryophanales; family Staphylococcaceae; genus Staphylococcus; species Staphylococcus sp. 191. Next base: position 27,418 of record NZ_PNRJ01000015.1, on the reverse strand, counting down.
CTGCGCTGTCGATTAACCCCCGATGTAGTTCATATTTATTTTATTCTTACGGCGACGCGCAACAGTTTGTGCTGTACGTTCATCAGAGTAACGGTCATCACGGACATGCCATAACTGTTTAAGTTGTGCTATGATCTCCTCATCTGTCATCTGGCTTCTTAAAAGTTGTCGCACATCGAATCCATTGACACTGCTAAACAGACAGCCATAAAATTTACCATCGGATGAGAGTCGTGCACGTGTACACGTTGAACAAAATGAGTCAGAAACGCTTGTAATCAAGCCGAATTTGGACTGAGCGCCTACGTATCGATAATACTTTGCAACTTCTCCAAAGTATTTAGGTGGCTCTGCTTCTACCTCAAATTCCTTATGAATCATTTCTAACATTTCATCTTTTGTCACAACTTTACTAAAATCCCATCCGTTATCATTACCTACATCCATGAATTCAATAAAACGTATTGTAACATCTTTATCTTTAAAATAATGGAGCATTGGAATAATTTGATTATCATTAATCCCTTTTTGGATAACGACATTGACTTTAACTTGTAAACCAATAGCGACTGCATAATCAATTTGTTCAAGTATTGTTGAAGCTTTAATACCACGATTGTTAATCGACTGAAATACCGGATCTTCAATAGCATCTAAACTGACATTGATTCTTCTTAATCCAGCATCATACAACTTTTGTCCATGCTTTTTAAGTAACAAGCCATTGGTTGTCACGCCGATATCTTCTATTCCTTCTATCGCATTAATTTGAGCGATTAATCGATGCAAATCACGGCGCAGTAATGGTTCTCCACCGGTGATTCTTACCTTTTTCACACCTAATTGTGCATAAAGTCGTGTAATTCTCGTAATCTCTTCAAAACTCAATAATTGATCTTTAGGTAAAAAGACATAATCATCCCCGAAAATTTCTTTTGGCATACAGTAATCGCATCGAAAATTACATCGATCTGTGACGGAAATGCGCAAATCACGAATGGGTCTTCCCAACTTATCTAATATTTGTTCAGCCATTTTGCGCCCCCCTTTTTTTCCATTACTCTATCATTTCTGCTTCTAAAGTTGCCAAATCATCTTGGTAGTTAATATTTTTAAACCAATAACTTGGGCCGTTAATTGAATCTGCATCCAACCAATCGGTAGAAACTTGTTCATAAACATGCTTCATACTTAAATCATCCGATTGAAGCACTTGTTCAATAACCGTAAATACACGTTTATGATAAAAGGCAATCGTAGGTATTGGTGCCCCTTCATTTGCAAACCCTGCAATATCTAAATGTTCTTCTATAAGATTAGAGACCATAAATTGATAAAGCTGGCTAATCGCTTTTTTAGTAACCATCGGCGTATCCACCGAAATAACGAAGTAAACATCTTCCATTTCATCTTGAACCATCGCACTATAAATACCTGCAAGAGGTCCCTTACCGCGATGATTTGCATCATCAATGACCACTTGTGCTTTTTGCGCTTCGAATTGCATAGCCAAACTTTCATTCGTACTAATAATAATATCACTGAACATATTTGTTTCTTGTAGCGTATCGATTAACTTATGATAAAAGGGTGTGCCTTTAATTTCTGCAAATGCTTTGGGTGAACCAAACCTTTCGGAGTGACCACCTGCTAAGATGATAGCTTTCATGATTTGTTTTTAACCTCCACTGACTGGTGGTATGAGCGCAACCACATCGTTCGGCTGTATCACATCATCCACTTGAGCAAAATCTTCGTTGATTGCCACTTGGAATTTTTTCCCTTGAATGGCAGGATAATTTTGATATAAATGTTGTTTCAAAGCTGTGACCGCAATCGGATGATCAAAGTGGAATGTTTCTTCAGATTGACCTAATAATTCTTTGATTTCGGCAAAGTATAATACTTTCACGACTGCTGTCCTCCCTTTTGAATTGCATCTTCATGGTACCCTTTTTGGTGTCCTTGCCATTCAGCACCATCTTCCCATATTTCTTTTTTCCATATTGGAACCATTTCTTTTATACGTTCTATCGCGTACTCATTCGCTTGGTATGCATCTTTTCGATGCGGCGATGACACACTAATACAAACCGCAATGTCCGAGATTTCTAACGCACCAATACGGTGACCAATTGCAGTTATTGTGCCTGGCCAACGCTCAGCAATCTCATCACCAATTTGCTTCAATTTATTTTCAGCCATCGGAACATAAGCTTCGTATTCAAGATATTGTGTCCGTATGCCTTTGGTCCACTCACGTACATGTCCTGTAAAGACAACAATCGCCCCTTGCTTTTCATTCAAAGTGTACATGCGATATTGTTCAGGATTGAGTGGTTCCGTTGTAACTTCAAACTGTTTCAATCTCTTCATCCTTTATTATTTTGCACCCACGTATCAAGCCATCTTTCAAATTGACCAAATTCATCGACAACTTTATCTCTATGCAGTGCATATTTTACATTACTCAATCTATTTAACTGTTCAAATTCCGCTTGATTACGATATAAAACCACTTTATCATAATCAGCATCCTTATACCCTTCAACTAGAATAATACTGTCATCAATGGTAACACATTCACCGATCAAAGTCTGTAAACTCATTTCATCATAGCGTTGTATTGATTCTATATATTGATGACCTTGAACAATACTTTGATCTGCGCCCGCATTAAAATGTCGCATGTGATCTACATGCTCATGTGGTAGTGTAATCTCTTCATGTGCATGGCCATGATGCTTAATCGTAACGACAGGATAGCCTAATCTTTTAAAATGTTTTACGATTCGAGATACAATTGTTGTTTTACCTACATCTTTATAGCCGACCACTTGTAAAATCATAAAAACAGTTCCTGTTGATAGGCTTCAGATGATGTGAGCACGACACTTACTTGATGCCCCTTCTGGAACCCTCTTGTTCCGCCAGGCAATACCATCATCGCATTACTATGCGCAATAGATACTACGGCACCAGATTTGTTAAAACCTGATGGTGAAACAGTGGCTTCACGCCCTGTCAAAACAACATTGGCACGTACAAATCTTGTAAATGGGTTGGCCTTTTTAAAGTCTTCCATTAATGTAGCACGGATGACTGCTGGATAATAGCGTTGTGCATGCATCATATGATAAATGGCTGGTTTAACGAAAAGCTCAAACCCTGAATAACATGCAGATGGATTGCCCGATAAGCCGAACAAATATTTTTCGTTCGCAACAGCGACAGTTGTTACACTTCCAGGTCTCATTGCAACCTTATTAAACAGGACCTCTGCGTTTAAAGCGCGATAGATGTCAGGTAAATAATCATAATCACCGACCGAGACGCCCCCAGTAGTTATCACGATGTCATGTTTCTGATGCGCTTCTTTGACAACAGCTAAACTGCTGTCAAAATCATCTTCTTGAATCCCATATAACGTGCCTTCAATTCCTTCTTTACGCAACAGTGCATGAATCATAGGTCCATTCGAATTTCTAATCTTTCCAGGCTCTAACGGTGCGTCAATATCGAGCAGCTCACTGCCAGTGGCGATGATAGCGACACTTGGCTTTTGAAAGACAGGAACGTCGACATAACCGAATGTAGCTAATACGGCCACCACACCAGCATTAATGCGTTGACCTTTTGTCAGTACAACATCCCCTTCACGTGTCTCTTCACCCATCATGGAGATATTCTCATTTTTATTGAAAGGTTTGCGAATAGTAAAACCTGATTCGCTTTCAACAGTTTGTTCTAGCATAACGACCGCATCGGCACCTTGTGGAATTTCTGCACCAGTCATAATACGGACAGCTTCCCCTTTTTGTAATTTTTGAGTTGAGACCGCACCTGCGCCGATATGATCAACCACTTTAAATGCTTTGCGATGGTCATGACTCGCACCTTGTGTATCTTCACTGCGCAATGCAAATCCATCATAGGGCGATTTATCAAAGCGTGGAATTGCATAAGTGGCAACAATATCTTCTGCTAAAATATAGCCTTCACTTTCATATATGTTGACCTTTTTGGCAGACAACAAAATATTTTGTTTCACAACACGTTCAATAGCCTCCATCACTGGAATGGGGTGTCTCTTTTCTATTGGCATTCCGCATACACTCCTAACAAATTAAAAGATTCATGCTATACTAACCTTGCATCATTAAGGAGGAATAGCATGTCTGAATTTACACATCTAAACGAACAAGGTAACGCCAAAATGGTCGATGTTTCTGATAAAAATACGACCCAACGTACTGCCATTGCTCACGCAAGCATCCAAGTAAATGCGACAATTTATGAACAAATCATTCATAATTCTAATAAAAAAGGAAATGTCTTGAATACTGCACAAATTGCAGGAATCATGGCAGCTAAAAACACGTCAAACATTATTCCTATGTGTCATCCACTCGCACTGACTGGTATTGATATTGCTTTTGACTGGGAAATGAAGGACGCTGAATACCGACTTCATATCGACGCCACTGTTTCAACGACTGGAAAAACAGGTGTTGAAATGGAAGCACTGACTGCCGCCTCTGTCGCAGCACTAACGATTTACGACATGTGTAAAGCTGTCGACAAAGGGATGATTATTGGCGAAACTTACTTAATCAAAAAAACAGGCGGAAAATCAGATTTTAGTCGTCACTAGCTCTATTACCAAATGTAGATAATGGTCTTATTCAATCAAGTGGGCCACTCAAGTCATTCCTATTTCTTACTTTATGCGTTGCCCGCTTGATTAAATTGCAATATGTGCACAGTAAATCACTAAACTGTCTGAAAACCACATTTTCTCTTCAAAACACTCTTCTTTTTACTCTCCGTTAATGCTAACGATTCATTTCATGAACGAGATGATTGATTTCAGGTAAGATCAATCGATTCATTCCCAACTTAACTGCGCCTGTCGAACCCGGCAAACTAAAAATTAATGTTTGACCTGCCGTACCGCCTATAGCTCTTGATAATAAAGCCCGTGTACCGACGTCTTCTACAAAGCTTAAATAACGGAAGAGTTCACCAAAGCCTTCGATTTCTTTCGTCAGTAACGGTCGTACCGCTTCGATAGTGACATCCCTAGGTGCAATTCCTGTCCCACCTGTCGTTATAATGACATCGAGCGGCTCTGTTAACCATCGCTTAAGTTGTGATTCAATTGCAGAGCGGTCATCTTTAACAATTTGATAGTGTTCGGGCTGAACCACACAATTCGTTGTTTGTAACAACGTTTGAACGAGTTGCCCCCCTTTATCTGTATCAACAGTTCTTGTATCAGAAACTGTAAGTACAGCACAACGTATTTCACGATTGAGCTTTACATTCGTATGCATTGAATAACCTCCTTTTATGACTAACCAAACAATTTATGTACTAAAACTTGTGCTTGATGTAAATCTTTTAACCCATGTATGAGTAAGCGGCCATCTTGAAAAGCCACAATACGATAAGTTTCAAAGTTGAAGCGAATTAAATAACCATTCGATTGATAAGGGATATGACGTTCTTGTAAAAATATAATGAGCGCTTCATGTGTCAACGAAGGATGTTGATATTGTACAGTATCCCTTCCGCACAATGCCGCAAAGTGTGTTGCATGTGCATTCATATAAGGGTAAGTCGGTGCCGTCCCACATGTTGGACAATCTGAACGATATAGGCGTTGCATGCCAAATCGATAATGTGTCCCCTCCCAAATGTCACCGTATGTGAGTTTTGCTTCTACTGGCGTTTCAGTCAAAATTTTCAAAGCATCAGCTAATTGTAGACTTGTGGTCATCGTCACAGCAGGCTGAATCACCCCCACTGTGTCACACGTCAAATTCATTGATGGAATTTGTGGCACGAGACATTGAAAGCAAGGCGTTTCACCCGGAATAAATGGCGCTTCCACATAAGTACTTTGTACCACACCCCCATAAATCCATGGTGTGTGATATAAATAAGCGGCATCGTTAATCAGTAGACGTGTTTCAAAGTTATCTGTTGCATCCATAATTAAGTCTACTTCTGGTACAATTCGTTCTAAAAAAGGACTGTCGACATGTTCGATAAACGTTTCGATTTCTACATCACGTCGTATCGCATGCAACATTTGTTGCGCTGCAATCACTTTAGGTACACTTTCATCAGCATCTTGCTCTGTAAACAATGTTTGTCTTTGCAAATTTGAATGTTCAATATAATCTCGGTCGACAATCATTAGTTTTCGGATACCTGCACGCACTAAGCCCTCAGCAACGTGGGTCCCAAGCGCACCCATTCCTACAATCAACACTGTCTTTTGATTTATTTTTTCTTGGCCACTTTCACCGATGCCTTTATATCGTATTTGTCTAGAATAGCGATCCTTTGCCATATTAAAACGCCTTTCCATTGATTCTTTTTATTTATTATACGGCCTCTATTTTATCTACTCAATTGATTAAAACTTAATTCTAATTTTTTCACAATTAGGTAAAACCGTATTATTCTCTCAGTAGATTCCCTACATTTTAATGACACGTTTGAAGCTCAATAATAGCCTCACTCATTACACTATTAAGATGAATAGGTACTTTAAAACTCATAGATGTCTTCATTGAAGCACGATAGTTTCATCCGCTAATGCATTGGCTTCCCATTTCGAGTGCGTAACAAAAATAATAGGTATTTGCCATTGTTGATATATTTCTTTGATTAAATCAATCCCTTGTTGCTTTGTCTCATCGTCTAAACTTGAAAATGGTTCATCTAACAGTATTAAATCTGGTTTCATACTTAATGCACGCGCTAACGCAATACGCTGTTTTTCTCCACCAGAACAACGCTCTGGATATGACGTTAATAAGTGCTTTATGTTTAATTGGTCAATTAAACGTTCAATGTGCGCATTATTTTGTGCCATAAAGGTAATATTTTTAAATACTGTCATGTGTGGAAATAACTGATAATCTTGAAACAGATAGCCTATACGTCTATGGTGAATGGGTATATGTACACGTTGTGACGTATCAGTCAATGTCCGATGATGTATGCGAATAAATCCTTTATCTGGTATACGAATGCCAGCAATCATATTTAGTAATGTCGTTTTACCAATACCAGAATTACCTTGTATCGCATAGATACATGGCTGATCATTTTGAATATGAATATGAATCATGCGATGGTTAATCTCTGTTTGAATATTTATCTCGAACAATTACTCCACCTCCTGATAACGATCACGGTTTAACATGTTCATTGTACCGATGACCGATATGGCAAAAGCGACGAGTACAAGTACCCATAGCCAAGCTTGGCTCTCTCGACCTTGTTGGACTAAAAAGTAAATCTCTAAAGGCAATGTATTCGTTTTCCCCGGAATATAGCCTGCCACCATCAATGTTGCGCCAAATTCACCAATGGCACGTGCAAAAGCTAACATCGTTCCGGTGATTAACGCCCGCTTAGATAACGGCAAAATAATTTTAAAAAAGATTTTCAGCTCAGATGCCCCCATCGTACGTGCGGTATTTAACATTTTAGGATTAATATTTCTAAATCCTTGGACGACGTGTTGATACATTAACGGAAAGCTCACAATCACTGAAGCAACCGTTGCCCCTATCCATGTAAAAACTACTTTAACACCAAGTACATCCGTTAAAAAATGACCGAAACCTCCATTCACTGAAAAGAGCATCAGTAACAAAAAACCAAGAACTGTTGGAGGTAAAACAATAGGAAGTAATACAATGCTTTCGATCATATGCGTCCACTTTTGTTTTCGATGATACATCGACTTTGCGAGTAAAATACTCAAAATAAAAACGATGATGGTGCTTACCACTGCTACACGTATTGAAATCCAAAGCGGCGTTAAATCGTGCATATCAACTCACCTAATTCTTAAAATGATAATCTTTCATAATTCGTTGTGCTTTGTGACTCTTCATAAAGTTGTACCAAGCTTTTGCTTCTTTTGTATCTGTAACTCTACCCATACGATAAACAATAGGCTTTTTAAGTGGCGCTTCAGCTACTTTTTCGACACCGTTACGTTGTTGCTTTCCGACGTATAAATCTGTGTTATAAACAAATCCTAATTGCGCGTTCCCTTTATCAACATAATTTAATACTTCACGCACATCTTTTGCATAAACGACTTGAGGTTCTACTTTTGACCACAATTTTTGGCTTTCGAGATAAGTTTTCGCATATTTTCCAGCCGGTACAGATTCAACTTCACCCATTGCAAGATGATCTTCATCGACTAATTGATTCACGCTTTTGATAGGGCTTCCTTTTTTGTGAATTAATACGAGTGTATTGCGTGCATAATCATACGTCTCTTTAACTTTTCCTTTTTGATTGAGTAAATCTACATCTTTCGTATTTGCCGACATCAATACATCTGCAGGTGCCCCTTTATCAATTTGTTGACGTAAAGCGCCTGATCCTCCGTAGTTGAAGTTCACCTTAACATTAGGATGTTCTTTATGAAAAGCTTGCTCCAAATCTTTTGTCACATCTGTCAAACTTGCAGCCGCTGACACAGTTAACGTTTTCGACTGGTCTTCTTTTGAATTGGATGAAGACTGTCCGCAGGCTGACATTAACAATAAGCAACTTAATACAAGTAATCCAAATAACTTTTTCACCTAAACCACTCCTTTTTGTCAATGCTATCTATAATAAAAAACGTTCGAAATCAGTATATCAAATTTCGAACGTTTTGATGTGTCACGATTCATTTAATGTGATGATAAAGCGATTAAAAGCAGTTTGACCTTTTGGGTTTCTTTTAAACACGCCTGCATCATGTAACACTCTTTCAAATTTATAACCTACTTCTTTTCGGACAATTTTAGAAGCATCTAATTGCTGAAAATCATATTGACGTTTCATCTCATGTGCCCATTTTTCGTGTACACCTAATGAAACATTTTTGTCGCCTTCTAAATAGGCAATCACATTTTGGAGCTCATCTTTTAACCGTCCGGGTAAAATGGCGGTGCCCATGACTTCGATTAAACCTATATTTTCCTTTTTGATATGTTGGACATCTTGATGTGGATGAAATAGGCCATCTGGATAGGCTTCGGTCCGTTGATTATCACGTAAGACCAAGTCCATTTCATAACATTGATTTCGATACCTCGCAATCGGTGTTACCGTATGATGCCGTTCTCCAGAGTTACTTCTAGCCTTAATTTGCACTGTAGGATCACTATAGTCTTCCCATCTTTTTCTGATCCATTCACTTGCTGCAATCAGTTGTTTGGTATCTTTTGAAATGAGACGAATCACACTCATTGGCCATTGAACGACACCTGCTGTCACTTCTGGATATGACTGTAAAGTAAAGGTCCGTTCTACTTTAGCGAGCGCCATTGGAAATTCATGTCGTCCTGCTTGATAATGGTTGTGGGATAATATGGAGCCCCCTACGACTGGAATGTCCGCATTAGAACCAATTGTATAATGTGGAAACTGCCTTACAAAATCGAGCAAGTTTTCAAATGTGCGTTGGTTAATTATCATTGGTGTATGGGCTTCAGATAATAAAATGCTGTGTTCATTAAAATAAACATAAGGCGAGTATTGGAACCCCCAAGTTTCCCCATTAATGTTCAACCGGACTATTCTGTGATTTGAACGCGCGGCTTGGGTCATACTGCCATAGAACCCTTCGTTCTCTATACAAATCGCGCACTGCGGATATTTTGACGCAGGTGCAAGCTTTTCTTTCTCAATCTGACGTGCATCTTTTTCAGGTTTCGATAAATTAATTGTAATCTCGAGTTTGCCATATTCAGTCGATACATCATACACAATGTTTTTGGCGACTGCTTCTTGCTTAATGTAGTGATTAAGATGGCTTAATTCATAAAAGTAATCTGTAGCCGCTTGGGGTGATTGTTGGTATTTTTGGTAAAACATTCGATTCACAGTAGAGGGTTTTGGGGTAAGCAAATCCATTAAACTCGCTTCTAACTGTTCGCGTTCAGCCAAAATATCATCGCATACACCACGCTGAATCGCATCTTCAATAAGAACATTTACAATGTCAATCGGTGTCTGAGGTTGCACATCAAATTGATTATCCAGTAGCGCAACATCGTTTGCTTTCAGACGCGCTAAAATTTGGTTCACAACATAAATTCGGTCTTCTATTTCAAAATCGCCTTGTTTAATAACAGCATCCGCGAATTGATAAACATGTGATGCATTTGCCATAATGCGCCTCCTCTAAACGTTTTCATAACCATTCGGATGACTTTGATGCCACTGCCATGCCGTTGCGATAATTTCATGAATATCGTCATGTTGAGGTGTCCAACCTAATCGCTGCATTGCTTTCTCACTAGAAGCAACCAGTTTACTCGGATCACCTGCGCGTCTCGGTGCAACAACTGCTGGAATTTCACAACCTGTCACTTCACGTGCAGCATTTAAAATTTCTTTAACAGAGTAGCCGTGGTTTGTTCCTAAGTTAAACGCACCACTCTCCCCACCTTCTTTTAAATAATTGAAAGCAAGTATGTGTGCAGCAATCAAATCCGTCACATGTAAATAGTCTCTAATCGGTGTTCCATCTGGTGTATCATAATCATCGCCAAACATCTTTAAAGCATCTCGTTGACCTAAAGCCACTTGAAGAACAACAGGAATCAAATGCGTTTCTGGATGATGGTCTTCGCCAATGGAACCATCCGCTTTTGCACCTGCCACATTAAAGTAACGTAAAGCAGCATAACGAATACCGTACGCCTCGTGACACCATCGCATCATTTTCTCCATCATTAACTTACTTTCACCATAAGGACTCGTAGGCACTTTTTTAGCAGTTTCTTCGATTGGAATAACTTCTGGTTCACCGTATACCGCTGCTGTCGAACTAAAGATAATATATTGTACATCGTGTGCACGCATCACTTCGAGTAGCACTTGTAAGCCGTACACATTGTTATTAAAGTATTCGAGCGGCATGGTTACAGATTCCCCAACTAACGAAAAGGCACAAAAGTGAAAAACGCCCTCTATTTGTTCTTGCTCAAATACTTGATTGAGAAAAGCTGCGTCACGTATGTCTCCTTCATAAAATTTTGCTGTTTCATGTACAGCTTGGCGATGCCCTTTCACTAAATTATCAACAACGACAACTTCATGTCCCGCTTCCACTAACTGATTAACACAGTGACTTCCTATATAACCGGCGCCTCCTAAGACAAGTAATGACATGTTTTATCCACTCCTTTAATCTTCCTCTAAAGTACGTACGCCATTGGCAATATCAACATGATAAAACGAAGGTGCATAACCGACTGTGCGTGTATATTCTTCTGTCACAATGCGCTCTAAATCTTTAATCTTATCTTGGTGAACAAGCGCAATGGCACAACCTGCAAAGCCAGCCCCCGTCATTCGCGCACCTAACACACCCTCTACTTTTTGTGCGCATTCCGCTAATGTATCCAACTCAATCCCTGTCACTTCATAATCATCTTTCAATGAAGCATGAGAAGCATTTAATAACTGTCCAAACGTATCAAAGTCATGTGCCTTTAATGCTTCATAGGCTTGCTTCGTACGCTCATTTTCAGAAATGGCATGTTTGGCGCGGCGACGCAATTTTTCATCTCTAATGACATGTGCATAATCTTCAAATTGCGCCATCGTTATTTCTCCAAGCGACTGTACATCAAGATGTTGCTGCAATTGTGCTAGCGCTTGTTCACATTCAGCGCGACGCTCATTATATTTAGACTCTGCCAATTCGCGTCGCTTATTTGTATTCATAATTGAAATTTTGTACGTGCCAAATTCCGTAGGGACATAATGGTATTCCAAAGTATTTGTATCTAACAATATTGCATGATCCTTTTTACCAAACCCAATAATAAATTGATCCATAATTCCAGAATTCACACCAATAAAATCATTTTCAACGCGCTGCCCCATTTTAACGAGCTCTAGTCGATCCATGTTAATGTGAAATAAAGATGTAATTAAATGGCCAGTAAGCAACTCAATTGAAGCAGATGAAGATAAACTCGCTCCGTTCGGAATATTACCTTCATAAATGATATTGAAGCCTGTTTCAATTTGAGGATATCGTTCAACAAGAAAGTGAATGATGCCTTTAGGGTAATTGCCCCATTGGTCTGAAGGCTTGTATTGCAAATGGTCTAAATCAAATGAAATCACACCTACTTCTTCAAAATTTGTAGAGTATAGTTGAATTAGTCTGTCGGATCTCTTAGAAATCGCACCATACGTGCCTAATTCAATTGCGGCTGGGAAAACAAATCCCCCATTATAATCCGTATGCTCACCAATTAAATTAATCCGTCCTGGTGCAAAAGCTGTCAATGTGGGTGCTTCATGAAAAATATCAGTAAATTTTTGCGTTAGTTTTTGCATAGGTCACACCTCAAAGTTAAATTTATAGTAAACATCAACTACATTTTACTGTTTAGTGAAAGGGCTGTCAATAGAGGTTAGTGCTTAGGAAAACTACTTCGGTATTGCAATTCTGTATTAAGCTGCATATGAATGGCGACTTCACGTTGTCCTTTCATTAAATCTTGAGCCAAACGCACAGCCTGACGCCCAAATTCCTCTATCGGAATATGAACACTTGATATCATAGGTACGGTATATTGGCTAATTTCTGAATCATTAAAACTCACAATTTGTGTATCCTTTGGAATATGAACGCCATACTGTTGTAATCCTTGGATGACACCCACCGCAAGCATATCATTGCCAGTAATAATCAATTCAGGTAATGTCGACTGTTGCGCTATTTTCTGTCCTATTTCTAAGCCACTTTCCCGATCCCAGCCAGACGGGTAAACAACAGGCGCCTTCTGATTTAAGTCGCACCAATCCAAATAGGCACGTTGTCTTGCATCCAATTGAAGGCTATAATCTGAACCTATGCCTCGTATCTTAGTTTCGCCGCCCACATAAACAATCGATTCCATTTGACGTTTTTGGATATCACTTAACAACACTTTCATACTTTGATACAAATCAGAAGAAATGGCATCAATATCACCTGGAGCATCAAGCTGATTGATTAAAATGAGCCGCTCATTATATTGATAAAGCTGTTCGATAAAAGATTGCTTAAAAGGACCGATGACGATGACTGAACCTGCCTTTTGAATACGCTCAAGCATTTTATGATGCGTTATTTCATGTGTGCGTATCGTCTTTTTCAAAGTAAGGTTTAAATGTTGAACTTCCTTTTCGATTGCCAAACGAAGCTCTCTATAATAAGGATCGATCATTTCCTTTTCTTTTGATGCATGTGTCACAATTTGGATTTGCCGTGTCAACCGTTTTTGCTTTGTGTAACGTAATCTATTTGCAATTTCAACAATGCGTTCCCTCGTTGCGGTTGCAACGGATAATGAAGGGTCTTCGTTCAAAACACGAGAAACCGTTCCCGGACTTACGCCCGCCTCTTTCGCTATTTCTCTTATACTTGCCATCGTAATTCACACTTCCTTAGTTTGTTTACTACATTTTACTAATTTTAAATACTGTTTTCAATCACCATACTAGTAATATTACTTTTAAAAGACAGCATTAACACTTAAAATAAAAACTATATAATCTGTCAATTCTGTGTCAAACAAATTTAACAATTTTCACATTGAAAGGGGCGACAGACGATTGGACTCAGATATTCGTTTAAATCAGTCCATTATACGTTATGAGAATGGGAAATTATATGCAACGACAGATGATTACGTCACGGAATTCCCACTCACGATAATGGTGAATCAAGAAGAGTTTGCGACCGTCATATGTAGTCCAAACTATATTGAAGAATTGGTATTAGGCTTTCTTGCATCTGAAGGCGTGATACTTAAAAGAGATGAACTTAAATCTATAGACATTGATGATCAAAGGGGTTATGCACATGTCGAAACGACAGTCCCGCTTCATTACCGAATCCAACTATCAACCAAACGTTTAGTCGCTTCGTGTTGTGGTAAAAGTCGCGAATTTTATTTTCAAAACGATGCTGCTATTGCTAAAACAGCAATGACAACCATCCAAGTCACACCCGAACAAGTGTTAACGATGATGGCTGAGCTACAAGAACAAAGTGAAGTCTTCCACGCTACTGGTGGGCTACATAATGCTGCTATTAGCGATGGCGCTCAATTTTACATTCACCGTCAGGATATCGGACGGCATAATGCATTGGACAAGCTTTATGGTTATTGTATCGAACGCCATATTAGTGTGCGAGATAAAATTCTTATTTTTAGCGGTCGTATCTCATCCGAAATCTTAATTAAAGCAGCTAAAATAGGTGTAGGTATGATTATTTCTAAATCTGCCCCTACGACACTTGCGGTTCAACTCGCTGAAGACTTGAATATCACGGCCATTGGCTTTGTTCGAGACGGTCACTTTAACATATACAGTCATCCAGAACGCATTCAAAATCTTTAAATGAAAAACCATAATAAAAAGCGCTAAGTTGATGTTTAATAACTATCAGCTTAGCGCTCGATTCATTTGATATGCAATTGCTTTTTTATAGGTATACAACCTTCAATCTTTACTCCATACCACTTTCCAAAATAGCTTGATCAAATAATTTAACGCTATCTTTAGACTAAATATGTAGACTGGCAGATTCGGATGGATGCGTGTCAATGTGTTCTTTGAGCGCACTGTATTGAAAACTTACATAAGTGTATCCTTGCTTGATATACATCTCTTTCGCTGTATCCTCTGCGTCCGCAACTAAAATAACAGGTCGTTTTCCTGCAATTTTACCTACTTTAGCTTGCATACTCGAACCTATCCCTTGACCGCGATACTTCTCTACAATAGCAAACCCATCAATTTCAACCGTACTTTCTTTCTCAATCAGGTTCAAAATACCAACGGGTCGGTCATCCAAATAAGCAACGTAATAATCCAATGTGCGCTCTCCTAATTCAACATGCTTTCTTACAGCATCACTAAACTCTGCAGCATAATCATCTCCATAAGGAAGGTTTAACGGTGTAGCCACTTGCAGAAAATCTTCCACATGATTCGTTGTAACACGTATCATTCGAATTGGTTTCTCTTTTAATTGTCGCAACATATTTGCTTCAATCACATAGAGTTCCAAACATCCTAATTGAAAACCTTGCGCACGAAGAAACTGCATCATTGAAGGCTTTGGTTTTACATTCTCAGGAAACTCAAACTGTAAGTGAGCCGCCCCTATTTTTTGATGCATCACTTGCTGTTGCAACATATCCCCTTTCAATGTAAGTTGATCAGGCATTTGATGGTAAACCCATTTATTTGCGTCATAAGCGAGCGGACGCGAAGGCTTAGCATAAATCGTATATCGCTCATTTGATTCAATGATTTCACCTTCTGTATAAATACTTTTCATTTGAATTTCCATCGTCTTCCTCAACCCCTTGGACAAATTTTTAACGTGCCATTTGGCGCATCACACGGGAAACGATTGGATTTTTTAACAATGCTACCGCAATGAGTGTAGCAACAATCGCTTTTATCAAATCACCCGGTACAAATGATAGTGACAACCATAATGCTTTAGGAATAGGCATATGTATAATCAAGCCCATTACAATCGCACCGACAACATCTAATAAAATAACACCAATCAACAATAATATAAGAAAAATACGTTTAAAGTCGAGTTGCTCAAATTGACGGTCTCTTGCCCAACCGATTAAAAAGGCAACTACCGGATACATAATAAGAAATCCTGCGCTCGGTCCAAAGAAAACACCATATCCCCCACGTCCGCCAGATAATAATGGCGCACCTAGTAATACGAGTAATAAAAACACGATGACACTTAATGCACCATATTTACGTCCTAACAAGATTCCTGCTAAAAAGATACCTACATTTTGTAAAACAATCGGCACCGGGAAAAACGGTAATGGAATCGCAGGAACAAATCCCATAATCGCGATAATCGCTGTCATTAACGCTGTATAAACTAGAAATTTTGTATTCACTTCATTTCCTCCTCAATACTGAAGTCACTCGAAGTATGACCACTTCATTACAGTATTATAGCATTAATGTAAACGAAAATTCTATATCAGTTTACAATTCAGAAACCGCCCCGATAAGCGCGGCATTATTTTGCAACACGGCAACTTCAATTCGTGCATGCCCATAGCCTTCAGGAAGAAATTGCGTGATCTGCGGTTGTATATATTGCAACAGCTGTTCACCTTGCGCTGACACACCGCCACCGATAATGATAATTTCTGGATCATAAATCACTTGGATTTCAGCTATCCCTCGTGCGATTTCATAAGCCCATTTTTGAAGATATTGTCTTGCTATGACATCGCCACCTTGAGCATCTTCAAATAATTGTCGAACATTACACTCAGGGTATGTGGCTTGAATTTGTTTTTTTAGTGCTTGAGTTGAACCGCGTTGTTCATAATTGGTTTGTGTGACTGGATCATAAAGCAGGTGACCGATTTGATTTGGACGATGCCGTTGTCCAGTCAGTAACCCCATATCATGATGATAATAACTACCGCCTATTCCTGTCCCTAACGTTAGGCAAAATGCGCTGTGATAAGTCTCATTTCTAAAACTCAGCTCCCCTAACAAAGCGGCATCAACATCGTTATAAATACACAGATCATTTACAAATGGTGCCAGCCTTTTCCCAAATTGTGTGCCTGTGTAATCTTTAATATTAGGATTTGCATAAGCAATAGACGCTGTTTCACGATTGACCGCCCCTGCTGTAGAAATCCCTACCAATACTTTTGAAGTACGATAACGTTCAATATATTGTTTTAGGCGTTGCGCCACAACATTTAGAATCGCTTCATTTTCATTGATGGGTGTTTTAACTTTTTCATAATCTATCAATTGATTCTCTTCAGTGATAACAGCTGATTTGATATAGGTGCCCCCAATATCAAAAGCAAATTTATTCATAAAACTCCGCCCCTCTCATCAGATGTTGCGTCAAAAGTTCTTTTGCCAATACATAATTTTCATTCATTAAAGCTTCGTATATTTTTCGATGTTCCGACAAACTCCGTTCATTTTCAGTTTGTGTTGTTTCAATCGCCATTTGATAAAAATACGCCTGTACGACTGCACTCATTTGCTTAAATAATGATGAATCTACAGCAGCTAATAAACTTTCATGAAAAGCTTGGTCTGCCTCAACATTGAAATCCTCTACATTATCAACTAATGCTTCCTTGATTGCCGTGAGTGGCACATTTTTTCGTTCAATGATATCAATCGCAGCGAGTTCAAATGTCAGTCTCAACATCATCAAGTCTTTTAAATTCCCTTGTGAAACTTGAAAACTAAATAAAAACCCCTCTATTAATGGGGTAATATCTTGTGCTTTCACTAAAGTCCCACGACCTTGAACACTCTCAGTCACCCCTGTATTTTCCAAATAACTCAATGCTTCACGTACAACAGAACGACTCACTTGATACGTTTCAGCGAGCTTGCGTTCTGTCGGAAGTTTATCTCCCGCTTGAAGTGATTCAGCTAAAATATAATCTTTTATTTTTTTTACTACAATTTGTTTTAAATTGGTGCCTGATTGTCCTACTTCTTTGCCCATCCAACAGCAATCTCCTTGTTATTAATTTGTTATATTTTACCACAATCTGAACATTCTCAAATAAAAATTAATATTGACCCCATTTATAATAACGCTTACAATTGAATTATAAATTGGTCTGACCAATATTACAAATCTATTTTGGGAGGTTTTAAAAAGATGGAGGATCATCTCAAAGGCTTATACGCAGCTTTACTTGTTCCATTTAATGAAAAAGGCGAAATCAAAGAAGCGGGTTTACGTCAGATTGTACGAAATGCGATTGATACGCAAAAACTTGATGGTTTGTATGTCAATGGTAGCTCAGGAGAAAATTTCTTGATGAACACAGCTCAAAAGAAAGAAGTTTTTCGTATTGCTAAAGATGAAGCAAAAGATGCCATTCGGCTAATCGCACAAGTCGGTGCACTTGATTTAAACGAAGCCATTGAATTAGGGCAATATGCGACAGAACTTGGTTATGATGCATTATCCGCAGTTACGCCTTTTTACTACCCTTTTACATTCGAAGAAATTCGAGATTATTACTTCAAAATCATTGAAGCAACAGGCAACAAAATGATTGTTTACTCTATTCCAGGACTTACTGGTGTCAATATCTCAATACAACAATTTGAAGAATTATTCCAAAACGACCATATCATTGGCGTGAAATATACTGCACCTGACTTTTTCTTACTTGAACGTTTAAGAAAAGCATTTCCAGATAAATTGATCTATTCTGGTTTTGATGAAATGCTGGTCCAAGCGGCTATTTCAGGGGTAGATGGGGCAATTGGTTCGACTTTCAATGTCAATGGCATACGTACACGTCAAATTTTTGAAAATGCACAACAAGGACGGATCGAAAGTGCCTATCGAATTCAACATGAAACGAATGACATTATCGAAACTGTATTAAAATTAGGTCTTTATCCAACACTTAAAGCCATTTTAGCTGAGAAAGGCTTGGATACGGGTGTACCTAAAGCACCTTTCCATCCATTTAATGAAACAAATCGTGAAACACTACAACAATTGATTCAACGTTATCAACTTTAATTCATAGGTAATGTACCCTATGTATGAAAAACCGGAGTGAGTCATGTCGTGTCTCTATGTATGTTACATACTCACTCTCTTTTTTACAGTTATTTGTAAGCGCTTACTAATTATTTAATTTATTTTAAAACAAAATGAGAGGTGTCATTAATATGCATACAATCGGATTTGGATTTTGGAATTGGGTAGCATTACTTTGTTATTTATTGTTAATGTTAGGTATTGGAGCATTCTTTACTAAGCGAGCGGGTAAAGATACAAATAGCTTTTTTACCGCAAGTGGTCGACTGCCTTCTTGGGTCGTAGGGGTCTCTATTTATGCGACAACACTAAGTGCCATTACTTTTATGTCTACACCCGAAAAATCTTATTTAACTGATTGGTCTTATATTGCAGGTAATGTTGCAATCGTTGCAATTATTCCATTGTTAATCTATTTTTATATTCCTTTTTTCAAAAAGTTAAAGATTACATCTGCTTATGAATATTTAGAAGCACGTTTTAATCCAGCGGTTCGTGTTTTAGGTTCTTTATTATTTGTACTTTTCCATTTAGGACGTGTCGCAATCGTTATCTATTTGCCAACACTCGCAATTACAGCTGTATCCGATATTAATCCATATCTCGTTGCGAGTTTAGTCGGCGTGCTTTGTATTGTTTATACATTTTTAGGTGGTTTTGAAGGCGTCGTTTGGAGTGACTTTATTCAAGGTGTAATTTTACTAGGCGGTGCACTGGTCATTATCATTATTGGTATCGTTCATATCGATGGTGGCTGGGGCACTGTAGTCAATGAGGCTGTTGACAAACAAAAACTCATCAGCGCAGACAATTGGAAATTCACCGCCGCATCAGCAGCCATTCCAATCATCTTTTTAGGAAGTATTTTTAATAATTTACAACAATATACAGCAAGTCAAGACGTGGTACAACGTTATCAGGCCTCTGAATCACTTAAAGAAACTTCACATTCTTTATGGACAAATGGCCTTCTAGCTATGATCTCAGCACCGTTATTTTATGGCATGGGGACTGTCTTATTTGTTTTTTATACGCATCATACGACGCTCCCAAAAGATTTTAATACCTCTTCTATCGTGCCTTATTTTATCTTAACTGAAATGCCACCTTTTGTAGCTGGATTAATGATTGCTGCTATCTTCGCTGCTGCACAATCAACGATTTCATCGAGCTTAAATTCTATGGCTGCTTGTTTATCAGTCGATATTAAACAACGGTTCTTTGGTAAAAAAAGCGAGGAAGCAGAAGTACGTTTTGCACGACTTGCCACTATTGTAGTCGGTCTGCTTGGCATGTTGATTTCTTTATACCTTATTGCCGCAAACTCTAATGATGTATGGGATTTATTCTTATTGATTACTGGTCTCTTCGGGGTACCAATTGCTGGTATTTTTGCCGTAGGTATTTTCACTAAACGTACACATGGCGTTGGTGTAATTATTGGCATCATCATCGCTGTCATTGTCAGCTACTTCTTACAAGGTGTTGGCGGTGCAGGTTCCCCATTTTATGTATCGATTATTGCTTTTATTACAGCCTTTGTGACTGCTTATATCGCCAGTCTTATAATTCCTGCGCCAAATAAAGACATTTCTGGTCTTACGATTTTCGATAAAAATGGTGCAATCACATACGAAAGAAAAGTAAAATAATGATTTAATACGGTGATAAATGCTCAAAATATGAAAAAGCACTAAGATGATTATTGTTCTTCCAATCATCTTAGTGCTTATTATTTTATGATGAATTTCATCGTCTTTTAACGCTCTAAGTTTAACTTCGCTCTATTGATGTGCTAATAATTGTTTCTTTAAGTCTTTTCGAATTACATCTAATGAATAAGGATCATTATACCAATAGACTTGTGAATCTACATCGAATGCATGATGTTGTTTAACTGCTGGCAAGTTATTCCAAATTGACGTATTTTGGAATTCTGGTTTTGCAGCATCTTTTACTTTTGCAGTAATCACATAGTCACCGGCGTATTTGTCAATTTCTTCTTTAGAAATCTCTTTCCAACCTTCTTTTTCAGTTGCTTTTTCTAAAGCCTCAGGCATTTTCAAACCAAATGCTTGATAAATTACTTCACTGCCTCTTCCCCAGTTTTTACCATATGCATAAAGTTTTTTATCAAAATCTTCGACAATAGAAACTGATGTGTTGTCACCTAATTGTTTTTTAATTTCTTTACCATCTTTTTCAGTTTGAGCTTTCCAATCTTTAATCCATTTTTCCGCTTCAGCTGATTTACCTAAAATTTCACCCATTGCTTTTTGTTGCTCTAAATAATCGTATTGCCCGTAATCAAAAGCAAGTGTTGGTGCAATCTTTTTCAATTTGTCTGTATTTTTATCAGTGTTGTATGTGATGATTAAATCAGGTTTCAAAGTCGCAACTTTTTCCACATCTTCCGCGCCTACTTTGTCCACATCTTTGAATTCTTTTGACAGCACAGGACTTTGTGTTATTTGATCAGAAACCCCTACAATCTTTCCTCCCAAATACTTCAAACCGCCTGCATAAGTCGGCGCAAGTACAACGATGCGTTTTGGATTTTTAGGAATATCCACTTTATCTTCACCTTTTGCTGTTTTTAATGCAAAAGATTTTGTATCATTTTTGCTATTTTGTCCTCCATTTTGGCCACAAGCAGATAAAACAAGCAAGATTGCCAATAATGGTAACCATAATTTTTTCATTTATTCGCCCTCCAATTGATAACGATTATCATTATTATATAGTGGATACATTTTTAAGGCAATCTTTTTTTAAAATATTTTTTAACTTAATAAAAATTACCGATTTTAAAATGTAAAGTTTCTAAAAAGCGTGCGCACTATATAATAACCACATCAATAAAAAGAGTAAGCTAAAAATCTCACTTTGCCTCACAAGATTTCTAACTCACTCTATTTTTGACATATTCATATTAATCTATCTCATTTACGTTAAGCGTACGATTACGCTCTACTTCATGCTGCTTTGGCAATGTCTTAACAAAAGTAAAAAGTACGATTGTTTGAAGAATGACCATCACCATTAACCCCAACCGAATCATTGGCATATCCATCGTCCATATTGAAAAACCGACAACAATATATAAACTCACTAACAATTGAATTTTCTTTTTCATTGTGTAGCCACGATAGCGACGAAAATCCTCGATATACGCTTTATAAATGGTCGTTTGGATGAGCCAATCATGAAAACGGTCCGAGCTCTTTGCGAAACAGAGTACAGCAACTAATAAAAAAGGTGTTGTAGGTAACAATGGTAACACGGCCCCTGCAAACCCAAGTAATGTAAAGATACCCCCTATGCCCACTAAAAGATATCGCATATTAGCATTCTCCTCTGTCCATTTGATGTCCTCATATTATATAAAGTATTCGCAAAAGTATCAATAGACAATTAAAGTGTGATACACTAACTTTTAAATTTTGATGCTACTTTCAGATGTCACATATCCTTTTAAAACTATTTAAAAAGAGTAAGACGTCATCTAAAAACGATAGATGATCCATCTTACTCTCAAAAAAAATATATTTTTCATTCATATTTTAGCCAACTTCATTGAAATGGCTCAATTGACTTATCACTAAGTGGCTTATTTTTTAAATTTATCTACAAGATCGTTCACTTTATCTTTCGCATTTTCAGCGACTTCTTTAATTTTTCCAGCCGCTTTATCTTCTTTACCTTCTTGTTCTAATTCTTTATTGCCAGAGATATTTCCTACTGTTTCTTTGATGTTTCCTTTTGCTTGATCAAATTTACTTTCATCTGCCATTTTGTAAACCTCCGTTGTAGTTGTTTGAATAAATTACAACATAAACTATAACATAATTTTTTAAAGTTTAATCAAAATTGCATTCCATAACTTTGAATGTTCAATCATCAAACATCTGAGTCTCTAAACTCTGTATCACGCTGTCTGCACGCTGCATTCATTTTTAGCTATTACTCTAGGCATAACGCGACAAAACTAGAACTTCAAATATTTTAGAATTCAATGTGAAGTGTCAGTCGCTTTGAAATAAGCTTAATGCTTTTTTAGCAATTTGAGTGTAAGCAAGATCTTCCATTGGCGGGTTGTGTAAACCTGCACGCATATCGCGATAATAACGTTGAATCGGACGATCCATCTCCAAACTTTTAGCACCTATAATCCGCATAGCAAGATCAACGACCTCTAAACCTTTATTCATCACTACAACTTTGCTCGCAGCGGTTTCGTTACTGATTTCATCTTTCTCACTTAAGTCTGTGTATGCTTTTGCTGTACTCCATAACAAGTGTCTCGCACTCAACAATTTTGTTTCCATTTTCCCAATATTTTGTTGAACGACAGGCAATTCAGAAATTGGCGTTTCGATACTATTAGGCTGGTGGGTTAAAGCAAATTTTAATGCTTCATCACGCGCTGCTTGCGCAATCCCAAGATATGTAGCTGGAATATGGAGCAACCATCCGTTTTGAAATTTAGGGCCTTCTCCTTTAATCTCAACTAAAAATTTAGATTCTACTTTTACATCGTTTAAGATTAAATCATGGCTTTCAGTTGCGCGCATGCCGACCATATTCCAATTATCTGCAACTTCTAGTCCTTCTGCATCTTTTTTTATTAAGAAAAATCCAACTTTTTCTCGGTCAGGTATATAAGCGGCAACGACGACATGACTGAGTGCTCGACTCATAGACGTGAATGTCTTCACACCATTTAAAACATAGTGGGTCCCATCAAATTGTGCAAATGTTGCAGGACGGCCCCCTCTAGTAGGACTCCCTGTTTCTGCTTCGCTGACTGCACGGTTAACGAGCGCACCTTGTTTGACCGCTTCTGCCAAAAGTTCGAGTATCGCATCGTCCCATAGACGTCCTTCATACAGTTCTCCGATTAAGCCGACATGCCATCCGATTGATAAAGCTGTAGCGCCATCAATTGAACCCAAAACAGTTTGAATGACGGTCATATCCTCTAATGTTGCCCCTCTACCGCCATAAGCGACTGGTAAAGTCAATTGACTATAACCTTCATCAACGAGCCATTGAACATTTTCATATGGAAAGCGGCTTTCGATATCATTACGATGTGCATTCTTTTCTAATTGCTCTCGATGTGCTTCTAATTTAGCTACCCATTCTTTTTGAATTTCAGACTGAATTAACACAGATTTCATAACCAAAACCTCTCAATCTTTTTATTTCTTAGCTACTCACTCAACATTATAGTATAAATCCAGTTCGTTGCCTATCCCTCTGTATCGCACATCGTATAAATATAAAAAACGACAGGAAACAAATATTTAAATTTGCTTCCTGTCGTTGACTATGGTTCCAGTCCCTTTCATGTTAATCCACACAAATCATACATATTACTAAAAAGTTTGAAGCGCCCATCTCAAACGTCATCTCTTAAAAGTAAGATGCCGTGAATATTGCTCTGAAATTTCGTATTTTAAATGGTTTAAAATATTCAAATCTCAAGTTAATATCTCTCTTTCACTTCCACAAGTTTTTGCTTCCATTCAAAATGATTCATTTATAAAGAACTTACATTTACAACAATGCTTCAATTTCATTAAATAATGCTTCAATTTTTGTATACTGCTCTTCAGACACTTCAATGATCACAGTACGTTCATCATGCTCATTACGTTTCTTAGTTAGAAAACCATAATCTTTCAATTTTTGCATAGCCTTTGTAATGTAGTATGGTTTGAACTTTGAAGCTTTAATGATGTCTTTTACATTATAAATAGAATGCTTATTTTCTAATATAAACGTCAGAATAAATAATTCTTCGTATGTTAGCGCATACTTCTTTTTAATTTGTGCATAGATTCCTTTGGTCGTAAAACTAATTGCCATAAGTTCTTTCATATTTTTGATACGGTATTTTTCCATTCGCTTACCCCCTATAGATGCAATCCAAGATGTATAGGTACAATGTCTAATTCTACTCACAACTATATTAACTTGGAAATTTAATATTTTAACATTTATATTTTAAACTGAATCAGTAAATTTTTCAATTACTTTATGAGTTAGCTTTCTGAAAAAAATTTTGATATATTTTCTTTACCAAATAAAAGTAGATATAAAAAGCCTATTGCGACCGATTTATAGATTCCCAAAAAATTATTTTTAATGATCTAGTTTAAATAATTAGCATTTGAGTTTTGTGCAAATGTCTTATTACTCGTCAAAAATAAATAAACGTAAATATAAGAAAAATAATAACCTACAAAGTAAAATACTTTGTAGGTTAAATAAATAGTAAATAAATATTTGAGACAATACGTTATTAACTAATCAGAAATGATTTATAACATTATTTTTTAATAATACTTTACTATCAGATACATAAATGCTTACTTTTTAGAAGTCAATGTATCAACAAGACTCAAGCCAGCTAATGTAGCTACATCAATCGCATGTTGCGCGCCTTCTTTTCCTTGACCTGCTTCAAAGTGTTTATAAATAGCACCTACTAAAACACCGATTGATAATAAAGACGCAGCTTGTGAAATACGTTTATGGAAAAGACTTGCGACGAATAAACCAGAAGCTATTAGTTCTATAGTTCCGATTACTTTTACCATTCCTTCAGGTAATTTGAACGTTTTGAACGCCTCTTTCATACCTTCGTCACCTTTTAATTTGGGTTGTGCCGCATCGAATAAAGATTTCGCAGCTTTTAAATTTGTAACATATCTTAAGATCATTTCAAATTCCTCCTTATTTGTTTTCAAAATATGCATCGACGATAGGTTTTACCTTTTCCCCAAAAAGTCGAATTGCATGCATCGTTCTTTCATGTGGCATAGAACCTATAGGCAGATGCAACATGAATCTTGTTAATTCTAATGACTCTACAGTATCAATAATTTTTTGTGCGACAGTTTCTGGGCTTCCAACATACATCGCACCATCCGGACCAATTTCAGATAAAAAGTGTTCATTTGAAAATGCTGGCCAACCCCGCTCTTTCGCTAACACATTATGATGTGCTTCTACAGCAGGATAAAATTCACGTTGTGCCTGTTCATCCGTATCAGCAACATAACCCCATGAGTGTGTTGAGATTTGAAGTTGATATGCTGGAAAACCTTTTGATTCAGCGATGGCTTTATACATCACAATATTACGTCTGAATCGTCTCGGACTACCACCAATTATCGCATACGTAATAGGTAAACCTAAAGCACCCGCTTTAAGTGATGATTCAGGTGTGCCTCCTGTTGCTAACCAAATAGGTAATTCTTTTTGAACCGCACGTGGATAGACGCCTAAACCTTCAATACTTGGTCTTAGATGGCCTTCCCAATGCACAATTTCATTACGATTAATGTTGAGCAATAAATCTAATTTTTCATCAAACAATGCTTCATAGTCTTTAAGGTCGTAACCAAATAATGGGAAAGATTCAATAAATGAACCTCGACCGGCCATGATTTCAGCACGTCCATTAGATAATCCATCAAGTGTCGCAAATTGTTGATATACTCTTACAGGATCATCTGACGATAAGACTGTCACAGCGGAAGCTAGTTTGATTTTTTTCGTAAGCGGTGCAGCGGCAGCCAAAACTGTTGTTGGACTTGATACCGCATAATCAGGTCGATGATGTTCTCCTAGACCATATACATCCAAGCCTACCTCATCTGCCAATTTGATTTCTTCGACAATATTTCGTATACGCTCTGCATTTGAAATTGCCGGAATGACACCATTTTCTGTATGCATTTCTTGGTTATCAGCAAATGACGTTAATCCTAATTCTATTTTCAATACAGGCACCACCTTTCAAGTATAAAATTTATACTAGTATCATAGCTTAGTCTTTTATTATTGTCAACAACTATGATTTTCTCTTCCTTTAAACCTTATCAAAGGTCTCAAAATAAGCACAAAAGTTAAATAACGTATGCTGATTAATTCACTATCTATATAGGAACTTACAGAGGCAATTATTTCGGTTGGTGTGTACCTCGCTAACGTGATAATGAGATAAATGAGTAATAAGTTAACAATTCATTTTAATACAAACAATATAATAGGAAGTTTTTGGATATTTTGTTAAATTTTTAAATTCAATTTTTTTTATGTCGGTTTTCTAACTGCTTATTTTCAATTTTTATGTGTGCACTTTTTAAAATGATATTTACACTGTCATTAGCGTTCCTTTTTTTAATTCATCGATCTAAATATAGGCTCAAATTTCAAATGTGTAGATTTTTACTAAATATTATCCTTGTTCACTACTTAAAAAACGTTTATATCGCAATACTTTTGTAATCATATTACAGTTTTATGACAGAACATTTATGAAATTTGTTAAGTATTTGTTAAGGGTGTCCAAAACCCTTTAGTGACAAGGTTCTTGGCGTTTGTCTTTATTACAATCAGATTCTCATGTTTTCTTAAACATTACAAATTAAATAAGCGCTACACAAGCGTTTTATTTTCTGTTACAGTAAATATCGTTGTTAAGCAAACGCCAATGGGATTTACAAATTATTAAACTTACACTTCACACTTAGTGAATTTAACTTATAATCTTAAACATTTTTCAGGAGGATTTTTTAACATGAAAAAATTAATCGCTACGACTACAATCGCTACAGCAGGTGTCGCTGCTTTCACTTTAGCACACGGTCAAGATGCAGACGCTGCAGAATACAATGGTGGATACAACCCGAACGACCCAACTTCATATAGCTACAGCTGTCTCTTTATACACATCTCCGA
>NZ_PNRJ01000014.1:0-58742 GCF_011174885.1 Staphylococcus sp. 191 | reverse complement strand
AAGACATCGACATCAGTGAGTGCGTCAGCATCTGAGTCGGCGAATAAAGCAAGCGCGTCAGCGTCCGTAAGTGCATCAGCATCTGAATCAGTGAACAAAGCATCAGAAAGTACATCAACATCAATAAGTACATCTGAATCTGAATCGGCAAGCAAATCAAGCGAATCAACTTCTACAAGCACATCAACATCGGTAAGTGAATCTGAATCTGCATCAGCAGTTAAGAGTGCATCGGTATCAACAAGTGACTCAACTTCAGTAAGTGAGTCAGACTCTGCATCAGTGAACAAAGCATCAGAAAGTACATCAACATCGATGAGTACATCTGAATCTGAATCGGCGAACAAAGCAAGCGGATCAGCGTCAGCGAGCACGTCAACATCAGTGAGTGCGTCAGCATCTGAGTCGGCGAATAAAGCAAGCGAGTCAGCGTCCGTAAGTGCATCAACATCTGAGTCTGCAAATAAAGCAAGCGAATCAGCATCAACAAGCACATCGACATCAGTGAGTGCGTCAGCATCTGAGTCGGCGAATAAAGCAAGCGCGTTAGCGTCCGTAAGTGCATCAACATCTGAATCAGCGAGCACGTCAACGTCGGTGAGTGCGTCAGCATCTGAGTCGACGAACAAAGCAAGCGAATCCGTTTCAGTAAGCACATTGACATCAGTGAGCACGTCAACGTCGGTGAGTGCGTCAGCATCTGAGTCGGCGAATAAAGCAAGCGAATCAGCATCAGCGAGCACATCAACATCGATGAGTGCGTCAACAGGCAAACCATTAACAACAGATTTACCAATCGGTGTAATTAGTGAATCAATGAGTACGTCAACGTCTGATAAACTTCCTACTAATGTATCTGAGTTAATCAGTGAGTCTGTAAGTGTATCAACAAGCCAATCTACCGTTGATTCTATGTCAAACGCGTCTAGCGTGAGTCTTAAAGATCAACAATCATTGTCAGCTTCACGTTTGACTAGTGCGTCGATGCGTGCTATGAGCAGTAGTTCAACAAGTACATCCGCTTCTGATTCACAATCAACAGCGATGTCTACAAATCTTGAACTTAAGTCCACTGAACAGTTGAGTGAATCGACAAGTGTATCAGAGCGTAGTTCGTTTAGTCGTGCTATGAGTGAGTCTGAATCAATGAGCATGTCAGCAGATCAATCTAATGAAACTGTTGCAACAATGAGTCAGTCTGCAAGTGCAGATAAGAGCACGTCAATCAGCACTTCAACTAGCAATTTGGCATCAATGGCTGCTTCTGAGTATGAAGCAAACTCTGTTTCAACATTAACAAGTGCATCGATGAATGCTTCTCTAAGTGATTCATTGTCTGCACAAATGTCAGAAAAACAATCATTGGCAGAATCTCAATCAGAAAGTGCGTCAGCAAGCACATCAGAATCGAATTCAAAAGTAGATGCTGATAAAGCAAGTGTATCCACAAGCGTTTCTGAATTTGGTTTACAAATCCAATCATTATCAGTGAGTGCGTCAACAAGCGTGTCATTGATGTTTAATGACATCAGAAGTCTTTCAGCTAGTGCATCGATGAGCACATCGTTATCAACAAGCGCAATTGAAAGCTACAAAAATCACACACCAAGTGAGATGGCTTCAGCTGAGTCAGCATCATTATCAGTAAGTACTTCGACAAGTGATTCAACAGTTGCTTCTACATCAGCAAGTCAATCGGGTATATTGAGTGCTTCTGAACAAGCATCCATGAGCCAACGAGTATCTGAAAGTACTTCTATGAAAAATGCGTCATCTCAATCACAAATTGCGTCGAAATCAGAACAAGCATCATTATCTAAGTCAGCGCATCAGTCGGTACAACATTCGACAAGTGAGTCAGCATCACTTTCCAAATCAGCAAGCCTTTCAGAATATGAAAAAGCTTCACAAAAAGCTGCAGAAAGTGCATCAACTTCTACTTCAATCGTAGAACAAGCATCAGCAAGTGCATCGATGAGTACAGCTTCAAGTGTATCGATTTCAGTATCGAACTCTGACAAAGCATCGTTAAGTCATTCAGTAGAAGAAGCACGTTTGAATAGTAAATCTATGAGTGCATCATTGAGTGAAATAGCAAGTGCGGAAGCTTCAACATCAACATATGCATCATTGTCAGCAAGTGTAAATCAAGCTGTATCTGAAGTAGCGAGCGCGTCAACAAGTGCTTCGTTGAGTACTTCAACAAGTACATCTGTATCAGAAGCAATGTCTGTAAATGCAGATGAAAGTGCGTCATTATCAGCATCTCGTCATATGAGTGATTCAGTAAGTATGTCTACAAGCGCATCAGATAGCTTGTCAACATACGAAAGTGTATCAATGAGCCTTTCTGTTAAAGAATCACAATCTATGAGTACATCAACGTCCGAAAGTGAATCAGCAAGTACGTCAATGAGTGCATCAACGTCAGAAAGTGGATCAACAAGTATGTCAATGAGCACATCAGTGTCAGAAAGCGAATCAACAAGTATGTCAATGAATGCATCATTGTCCGAAAGTGAATCAGCGAGTACGTCAATGAGCACGTCAGTGACAGCAAGTGGATCAGCGAGTACGTCAATGAGCACATCAATGTCTCAAACTTCATCTGATAGCGAATCGTCTGCTATGAATGCAATGACAAATGCGACACCTTCGATGGATGCGCAAACAATGCAATCATCAGACACGCAAACGCAACAAGCAAAAGCATCTGAACAAACATTACCAGATACGGGTCAAACAACATCACAAAGTGGCTTGTTTGCAGCGGTTGCAGCAATGTTTGCAGGTCTTGGATTGTTAAAAAAATCTAAAAAAGATAAAGAGGATGATCACCAATCATCTGAACAATAAAATTAAGTTCAAACATGGTAGAAGGGGCTAGAACAATAAAGTCAAAGGGATAGCCCCTTTGACCCCATGTTTTATATAAAAGAGGGTTAATGTGAGAGGTAATATCATTAAACGTATTTTTAAACAATATGAATACAAAATTCTACACAAAAGAATACTGTTCACAATTCTTATTTTATTGATATACATATTAGGAAGCCATGTTCCAATCATCAGTGCACATGCAATGAAACATCAGGGCAATGGGTTTTATAGGCTAGCTGTTTCTAATATGGGGGGAGATATTTCAAGATTGAATGTTTTTTCACTTGGACTCGGTCCATGGTTAACAGCATTGCTTATTATTAGCTTATGGTCTTACAAAAATATTGAGAAATCGATGAGACAAACACGAGCGGAAAAGCATTTTAAAGAAAAGTTTCTGACTTTAATTTTGAGTATTGTGCAAGGCTGCTTTGTTTTAAATCAATTCGTTTATCATAGTCATTTAAAACAATCCAATGCATTGCTTTTATTATTAATTTTAATTGCGGGCTCAATGATGCTCGTTTGGCTTGCCGATCAAAATGTAAGAAATGGCGTTGCCGGGCCAATGCCAATCGTTATGTTAAGCATTGTGAGATCTATATTTAATCAGCATGGACCTAAATTAAATATAGAAACATACGAAATCTTCATTGTCTCAGCATGGACCTAAATTAAATATAGAAACATACGAAATCTTCATTGTCACTGTATTGATTGTGGCAGCATTATTTACTTTATTGCTGATTGAATTAATAGAATACCGAACAAAATATCAAGATATTTTGGATGTTTCAAAAGAAAATACGGTGAATTATTTAGCATGGAAACTCAATCCAGGTGGAAGTCTATCCATCATGATTAGTTTATCTGTCTTTCTACTATTAAATAGTACGTTAAATCTAGCACTGAGTTTGACGATAGGACAGACTGCCCATATTAAAATTTTTTCTTTCGATAATTATATCGGCATCAGTACGTATTTATTGATACAGATCGTATTAGGGTATTTTCTGTCACGATTAATGATCAATACGAAGCAAAACTCGAAAAACTTCTTAAAAAATGGAAACTATTTTATAGGTGTTCGGCCTGGAAAAGAGACATCCGCTTATCTCAATCGTATGGCTACAAGAATATGTTGGTTTGGAACGTTTATTGTTGGGATTATCATTGGCATACCGTTGTATTGCTCATTATTTATCCCACATTTGTCTCAACAAATATATTTAGCCGTACAATTGATTATTTTAGTTTATATTGCGATTAATATTGCAGATACATTTAGAACCTATCTCTATTTCGATAAGTATCAACATGTTTTAAAACAATATTGGTGAGGAGAGAATTATGAAATGTTTTATCCCGGCTTGGTATAGCGATGAGAATTGGTGGCAAAGCCATGCCAAACCCATCTTTTTTAAAAAATCTAAAACAGAATTTGATGATTTAATCAGTCTGATGGGCATGCATCTTAAAAATGAGCAACCATTTGTACTTGTGCTATTAAATTATAGTCCTGATTTACGTACGTTTTTACATCGACATGACTTGTTTGATGCACATTATTGGTCATTATTTGATGAGATTCAAGGTTTTAAACATCAAACGCCGCAATCTGTGGACTATCGACAGCTCAATTGGCCTGAAGAGACAGAATTTATATATATGCCATTTTATATTCGTGCAATCACTTCGGAGTTTCAGTATTCAAATATCTATTTTAGTCAAGAGGGCTATCTCATTTGGATTGAGTCATATGAAAACGATGTGAAACGCCGACGTTATATTTTTGATGATCGCGGTTTTCTATCTAGTGTGATGATTTATGACGATAAAGGACAAGTTGATCATCAACTTTATATGACATTTGATGGTGACTGGGTGATGAAAGAAGATGGTGCTACTGGAAAAGTTGAAATTCATCACAAATATCAACCTCTTTTTAATCAAATCACTTATGCACATATGACAGACATTATTCATGAATGGTTCCAATGGTATATAGACCGTGCGGACACACCTATTGAAGCGGCGATTGTTGCATCGGATATACGCCACAATCATTTGGTTGCGGCACACATTCCATGTGAACAGCTCTGTTTTTCCATATTTCAAGGCAGAAAAAGTGCAGAGCCTGAAAATGAGTTTGCTTCAATTAAAAAAGGACGTTATTGGCTTGTAGATACTATTGATAATGAGGGACGTCTTTCGCATTATCAAAAGCAATTTCAAAGTGACAATCAAATGATGCGTATTACGCCTTTTGATGTTCAAGTTCATGCGAATATCAGTAGTCAGCTTCATGAAATGAAGATAGGTGTATGGATAGACGGGATTGATCCGTTACTATTCGAATGCACAATGGCGCAATTGAAAGTGGAAATGCAACAGCATCCTCAAGTCCGTGTGGAATTGTTGAGTAAAACACATGATGTGATACCCTCATGGATTAATGAAACGATGCAGCATATCAATCGTGAATTGAGTGGAAATAATTCAACACCTGAAATGATTCGCGATATTGTAGGCGATGAAGCAATCGAATATGTTGTGTTGAAAAAAGTGCCTTTTGAAAATCAACTTGTTGAAGCAATTGCGACGATGAGACTCATTATTGATCTAAGTGACGAGCCAGATTTGTTTCTACAAATTTGTTCAATTGGGGCAGGTTTACCACAGATTAATCTTAACCCCACAGACTATGTACAACATGGTGTGAATGGCTATCTACTTCATCATATTGATGATTTGGCGATTGCGACAGATTACTTCTTAAATCATTTAAAAAATTGGAACCGTGCTTTTGCTTATTCGATGAAGTTAGCCAAACATTATGCATCTCATCAAATCGTCAAACAATTAGCGCATTGGATAGTGGGTGATGAAAATGGCGCGTAAATATAAAGTCTTACAAATAGGCGGTAATGATTTGTCATCACACTTTTTAACGAAAGAGGAGGTTGTTTTTCAATTTTTAACAACCCGTGCGTTAGAAGATAAAGTGACATACGATGAATATTTGAATGATAAAGCATATGACCTTATTTTTGTACAAACTGCTTATTCGCAACCTTTAATGAAGGCTTTACAAAATATCACTGCACCGTACAACACTTATATTGATCAACAATTTTGGGGCTCAAAATTTAAATCAGAGCCACTGGTTCGTGAACGGATGATTCGTCCATTTCAATATAAGACTTCGGAAGAATGTATTCATAAATTGTTAGCCTTATCGTTCTCAGGACAGTATGGGGATAAAATTGCGCCTCACACTTGTATCGTCAATTCAAGATTTAAAGGTGACGCATACTATGATGGAAGTCATGCGATTGTGCTCACTGGAGATTTTGGGGAAGACTTTAAGCCTATTTTATCGTGGCAAAATTATTTAGTTTATGATCGTGAGAAAGTGATTCAAATATGGCCTGAGTATACTGTCACAGGCCGTGTTGAAGTTTTATTTACGCTTCGATTATTGGATTTTGGGACAGCTGGAAAA
The DNA here is from genome assembly GCF_011174885.1 of Staphylococcus sp. 191. Taxonomy (NCBI): domain Bacteria; kingdom Bacillati; phylum Bacillota; class Bacilli; order Caryophanales; family Staphylococcaceae; genus Staphylococcus; species Staphylococcus sp. 191. The sequence goes on along the minus strand of NZ_PNRJ01000014.1, from coordinate 52,357 downwards.
TTTAGTCGAGAATTTGTCTTAAAAGGTGAAGAACTAAAATGTCCTTTAGAGATACCAGTGGCAGATGAGAATGCGTATATTCTTATTACTGCAAAGGCGAAAGGAAGCGGAACTTTACGGGTAGGTGCGATACACAAAAGATGGTCTCGAATGGAAATGGGGCAATGTATTTTAGGTGGAGAACGTTATGTCGATGAAAATCGAGAAGAGTTTCTTCATTATTTTGATCCCGGTGATTTGAAGCCACCCCTCAATGTCTATTTCAGTGGTTATCGGACTGCCGAAGGGTTTGAAGGATTTTATATGATGCGTAAATTTAAAACGCCATTCCTACTGATCGCTGATCCGAGAGTAGAAGGAGGCGCATTTTATTTAGGTTCAAAGTCTTTTGAATCCAATATTATTAAAGTGATTCAAGATAAGTTGAAATTTCTTGGTTTTAAAGATGATGATTTAATCTTATCTGGGCTTTCTATGGGGTCATTTGGCGCTTTATATTATGGTGCACAGTTAAAACCAGCAGCAATCGTTGTTGGAAAGCCACTGGTGAATATTGGGACTATCGCTGAATGTATGCGTTTAAAACGACCTGAAGAATTTGGAACCGCGATTGACGTGTTGATGAAGAATGAAAAAGCAATGGATGCGGATGCAATTCAAAGGCTCGACCGGAGATTTTGGAATGTTTTAGAGCAGTCGAATATTAAAGAGACCACCGTTGCTGTCTCGTATATGGAAGATGATGACTATGACATCGAAGCATTCAATATGCTGTTGCCGCTTTTATCCCGTCAGCATATCCGTGTGATGAGCCGCAGTATACCGGGGCGACATAATGATGATTCTGCAACGATTACAAACTGGTTTGTTAATTTTTACAATATGATTCTTGAGAGTCGATTTGGGAGAGTGACACATGAAAGAAAAGGATAGTTTTAATATTCGATGGACACAAATCACGTCCAATACATTTATGTATGGGACACAATTTCGATTTCATGCGTCAGAGACAGTCTTTCAAAATGAATTAATGCCGTCTGGAATCGTCATTCACCAATGGGAAATGATGACAAATTTTCAGAAAGATAAAACGATACCCACGTTGCCAATTTTAAAGAAAGATCAGACTTATCATTTCAAATTTGATTATGATGTGGAGCCTTCACATTGCATTTATTTTAAAATCATTTTTAAACATCGAGATAACACGGTCTGTGATGTTCAAATTATTCGTGGACATGAAGCGGAAGTACGAATGCCACAACAGGCATTTAATTATGAACTTCAAATGATTAATGCTGCTTCAAAAGTTGTGAAATTTCGTCAAATTTGTATTAAAGAAGGAGAAGATGCGCAACTGGATAATCAACTATACATCAGTGATATCCAAAATAAAGTGTCACATCTCCCTATAGTGAATATCGTATTTGTCGAAAAAAATGGAGTCAGCAACAGTGCGCTTCGCCAGTTCCCAAACTGTATCACAGTGCACAATTGGGACGTAGCATCTATGGCGCAAGCGGTATCAAATTTGACGGCACGGATCAATGCGTTAGGAAAGCAATGTTCACTTCATTTCATAGGTTATCATTCACGTTCCAATGTAATCGCGTGTGTCATGGCATCGCATATGAAAGGCACAGCATTTGTGACACAACGACCAAATCATGATGAAGTCGAAATGAATACTGATGTCGCGCATGTTGTCGTTTATCAAACGGAGGACCATTTAGATACTGGAGCATTTCAGTTAGTCGAACCGCTATTGAATCCAAGTCGACATCTTGCCATGTTACAAACTGCCAAGGTGTGTGGAGGTGAGCAATGATGCCAAATCGAATTCATGAAACAATTAACCAAGTCCGTTTAAAAAAGCTTAAAAAAATATTGAACCGGATTAATCGTTATCAAGAAGCATATCGTGCTTTACCTGATGAGGCACTTCAACAAAAAACAATGGAATTTAAAAAGAAATTAGAGCAAGGGCTAACATTGGATGACCTCTTGCCAGAAGCCTATGCAGTTGTGAGAGAAGCAAGCTGGCGCGTATTAGGAATGTTTCCTAAAGATGTCCAAGTTTTGGGTGCGATTGTTTTACATGAAGGTAATATCGCAGAAATGCAAACGGGAGAAGGTAAGACGCTTACAGCAACGTTACCTTTGTACTTGAATGCATTGTCTGGAAAAGGGGCTTACCTTATTACGACCAATGATTATTTGGCTAAGCGCGATTTTCTAGAGATGCAACCATTATTTGAATGGTTAGGGATCACTATCGCTTTAGGCTTTGTTGAAGATCCAGACCATCAATATGAAAAGGGCGAAAAGCAAGCGATTTATAATCATGACATTATCTATACGACAGGTGGACGGCTTGGCTTTGATTATTTAATTGATAATTTAGCAGATAGTAAAGAAGGTAAATTCCTACCCAAACTGAATTACGGCATTATCGATGAAGTGGATTCTATTATTTTAGATTCTGCACAAACACCACTCGTCATTTCTGGTGCGCCTCGTCTTCAATCGAACTTGTTTAAGGTGGTCAAAACGTTTGTAGAAACGCTTGTGGAAAAGCAACATTTCGAAATGAAGAAAACAAAAAAGGAAATTTGGTTGACAGATCAAGGTATTGATGCGGCGAATGCATACTTTGGTATTGAAAATATTTTTGATGCCCCTTATTTCGATTTAGTGCGCAATATTAACTTGGCTTTAAGAGCGCGACATTTGTTTGAAAATAACTTTGACTACTTTGTTTTTCAAGGTGACATCGTATTAATAGATCGCATTACTGGACGCATGATGCCAGGTACAAAACTTCAATCAGGCTTACATCAATCGTTAGAGGCGAAAGAAAATGTTGAAATCACGATGGATAGAAGTGTGATGGCGACCATTACTTTTCAAAATTTATTTAAGCAATTTAATGTTTTTTCAGGGATGTCCGCAACAAGCAAACTCGGTGAAAAAGAGTTTTTGGATTTATATACGAAAGTGGTCGTCCAAATTCCAACTGACAAGCCGATTCAGAGACAAGACTTTCCAGACCGCGTTTTTAGAAATGCCGAAGATAAAAATATCGCCATTATCGAACGGGTTCAAGCGCTTTATCAAGAACAACGTCCTGTCCTTGTGATTACACGTACTGCAGAAATGGCAGAATATTTTTCAAGTGCATTTTTTGACCTAGATATACCGAACAATTTGTTGATTGCACAAAATGTTGCGAAAGAAGCACAAATGATTGCAGAAGCGGGGCAGTTAAAAGCAGTCACCGTAGCAACCAGTATGGCTGGTCGTGGGACAGACATTAAATTGGCTGAAGGTGTGAAAGCATTAGGGGGCTTAGCGGTCATAATAAGTGAGCATATGGAAAATAGTCGTGTAGATCGTCAGTTAAGAGGCCGCTCAGGTAGACAAGGGGATCCTGGGACGTCTCAAATTTACATTTCCATTGATGATTATTTGGTTAAGCGATGGGGAGATACAAAGTCTTTAAATATGGACAAACTGATGGAAATGGATACCGATACGCTTCAAAATAGTCTTGTTTTTCAACGACGCATTAAAAAAATTGTGCAACGTGCCCAAAGGGTGTCAGAAGAACAAGGGACACAAACACGAGAGACGTCCAATGAATTTGAAAAAAGTATTAGCGCGCAACGTGAATTGATTTATGAAGAGCGGAATCACATTTTGAATATGACCAAAATAGAGCATCAGCAACTTGAAAGCATTGCGCATGAAGTGTTTACCACACTTGTTAAAAAAGCGACCGTGTCTGAAAGGATGCTCATTGATTATATTTATAAAAATTTAAGCTTTCAGTTTACAAGTGAAATATCAGCACTGAATTTAAATAACCCGAATGAGGTCATTCAATATTTAATGCAATTATTTCAAGAGCAATTGCAATATCAACAAGCGAAATTAAATACGTATTTGTACACACAATTTGTACAAAAGGCGATTTTAAAAGCAGTGGATAGTAATTGGATTAAACAGGTGGATCATTTACAAAAATTAAAATCAAGTGTGAATGCACGTCAAAACGGGAAACGTAATCCTATTTTTGAGTATCATCGTGTCGCGCTCGAATCATTTGAGTTGATGAGAGAAGCAATCAAAAAAGACATCGTGAAATACCTTTGTCAAAGTATTACAAGTTTTGATGAGAAGGGCCGATTAATCGTGCATTTTCCGAATTAGAAGAGGTGATTTCAAATTGACAATTTATAACATTAATTTTGGTATTGGGTGGGCGAGTAGCGGTGTCGAGTATGCACAAATGTATCGTGCCAAATTGCTACGAGAACTAAAAATGCCTTTAAAATTTGTGTTTTTAGAATTTATGAGTTCTGAAAATATACAAACCCTTACAGAAAATATAGGTTTTAAAGATGAGGAAGTAATCTGGCTTTATCAGTATTTTACAGATATTAAAATCGCACCGACTTCTTATACTTTAGAAGATATTAAAGCAAGCATGCATGCCGATGTGGTGAAAGAAGAGCAAGAAGGTAAGGTCAGATGGCTGACGTTGGGACAAGGGGATAGCTATGTCACTTGTTATTTAAAAAATGAACATGAGGATATTGTTGATTTTGCTGAATTTGTTATTAATGGCAAGCTCGTACGCAAAGATTATTATAGTTATGTGCGAACTTTCTCAGAATATTATGCGCCTTATAACAATAAAGCGAAACTTTTTATGCGCCAATTTTACAATGAAGATGGTTCAGTAGCTTATACAGAATATATTGATGGTGGCACGCATATTTATGCGATGAAAGATGCAAAACTTTATACTAAAGAAGCGTTTGTAGCCTATTTCTTCCAAAAATTAAATTTAACAGCTGACGATATTGTGATTTTTGATCGCGCGACTGAAGTAGGTCAAGCTATGATGCAAAATAGTGGCGACAGTAAGTTAGGGGTTGTTGTACACGCGGAACATTTCAGTGAAAATGCGACGGACGAGCATCATATTTTGTGGAACAACTATTATGAATATCAATTTACAAACCATAAAGAGGTTGATTTTTATATTACTGCAACAGAACGTCAAAAAGATATTTTGGCTCAGCAATTTAAGAAATATTTAAATGCAACGCCTAAAATTTTCACAATCCCAGTAGGCTGCTTAGATCAACTGCGGAAGCCAAACAAAAAGCGTAAACCTTATTCAATGATCACAGCGTCAAGATTAGCTAGTGAGAAACATATTGATTGGCTCGTGCGTGCAGCGGTCATTGCTAAAAAAGAAGTACCGAAACTCACATTTGATATCTATGGTGAAGGTGGCGAAAGAGTGCAGATTCAAGATTTAATTCAAAGTCATCAAGCAGAAGATTATATTCGCTTGTTAGGTCACGTTAAATTAGACGATGTTTATGCAGATTATAAGCTCTTTGCGGCAGCTTCTACGAGTGAAGGATTTGGTTTAACGTTGATGGAAGCGGTTGGCTCTGGTTTAGGAATGATCGGTTTTGATGTGAATTACGGCAATCCTACGTTTATTCGAGATGGAAAAAATGGATATCTTATTCCGATTGATGTCAAAGAAGAAGGCAATGAGGCGATTATTCAGCGTCTTGCGGATGCGATGGTGCAATACTTTAATCATGGACCTAAAAAGCCACACGATACCTCTTATCGAATTGCACGTCCTTACTTATTAGAAAATATTCAACAAAATTGGAAAGATTTAGTAGAAGAGGTGCAACATGGTTAATTTGTTCGAACATTTTGATAGTGAAACAAAAGCATTATATGATTCTTTAAGTTTAGCTGATGAACAAGCGCCAACAATTGTGCTGGAAGATGATGGTTTTTTGCCTGAAGGAATGATAACACCGTACCAATTTTTCGCGAACTATCGTGCACCTAAAAATGGACGTCCGCTTTATTTCAATGAAATTCCTGTCCCTAGATTTTGGGAAATAGAAGGGAATAATGAAGAAGCATGGGTTAAAGATATGAGTCAAAAACGTGCGATGATTCAATATAGACCGGGTGAAAAACGCCGTCATGTGAGTCATGTTGAATGGTTGAATCAGCAAGGAAAGTTACAGTACGTGGATCATTATACGCAACACGGTGTGCTTTTTGCACAAACGGTTTATGATTTAAATAGAAACATAATTTTTAGACGCTATTTTGATCAAGACGGTAAAGATGTAATTTATTACAATTTCTTAGCGCAATCTGTCGTATTAAATTGGAAAGGTGAGCAGTACCACTTTGAAAGTCATATCGCATTTTTAACCTTTTTCTTAGAAGCATTGGAGATTGACTTAAATCACTTTGTGGTGAACTCATTAGGAACGCCTTTCTCAGTGCTGTATTATCTTAATCATAGAGGGCAAGATGTCCTCTATTGGCAAGAACATTGTAAAGGAAATGTCCCAGGTAATATGGAGTTAATTTTTAATAACGATACAGGCCAAAGAGATTTCCAAATTGTAGTGACACATAAAGAGGAATATGAAGCAATTACTGAAGCGGTTAATGAAGATGCATGTTCAGTTATTCATGAGGGTGGTTATTTGTATCAATATGAAAAGACGAACACATATCAACCCCAAATTCTCACAATGACAAACACCGATCAAATTCATCATATCGCTTCAATCATAGAGGCCTGCCCATTTGCGACATTCCATATTGGTGCGGTCACTGAGATGTCGTCGGTACTCACTCAACTTGAGCGTTATAAAAATGTTCGATTATATCAAGCGATTGAATTAAGTACAGTCGAGAAGTTATATCAAAAGTGCGACATTTATTTGGATATTAATGAAGGTGGCGAAATTATCGATGCAGTTCGTAAAGCCTTCAATTACGATATGCTGATTTTAGGCTATGCAGCTATTGCACATAATCGCAAGTATACGGCACCTCAAAACTTATTCTCAAAAGAGGATGAAGTAGCAGAATTAAAACAAGCATTGCGCGATGTGCATTTGAAAAAGCGTTACTTTAAAGTACGCCAAAATTATCAAAAAACACATGCTAACGAAATCACAGTTAAACAATTTAAAACAATCCATCAATTGGCATACGGGCAAAAGTAATTGCTTAGGCGTATGCAATAAACAAACGGAGTCAGACTTTATGCGATTGATTCGCATAGCTTGTCCTGACTCCGTTTTGTTTTTGTGTTTTCGGCTTTCTCCAATGTGATTAATGTGCTTTATTCACGTACCATTTCAAAGATACCAGCAGCACCCATGCCGACACCAATACACATCGTCACCATGCCGTAACGTGTGTCTGGTCGTTTTTTCATTTCAGAGAGTAAACGTGCGGTAAGCATCGCACCCGTTGCACCGAGTGGATGGCCTAATGCAATGGCACCACCATTAACATTCGTTTTATCAGCACTGAGTCCTGTTTCTCGCATAGAAGCTAAAGTTTGGGCTGCAAAGGCTTCATTCAATTCAACTAAATCAATATCATCAATCGTTAAGTTGGCAGATTTTAACACTTCAGGAATGGCGTAAACAGGGCCGATACCCATAAGTTTTGGATCTACGCCGACTGCTTTAAAACTAACAAATCGGGCGATAGGTTTGACATTGAGCGCTTTTACTTTTTCCCCAGACATGACGACGACAAAGCCTGTTCCATCAGAAAGCGGTGCAGAAGTTGCGGCTGTGACTGTTCCGTCTGATTTAAATACGGTTGGTAGTTGGTGCAACGTTTCAACGTTCGTATCAGGGCGTATAAATTCATCTTGATCAAACGTTTCTACATGTACCTGTGGACCATCAGCATGATATTCAACCTTGTGAATATCGATAGGTATAATTTCATCTTCAAATTTACCCTCTCGTTGCGCACGTGCAGCACGTTGATGACTTTGTACGGCATAGGCATCTTGGTCTTCTCGAGAAACTTTATATGTTTGTGCAACATTCTCGGCTGTAAGTCCCATAGGAGTTGAAACACCTACATTTTGATCCTCTAAGATGGGGTTGTTTGTCGGTTCATTGCCCCCCATAGGTACAGCACTCATCAGTTCTACGCCACCAGCGACAATAATATCCCCTTGTCCGGCTATAATCTGATTGGCTGCGAGCGCAATTGTTTGTAATCCAGATGAGCAATACCGATTGACGGTTTGACCAGGCACGGACTCCGGTAGACCTGCTCTTAATGCAATTGTTCTGGCGATGTTTTGACCTTGTAAACCTTCTGGAAAAGCATTTCCGACAATGACATCATCTACCATATCAAAGCGAAATTGGCCGCTAACCCGTTTTAAGACGCCTGATAAAACTTGAGCTGCTACTTCATCAGGTCTTTCGTGAAACATAGCACCGTTTTTTGATTTTGCTGCTGCCGACCGTCCGTATGCGACAATATAGGCTTCACGCATATTCATCATCCTTTCTCAACAAACTTAGTTTCTTAAAGGCTTCCCATTTTTTAACATATAACTGATACGGTCATATGTGGGTTCTGATTTTAAAAGTGCAATAAAATGTTGTTTTTCCAGTTTTTGCATATAGCGTTGATTGATATAAGTGTTGCGCGGTAAGTTTCCGCCCGACAGTACTGTTGCAATGCGTACCGCGATATCATAGTCATGATCGCTAATGAAATGGCCCTCACGTTGTGCGTCAAGTTGACCTTTAGCTAAGGCGAGAAAATCTTGACCTAACGCAATGTATTGACGCTTAGGTTCAGGTCTGTAATGTGCATCAGCCTCGAATTGTGCCCGTTTTAAAGCGACTTCTACACGTCGATCTTGATTGAAAATAATGCTGTCTGTCGGTTTTAAAAAGCCATAACGGCGTGCTTCAAAGGCATTGGTAGAAACTTTAGCAAGACCAATTGTTTGTAACAGTTGTAACATAGATGCTTGTTTATCATTAAACAGGTGGTCAGTTTGGAAAATACGTCCAGCCAATTCAGCAAGGCCTCCGCCACTTGGTAATAAACCTACGCCTGCCTCCACTAAGCCGATATATGTTTCACTGCTCGCGACGACAAATGGAGAATGAAGCACCAGTTCACAGCCACCGCCTAATGCTCGGCCTTGAACCGCAGTCACAATAGGTTTCGTACTATATTTTAAGCGATTGAAACTTGAATGAAGCTTTTCGATTGCAGGTGCGACCCATTCTTCTACTTTTTGAGCTTCATGTGCTTCTTTCATCGCATAGAGATTAGCGCCTACACTAAAGTGGGGTCCTTCTGCGTAGATCACCATACTTGAGTAGGCTTCGTTTTCTAATACGTCAATTGCTTCGACCAAATCATCATTAAAGTCATCAGTGATAACGTTATTTTTACTTTGCAGTTTAAATAAAAGTTGACGTCTGTTAACAATTGCTAATTGTGAATCCTCACGATTCCAAATGACTTCATCAATTATTTCTGAAACAGGTGTCACATGTGCAATCGTTTCGCCCTCTTGGTAGAAGCCTTCTTCATGTGCTTCAATCCACTCTGGCAAGTCACCCAGTTCAGATTGTAGCCGTGCTTTCACACGCTCAAAGCCCATTAAATCCCAAAGCTGAAATGGGCCGAGTTTCCAGTTGAATCCCCATACAATAGCGCGATCGATATCACGGAAATCACTAGTGGCGTAAGGGACATTAATCGCAGCATAATAGAAATTGTTACGCAACGTTTCCCATAAAAATAGTCCAGCAGGGTCTTTCGCATTGAAGATGACATCTAAATTGTGTGCTAAATCTTTGTTGAATTCTGCCAATATTGGGAGTTGAGGCGCTTCAACTTGAATATAATCTTGTTGTTTTGGATCATAGACAAGTCTTTGATGCTGCTTTTTATCTTTCTTATAAAAGCCTTGCTTCGTTTTTCGACCGAGTGCACCCGCTTCATAGAGTTGATTGACTAAAGTGACATCTTTGAAGTAGGGTTTTTCTTTTTCTGATTGTTGCATTCCCTGCGTTACGGAAACGGCAATGTCTAGACCAACTAAGTCAGACAATGCATAAGTCCCTGTTTTTGGACGACCGATAATCTGTCCAGTGAGTGCATCCACTTCAGGAATAGATAAATTTTGTTGTTCTGCGCGATACATAATATCATTCATCGTTTGTGTGCCGACACGGTTTGCGACAAATCCGGGTACATCATTCACGACAATGACGCCTTTGCCTAAGACGTCTTCAGTGAAAGTATGCATCTCATCAATAATCTCTCTACGTGTTTGTTGATTTGGTATTAATTCGACCAATTTCATAATACGAGGTGGGTTGAAAAAATGTAACCCCATAAAACGCGCTTTGTCCGCGTCATTAAAAACTTTAGCAATAGCCTCAATCGGTATTCCTGATGTGTTCGTTGCAAAGTAAGCATGAGCTGGTGCAGACTGTGCGACACTTTTCCATATTTCGTGTTTGACGCTTAAGTCTTCTTTAACAGCTTCTAAATACAAGTCAGCATCATCATTTTCTAAGTCATCGTTAAAGTTGCCATAAGAAAGATTTGAAGCAAAATCTAAATCGAATAACAACGGTTTCTTAGGGTGTGTGATTCGTTCGTATGCAGCTCTAGAAATTTGATTGGGATCGGATTTGTCTAATACGATATCTAATAATTTAACTTTTAATCCTGCATTGACTAATACTGCGGCTAATTGTGCGCCCATTGTACCAGCACCAAGAATTGTAACTTTTCTGATCGTCATCATCATTCCTCCATTTCTAAGCAATTTCAAACTTAATTGATATGACATTGTGTGATAGATAGATTTTGAAGCATAAGCGATTTAAATAAATGCAGAAGTTCCCGTTAATGCGCGGCCAATGACCAGGGCATTAATCTCATGTGTCCCTTCGTACGTGTACATGGCTTCAGCGTCTGAGAAAAAGCGTGCAATGTCATAAGAGTCTGCTAAAATACCATTGCCTCCAGTTATCCCGCGCCCCATCGCTACGGACTCTCGAAGTCGTAACGTATTCATCATTTTGGCTGTGGATGTTGCGACCTCATCATATTCACCATTTTCTTGCATACGTGCCAGCTGTGCGCACATCGCCATCGCGTGTGTGAGATTACCTTGAATCATCGCCAGTTTCTCTTGAACAAGTTGAAATTGACTAATTGATTTTCCGAATTGTTGACGTTCTTTTACATAGTCGAGTGTGGCGCGCAATGTCCCAGCAAGCGCGCCGGTAGCCATATATGAGACGCCTGCGCGTGTAGAGTAAAGAATTTTAGCGATATCTTTAAAGCTTGTAATGTTTTGTAAACGGTCAGACTCTTTCACCGTCACTTGATTAAGGTGGATAAGTGCATTAGGGACAATACGTAAGGCAATTTTATTTTCTAAGATTTCAATGTCGACGCCTTCTTGATCAGGTGTCACAATAAAGCAATGCGGCTTTCCTGTAGCTTTATTAATCGCAAATACAGGGATGACATCTGAAACATGTGCGCCACCAATCCACTTTTTAGCACCATTTAATACCCACTCATCACCACGTTGCTCAGCGACAGTTTCTAAACCACCCGCAACGTCAGAACCGTGATCAGGTTCAGTTAACGCAAAACAAGTTCTCAGTTCATGAGACTGTAATTTAGGAACATATTTGGCCACTTGTTCTTTGCTACCACCAAATAAAAACGTATTATGACCTAATCCTTGATGTACCCCTAATAAAGTAGCAAGTGAAACATCGAAGCGTGCAATTGTGTAAGACATGAAAAATTGGAACAGTTGGCTTGGTGTTTTTGCATTTTCACGATTTTTAAAGAGTAGGGGATGACTAAAATAATTCAAGTCACCGATGTCTTTAAAATAATCTTCTGGAACAGTTGCATTGACCCAATGTTGATTAATGTCTTTACGGTATTTGCTTTCTAACAGATGATTGAGCTCTTCAAGTAATGTCAATTCGCCATTGGTTAACATTTTGGAAATGCTTAAAATATCTTCAGGGTAAAGTTTTTTCAATCTTGCTTCTTTTTCAGTAGTCATTTGACATTCCTCCTCAAAATTGCGTATACGATGTTTCCCTTATGCATTGTGATTGGCTTCGGAAGATGCTTCTTTATTCACTTTTGAATTCATCATTTCACGAATCACGAGTTTGTCTGGCTTTTGTGTTGAATTCAGTGGCATATGTGTGACGGGTAAATACATCCGTGGTACTTTGTAGCCTGCAAGACGTTCGCGCATATGCTTGTCCAATTGTTCAACATAGTCGGGCACTTTTTCTCGTAAAATAATAGCTGCAGCGATAGATTCTCCATATTTTGGATGTTCATATCCTACGACGACGCAACGATCAATTAATGGATGCTCAGCTAAGGCGTTTTCAACTTCTGATGGTAAGACATTTTCGCCACCAGTGATAATGAGTTCTTTCTTACGATCAATAATGTAAATATCGCCATCTTCATCTTTTTTAGCGAGATCCCCCGTTAAGAAGTACTGATTATGGAAAGATTTTTTCGTTTCTTCAGGCTGTCCCCAATACCCAGGTGTCACATTTTTAGAGCGAATGGCCAACTCCCCAATTTCGCCATCGCCCACTTCGTTTTTATCTTCATCCAACACTTTTGCGTCGACAAACATGACCGATTTACCAATGCTCATCGGTTTATGACGTGCATTTTCAGGTGTATTGACCATGACAAGAGGAGCTTCGGTTAAACCGTAGCCATTAATAATGTTAATGCCATATTTTTTGAATGCTTGTTGAATACTAGGTAAAGGTTGCGAGCCGCCTTGAATAACAAACTTGATGGCTCTAAAATCGTCAGGATTAAAGTTTTTTTGGTTCAATGTACTGTAATACATGGTTGGAATCATAATCAAAAAGTCTGGATGATATTGTGCGATGAGGTCATTGAGCGCCTCGCCATTGAAATAACGTTGTAAAACAAGCGTGCCACCGGACATTAAAGTAGGAAGAACTGTATCGTTAAAACCGAGCACATGAAACATAGGTGTTGAAATAATGGTTAAATACTCGGAGTTAAATTTATAAGTTAGTTCAATATTTGCGCCGTTATTGACGAACGATTCATATGAAAACATGACGCCCTTTGGCACACCTGTCGTACCACTTGTATAAATCAATGTAGCGAGATCTGTTGGCTCAACAGCTTTGGCTTTGTAAACATGATGTTGAGAGGGGTCAACTATTTGATTGTATGCATCTGAATCTATGTCCATATGCAAATAATCAGGATTAATCTCATTAAGTGAACTCAAATGCCTTTCTGCGTAAAAAAGAATTTTTAAACCTGAATCTGACACAACACCGGCAATTTCTTTAGGATTAAGTCGCCAATTGATAGGAAGAAAGACTGCGCCCATTTTAAATGAGGCAAATAATAAATCCAATATGGCGACATCATTAGGTGCAAATATACCAATGACATCTCCTTGTTGAATCCCTTGTGATTCGAGATAATGTGCCATATTATCCGCACGAATATTGAGTTGTTGATATGTCCATTGTGTCTCTTTAAATGGATCGATGACAGCTGGTTTTTCAACATCAAAATCTGCGCGTGTTTTGATCCAGTCGAAATTCATAAATATACCCCCTTGTTTCATTTTTGATCGTCATGCTTCTGTCTGTATGCGATCTAAAAGCGCCCCCCATACGTGATGATAAATGGATGTGTCGATGGTTTTCAGATTTTTGGAAACGAGCGGTCTAAAGCCCATTTGAGCAATGACATCTCGCTCTATATCTAGTCCTGGTGCGACTTCTATTAGCATCAATCCATCTTGAGTTAATTGAAAGACGGCACGTTCCGTCACATAATAGATTTCTTGCTGAAGTGACTTGGCGTAATCCGCATTAAAGTCAATATTGGATACGTTTGAGACAAATTTTTGCGTCTGTCCTTGTTGTTCAACATGTAAGGCTTGATTTGACACGCTCAGTTGACCCCTAGCAACTAATGTGCCAGAGAAAACAATTTTTTGGACAGACTGACTAATGTCGATGAAACCACCACAGCCATTCATTCGATGACCGAAATATGAGACATTGACATGACCGTATTGATCCACTTCTGCAAAACTCATAAATGCGATTGAAATACCACTGTTATAAATAAAATCCCAAGTTAAATCGTGGCGCATACGGGCATCAACGTTAAAATTCATACCGTAGTAGTCACGACTTCCGATAAAACCACCAAATATGCCAATATCCATAATCGGCTGGACTAGATGTTCCACACGTTCCTCATGCAGGAGGTTCGTGAGTTCGTTATTGATGCCAAAGCCAATGCTAATCGTATCGCCTGTTGTTAAAAATTGAGCCGCCCGACGTAAAATTAATTTTCGTATGCTGAACGGTAAGGGGGGCTCCGGCAAAGATTCAACACGCATTTGCCCAGATAGTGCAGGGCTATATTGTGTTTGAATCAATTGACGGTGATAGGCGATATCTTCTACAACATAAATATAATCAACGAGAGAACCTGGTATAAAAACATGATTTGGATTTTGTTGACGACTATCAACAATAGCTTTCACTTGAACAACGACTGTCCCGTGATGGGCTTTGGCATTTAATGCAACACTGTAACTTTCACCAAGATGCGCTTCTTCATCCATATAAATATTGCCTTTTTCATCAGCATAAGTGCCTCTTAAGAGTGCAATATTAACGGCTGGTAAATGATAATGAAGAAATTCCTCTCCTTCAATATTAATTAAAGAGACTAAAGATTCTTGTGTTTTTTCATTAGCTTTACCGCCTTTATATCGCGGGTCAATATGTGTATGAAGACCGATTTTAGTAATGATACCTGGTGTGAGATGATTGGTTTGACGGTAATGTGTGGCAATCACACCTTGTGGTAAAAAATACGCTTCAACTTGATTCGATTGAATCGCCTGCGCTGTCAAAGGGGAAGCCGTCATTATACTCATGATGATGCGATCGACCATATTGCGTTGAATGAAATGGTCTAAATCAATCGTATGGCCTCCTGTACTAATGTCATTTGCTAACATAAAAGTGAGATGCGCAGGTGAAGCTGTTTCATCATACTGCTCTGCTAATCCGTAAAGTAAAGCTGTAGGAAGGTTAGAAACAGTGAGTGCAGCTAAACCAATCACATCGCCATCATGTATCAATGTTTTGAACGTTTCCAAAGTACATTGTTTCATTTACGACAGCTCCTTACACATAATGTAAACCCTTACATGAAATATAACATAGTTCACAAAATTGTAAAAAGAAAAAGACTTTATTTTCAGATATTAGTCACAGTATAGACATAAATAGAGTCGTTGAGCCTTTGTCTCCGTTGGAATTCAGTAAGTGGGTTCGTGATAAAAATGTTTCTTAATCTACATACATTTATGAGGATAAAGAGGTAAGAGTGATTTAAAAAGAATGACTCGGTTTACGTAAAGTAGAACATTATCCCATACGCAAACCGGTCAGTGATGGTCATTCATCCATAGAGGAAGAAGCCGTTGACTTCAAATTGTTGATGAAGCGGTATTATTGTGATTGTAGCGTGGTTTCGAGTTTGCCTAAATGTCTTAATGTAGGCGTTAGTGCGGCAAAGAAAAAGCCTTCTTTGAGTTTACGTGCTTGTGGTGCTTTGGGTGAATAAGCACGAGAGCCACCATTGACCATGGAAGCTTGATTGACTTCTAATAAAAGATAGCCTAGCGCTTTTTTGAGTTGAACGAGTTCTAAAAGGTGTGTTTGTAACGTGTCTTGATGGCTTTCAAGTAAGGTATAAAATTGTTGATGTAACTGACGATACCTTTGTTCATAAGCTCTAACGTCATATTCTAGATAAGCATTGATGCCGTTTTGTGCATTTGAAAATTGGCGGATTAAGTCCAATGAACTTTTAATCGCACCAAGTGCAATTGGAATTTGAAGTGCAATAAATTGCGGACGTATCGCTGAAGCAAATTGTTCGGCCTTTTTAGTAATGATTTGGTCTTTAGTCACGTTGACTTCATCAAAAGTAATGCGATATGTAGCAGAACCATTGACGCCAAAGAAATTTGATTTTTCTTCTAACGTGAGCCCTGCTGTATTGGCACGTATAATAAACATAACCAGTTCTCCGTTATTTTGATGTTGAGAAATTGCACCAAAATAGTGGTCAGATCCAATATTACTTACGGCAGGTAGTTGTCCATTGACTACGATTGTATCGCCATGATCAACATGTGTTAAGTTAAAACTTTCAAGATCATTGAAAGATTTCATCGGATTAGATAAACCCGTAGCCCCCAATACTTCGCCTGATAAAATTTTCTGTTGCAAATCGCGATAGAGTGCGGGTTGTTTTGCTTGTTTTAAATAAGTAGAAAAGGCCAGTTGGCACCATAAACAAAAGCCCGTAGTCAGACAAGCTTCTGAGACTTTTTCGATAGACTGTGCATTTTTTATGAGATTGTCTTCTGAAAAATGGCCTTCTGTGAAAAGTTGTTGGATGAATGATTTAGCATAGTAATCACCGTAATCAATATCAATTAAATAAGGTTCTAGTTCATTTTCAATCAGTGTGTCGATAGACATGCGTGACGCCTCCTATAAATTAAGATTCCCCAAAGTGCTTGAGCATTAATTTTTCTAAATAACTAATGAGCCGATCGATTAAAAATCCAAAAAGCCCGATAAAAAAGATAGCCGATAAGACATCTTCTAAATTCAACATATTTCGTGAATCTACAATCAAGAAGCCTAAGCCAGACTGCGCTCCAATCATTTCTCCAGAGACTAAGAAAATCCAACTCGTTCCAACAGCGATATGTATCCCTGTCATCATGTACTTAAATGCGCCTGGAAAAATAATATTTTGATAGAGCTTCCATCCGGTTAAGTTCAAATTGCTAGCTATTTTTAAATAATGCGGGTCAATCGTACGTACGCCTTTAATCGTATTAAAGACAATTGGAAAGAACGCAGCAATAAAAATAATTACAATCGCTGGCAAGTTTCCAATGCCAAACCATAGGACGATAAAAGGGGACCACGCAATAGGCGATATGGGCCTTACTAATTGGAGTAAAGGTTCAATCGCGTGAAAAGATGCATCATTGCGGCCTAATAAAATGCCAATAGGAATTGCCAACACAATCGCAAAGATAAACCCAATGACGAAGCGGTAGAGACTAATACTGAGATGGATGCCAATTTCCCCGGTTATAATGAATTTCCAAATGCTTGCCCCAACTTGTAAGGGACTTGGTAATAGGATAGGGGGATAGTGACCTATCCAAATGACAAGTTGCCAAATAAAAAGAAAAAGTACAAAAGTAATTAAAGGGAGTATAAAGCGTTGAGATAACCGACTATTGCTCATAGGAACTAACCCTCCTTGTATAATGATGGATCTACAAAACTGTCAAAAGAAGGGGGTTCGAATAGATGATGTTCAGAGACGCTTTTAGCGATGTCACGATACCCCTTTTCCTTAATTGTTAAGTCGCCATAAGATGTCCATTGTGCCGATTGTTCAAGTATTTTACGATTTTGCTTATAATTTTTTTCCATCACATCGACACTTTTTTTAGTGTCCGTCATGTCGTACCCTGCTTGTTTGTAATCACGCATAAATTGGCGCACAGCTTTTTGATTATGCTGAATCAAATCTTCTTGAAGTACGAGTACGCAACAGTAAGCATCTGGAATAATATCACCGCCATGTTGCAAGAGTTGCCCTTTTCCTAACTTTTCACCTATTGCGCCAAAAGGTTCAGCAACGGAATAGCCAGATATACGTTTTTCACTCAAGGCGGCAGGCATTTCAGCAGGTGCCATTTCATGATAATGAAAGTGACCCGGTTGTATATTAAGTTTTTCTCTCATCCGTTCTAATAATAAATAGTGTGTCGAATATCGATGCGGAATCGCAAAGGAATAATCGCGATTAGATTTAAAATCATGTAAATGATGTCCTTTTTGACCGAGAACGACATTCCCTTCATGATGACCGAGCGCGACAGATTTAATCGGCGCACCTTTCGACTTTGATTTCATTGCTAATTCGATTAATGTAGAAGCGCCATCAATACGTCCGCTGTTCAAAGCATCCATTAAGTCTGGCCAGTTATTAAAGCGGACGAGCTTTATTTTATAATTGCGCTGTTTATTTTTTTCGTTAATCTCTTTGGTCATCATTAGATTAGCTGCATGGGTAATCGGTAAATAGCCAATTTTTATTGTCTTTTGTGTATGTGTCGATGTCTGACTCTGCTGTTGAGGCGCACAAGCACTGACTAAGAGGGTACATATGAGTAAAAATAATATCATCTTTTTCATGGAAATCCCTCGCTATAAGTAATATTCAGGTTCAGCCATCTGATGGTTGATCGCAAAGTCTTCCATGATCTGATTACGTATTGCAAGCAGTTGATCATCATTGCGGTTTCTTGGGTGTGACTGTTGAATAGGGTATTGTTTGATGATTTGACAGCCCTCGCCTAACAAGATAACTTCGTCCGAAAGATAAAGGGCCTCATCAATGTCATGTGTGACTAAAAGTAACGTGGCATGAGTATGTGTCCGTAAGGTAATCAATTCGTCTTGCAATTTATATCGTGTAAATGCATCTAGAGCACCAAGAGGCTCATCTAATAAAATCACTCGAGGTTGATGCACAAGGGCACGACAGATGGCAACACGTTGTTGCATACCACCAGATAATGCATCTGGGAACTGAGCCCCTGTGCCTTCTAAACCTACCGTCGCAAGATACATATTCATTTCATCGGTTGGAATTTTATGTGCTAAACCTAATTGAATGTTGTCATGAATGGTTTTCCAAGGTAATAAATTATGATGTTGAAATAACATTAAACAGTCTGAAGAAGGGGATGTTTTATGTATACCATCAATCGTAACTTGGCCGGTGTGAGGGGGTAAAAAACCACCAATAAGGTTTAACAGTGTTGACTTTCCACACCCACTTTTACCGATAAAACTGATAATTTTACCTTTTGGAATCGTTAAATTAAAATCTCGAATCACATGATGTGCGCCAAAATAATGATTGAGTCCTTGAATTTGAATCATGAACACCCTCCTTAAATCATACAAGAATACTATGTTTTGTAGTTAGAGTAGAGGGAGTGGGCTTGAATATGAAAACCATTGTCCCACTCCCTGAGAATGAAATGTCTATGAAGTTGAATTGTGTAAAGAGATTTTTAAGCGCACAAAACGAGAAAAAATAAGTCATGCGCAGAGTAGCCGTCTTCGGATGTAAGGAAGTGCATTTTTAAATTTTTTCAATATCATCAATAGGTGTATCGACTGCTTCGCGTGCACGACGAACAGCATCTTCATTTGGTGCGTTATATAAGCAGACGCATTTTGTCATATCTTCACAGACGTACGTTCTTTGAAATTGTACTTCAGGAACTTCTTCATAGTGAACAGAGTTTTTCTTTTTACGCTCTAAATATTGGTCCATTGTAATCCCTTCAGGAATATTCCAAGTCACGAGGTAATCTATAGAAACGTCTCCTTTTTTAATTTCATCTAAGTCTTTGCCTACAAGGCGGACTTCTTTAACAAGACTCACTTGAATGGATGCATCTTCTAGAAATTGCTTTGCTTCTGCCTCACTGTCACTTTCCACAATAAAATAACCATGTGACAGATCTTCAGTCACTTGTACTTCAATCAGTTCTGGTCCTGGTTGTTCAGAAAGAAATTTGACCTTTTCATCTAATTCGACTGATGATTTTGCAAAAGATAAATTTTGTGTTTCTAATAAAAATAGTGCCATAAATAGAACCTCCATCAATTAAGATACAGTTATACTATAATAATTCCTATCAGAAAACAAGGGATTTATGATAGATAAATCTGAATTTTTTGATAATAAAAAAGATAAGAAAATAATTGTACGGTTGTTAATTAAAACTTAAAATTTTTGTATTTAAAATAGGCATACCATCTTATAAAGTCATTTTCCACCTGTACGTTTTCAATGTGGCTTTGACTCGAAATTTCACCACGAGTTATAATGATATGCACATGTAGGACGGGATGTGGAATACAAAGACGTTTATTCATATGAAGACGGGAGTGGGAGAGATGTATCAAAGGATTGTCATTGTTGGAATGCCGGGATCTGGGAAGTCAACACTTGCTGAAAGAATAGGGGAGCGATTACATATTCCTGTAACGCATTTAGACCAATTTGCTTGGGAAGATGGGGAATTGGTGGCATCGCATGTTTTAGAACAACGCATCGTTAATTTAGTTAAAAATGAAAAATGGATTTGTGACGGTACTTATTCGAAGACGCTTGAACTTCGGATTAAAAATGCGGATTTATTGATTTGGCTTACTGATTCAAGATGGAAATGTATATTGCGCGTAATCTATCGTTACGTCAAAAATAAGTTTAGGCCTCAAATTGGTCATAACCCAGACATTATCAGTTTAGATTTTCTAATCTATATATGGAACTACAATAAAAAGTTTGAAGCATTAATAAACGAATGCTATGCACCTTACTACTCAAGCTGTCAACTATGGATAAGGTGAATTTTTTATGTATGTTAATGAGATTGTAATTAACATACATAAAGATTGAAAACAATAGAAAAACCGAGGTTGGGATGTCATTTCCAGCCTCGGTTCAATTGTTGTAGTGCAAATTTAAAATAAACGTATTTGCATACTTCAGCTATACTTTATGATTGGCTTTGGTATGTTTTTTTAATATATTGAATTGTTTTACGAAGTTCAGTCATTGTTGGACGGCCGAATGGATTCGTTTGTTTTTGTTGATATAACAAACGATTGTCTTCAGATATTAAGAAATAAGCAGGCTCGTTATGTGAACCGTGATCATCATAAATAGAGTCATCTGGATGTTTGAAAACGCCGTAAGTATCTGCAAATTTTGAGTCGTTATCTACTAAAACTGGATAAGGAACGCTTTTTTCTTCTACCATTTTTTGTAAGTTTTCAGCACTATCATCTGAAGTTAAGATAATTTTAATATCTTTTCCTTCAAAATAACCTTTATTTTTAATTAATTGATCCAATTCTTCCATACATACTGGACACCAAGAACCACGGAAATTAATCACAAAATACCATTGATTTGGATGGTCTTGTTGAAATTGATGGAAATTAAAAGTTGAATCGTCTGTTGCTTTAAGTTCAAAGTTAGGCATTTGTGCGCCAAGTTTAAATTCAGTCATACATGATAACTCCTTTCAAGTAGTCGTAATATAAATTCAATATATCATTATTGAATATAATATAAAAACGGAAAGCTTGAGTGCTGTAAAACTAAATGAAGTTATGAATTTGTTTTTGGAAGTATGATGAAGGAAAAAACGCACTAGAATAGCGGAAACGTAGGCGACGATATGATAGTGCTTTCTAAAGATAATATAGATATCCGTTGTAGGAAAAACAAACCACGAGAATTGATTTGAAAATTAAATTTATAGGTATCGTTATATTAGCAAAATGATGGGCAAATGGATAAGATGGAATAGAAGAGAAACATCAAGGAGGAATCGTTATGCAACACATATTTGTAATTGGAAGCGCTTCAATGGATTTGGTTGTGTCTTCAGAAATTGTACCTGAACAAGGAGAGACGGTTTTGGGTGAGCATTTTTTCACAACTCCAGGTGGTAAAGGCGCAAATCAAGCCGTCGCAGCAGCAAGGTTAGGAGATCATGTTCACATGATTGGATGCGTAGGTAATGACACATTCGGAACACAACTTAAAGAGAATTTTGAACAAAATGGCGTACAGATGGACGGCATTCAAATGATTGATTCCGTGCCAACGGGAACCGCACATATCACACTTTCTCAAAATGATAACCGTATTATTGTTGTGCCTTCTGCGAACTATGAAGTGACACCACAGCGAATTCAACCTTTTTTAGAGCGTTTAAAACCGAAAGATATCGTGTTAATTCAACAAGAAATACCTGAAGAAACAGTGAAACATGTTATTGCGTATTGTTATCAACATGAAGTGATTTCTATTCTAAATCCAGCACCTTATCGTGAGATTCCACAACAGATGGTTGAACAAGCGACATACTTAACACCTAATGAAACTGAAAGTGCCAAAATGTTCGATGGCGCGCCTATCGAAACAGCGCTTGAAAAATATCCTAATCAATTGATTGTGACATTAGGTTCAGCGGGTGCAATTTATCATAATGGAGATTCACTTGTGAAAGTGCCAAGTTTTAAAAGAACAGTCAAAGATACGACAGGTGCAGGCGATACTTTTAATGGTGCGCTAGCAGTCGGTTTACAAAAAGGATACACACTGACAAAAGCCATTGAATTTGCTAATTTAGCGGCAAGTCATTCAGTGACTGGCATGGGTGCACAAGGTGGTATGCCTTATCTTGATGATTTAAAAGAAGAATTTGAAATATAAATTTACGTTATATTAAAGAAGTGGGGCATGTCGTTTTTTAATGACTTCTGAAAATGAAGTTATGATCATGTGTCACTTCTTTTTTATGCATGAAATAACAATATATAGCAGCGATTGAGATGTATTCAAAGGTTGTCGGTAGAATCGAGTCGCTTCTCACCGTGAAGTCTCTGTCATTAACAGGTGTAAAGTGAAAAGTCGGAATATCAAGAAGGCGACTCAATCAAATGGCGGATAAAATAAGGGACCCCAGATGTGAGATGAAGCACATCTGGGGTATAAAGGTTTTAAGATTTTAAGATGATTTTTAATTATCTAGAGTTGTAAAAATGATACTAGATGTTTCGAGACTATTGATATATACGAAAGGGAGTGTATCGATATACCAACAATCCGCGCTACTATAGAATCAAGTTGTAATTATTTGGAGGTGTTACGCTTATAGGGGTATGACGTAACGACCATCGTGTATCACTATGCTAAGGGCTATTTGACATAATGATACATGTGCTCTTAGTGACATTATCATATTGTCGGTAGAATCACATGTACTAGAGGGATGACATGCGATTTTGTTATGACAATTCGCTAGGAGTTCATACCTGTTGTTTAATCTTACTTTAGCTATGGAGGATAAACATTTCTGTTGTAACAATCCGCCATCTGTTAATGGTCTAAAATTGTTCAACTTGGCTTTTACTTGTTAAGGGAATATTAATTCTTGCCTACTGTTGTCCTTTAAGGAATGACTGATATGTGTATGATTTTGACCCTTTGCTGAAGTGACCTATACGATAGAAAAATAAATCATGTCGAATTTGTAAGTCATGTTTAAAATGGCTTCAAATTGAATTGTGTGCACACATTCATTGTCATTACGACGACAAATTTAGATTTCTATAGCAATCGAGATAACTACCAACATAAAATATGAAAGTATGAATATCTCAATTGTCATGTTCAAAAGATTAACGTGATTTCATTAATTTATTCAAAACGTTCATACGGTCATCACAGAGTACGCATGAGACCATGCCTTTGAGACCAGATGAATCATTGTAAAAAAATGATAAGTGGACATTCACTTGTTATTCACGCATATCAATTTGAACACTTTTAAGATAGCATATAATTTTAGCTTTGTAAATAAAAAAGTTAGGTTAACCTAAAAATATTTATGAATGATGCTATTTTATAGGGTTTATTCGTATTTTGAAGAAATAAAATAGTGTCATTTTTAGCAATATATTTATATAAAATTCGAAGTGTATTATTGTGAGAAAGTAATCTATTAATATAAGAAGTAAAATGTTAAATAGCCTGATCGTGACGTGTAATGACTGATAGGGTGTTCTTTTCAGAAGTTTTTCATCATTACATTCAACGGTGAGGTTTGTTTTTTCTATAGTATAAAATATTTTGTCATAAGATAACTCTAATTAATAAGATAAATCAAAAATAAAATAGCTGAACATTATTGAGTGTATGTATTTGCATGGCAAGTAAAGGGGGAAACGCGGTATTTACACCACTTATAACCTGCATCATCTTATATTTTGTTTCATTCTTATATATATAAATAATTGTAAAATATAAAAGAAATGACTGTTAATAGTTATTTAAGAATTATTAATACCTAGTTTATGTCAATCAACCATCGCGTTATTTACAATGATATATGTAATCTCAATTTAGAAAGAAGGAATTATTTATGAATATAAAAATGGCTTTAGTATCAGGTGCATTAGCGACAACATTTTTATTAGGTGCTTGTGGCAATGACAACATGGACAAAAAAGAAGACAACAAAGCTGAGACATCTATGCAAGATAAAAATGTAGATAACTCAAAAGTAATGAAATCAGGTACTTTTAAAGGCGAAAACAACGAAACAGTTAAAGGTAAAGCTGAAATCAAAGACGGTAAGTTAATGTTAACAGACTACGAATCATCAAAAGGTCCAGACTTACACGTTTACTTAACAAAAGGTAATGACATCAAAAAAGGTGAAAAATTAGACGAAGTTAAATATGACGAATCTACACAAACTTTTGATCTTAAAGGTGTTAAAGCAGAAGACTACGATACAGTAACTATCTACTGTGACAAAGCACACGTTATTTTCGGTTCTGCAAAACTTAAATAATCATCAAGATATAACATCAAGTAATCAACAAGAAGCAACATCAATAAGAAAGGAGTGAAGATATGTCGATAGCTTATAAAGTCTTAATTCTCCTTATTCGTTTAGGATCAGGTTTTTATATACTGATGCAAGGTTTTGAAAAGTTAACAGGTGGATTTGCAATTGACGGATTGGTTTCAGTTATACGTGACAACCAGGATTCCCCCCAATGGTTTAAGTCATTTTTCGAGTTCGGTGTTGCAAATCATTTAGAACTTTTCAAGTGGATGGTACAACTAGGTGAGATTGCAATTGGTTTAGGTCTCATTTTAGGTGTGTTATCTTACACTGCGAGTTTCTTTGGCGTGTTCATTATGTTAAATTATATTTTAGCTGATATGATTTTTACTTACCCAGTGCAACTTTTATTCTTTGTCATTTTATTAATGAATAAAGAAACGTTAGCAGCAATTAGTTTAAATCATTTCATCAAACGTAAAAATATAAGGAATGATGAAAATGGCGCACATACTCATAGTTGATGACGAGCAAGACATCAGAGAAATCTGTAAAACTTATTTCGAATATGAAGGTTATCACGTTTCAACCGCATCTAATGGCGTAGAAGCAATGGAATTGTTGGATACCCATGTGGATGTCATGGTGATTGATATCATGATGCCCGAGATGAATGGTTACGAAGTTGTACGTGAAATGAAGAATAAAGGACTCGACATCCCATATATTTATCTAACTGCTAAAACAAGCGAACATGACACCATCTTCGGCTTAATGTTGGGGGCTGATGACTATGTCAAAAAACCATTCAGCCCACGTGAATTAGTGATACGTGTTAAAAATCTTCTACACCGTGTCAACGTCACAAGTCCTTCCACACAAGACACGATTCGTTGTGGAAAACTCGTATTAAATAATTTAACTAAAACCGTAGAATTAGAGGGAGAACTTATCCCATTCCGTATCAAAGAGTTCGAATTGTTATGGCATTTTGCAAATAATGAATCAGTCGCATTGTCCAAGACAGATTTATTAGAACAAGTTTGGGGTTACGAGTACTATGAAGATATGAACACACTTAATGTTCATGTCCATCGTATTCGCGAAAAACTAGAAAAATATGGCTATGACGACTATATTATCGCAACGGTATGGGGTCTAGGCTATAAGTTTCAGAGGCAGATTTAAATGACGATACGTAAACAATTAATCTATTCGTTTATCGTTACGATTATTACAACGACATTTTTATTTTATACATTATACAAACTGATGTGGTTTGACGGACCACTTACCATTCTTTTGACATTGTGTTCATTCCTTTCCGGTATGATGACACTAATTATCGGTATCTTTTTTACAGTCCCCATGATAAAAAAGATTGAAAAGTTGAATGAAAAAACGCAAAAAATCGCAAAAGGCCAATTTGAAACGGAGAAACTCAAAATTAATGCCCCTAAAGAAATAAAAGAATTGAGTGAATCCTTTGATCAAATGGTCGATAAAATTCAAGAGCAAATGAATTTAATTAAAGAAGAGCAAGAAGAAAAAATGAATATGGTGCAAAACCTCGCACACGACTTAAAAACGCCCTTAGCGAGTATTAAATCCTATTCAGAGGGATTACGAGATGGCATTATTCATAGTGAATCAGATACACAAAAGGCCTACAGTATCTTAATTAATCAGTCAGATCGACTATCAAGAATGTTTGATGATATCACAGACGTCATCACAGTTAACTACCAAGAAAATGAACTGACACAAATTCACATTGATCAACTATTAATCCCTATTTTTGAAGTCTACTCACAACGATTACAACATGAACAAAGAGAACTAGACGTAAAAATAGCAGAAAATATCAAACCTTTCACACAAGACCAGCGCGCAATAGAACGCATCATCATGAATTTCATTGACAACGCGCTTAAATTTTCAGAACACGGTTCGCCCTTAGCCGTAGAGGTCTTTGAAGTAGATGATGAAATCGCAATTTCGATTTCTGACTCAGGTATGGGTATTCCAGAATCAGATATTAAAAATATATTTGAAAGAACTTTCAGAGTCGAAAGTTCAAGACACAAAGATACAGGTGGTTCCGGACTTGGCTTGTACATTGCTCAAACATTGGCACATCAAATCGGTGGTCATATCGAAGTTGAGAGTACGTATGGTCAAGGAACGACAATCACTTTACGCTTCCCTCCACAAGATAGATTATAATTTCTCAATAACAATATTTCTCTAACCTTCCATAAATTTATAAATAGATAAAACGCTAGGATCCTCCACAAGTCCTAGCGTTTTTTATTATGTTCAACACTTTTAGCACTTTCCCATATTAAAAAGAAAAGATGAAATGTGATATGAACGCGCATAACTAATACAAGTAGCTACAGGGTTTTCACTTTATACATAAGTAAGCATGACAGTAATCATATACAACTTGTACTTTATAATATAAATTGCTTTGCATATGAAATTTTTCGTTTTATTTAAAGAAATAGATTGCACATCTACTGTAAAATGCAAACGTTTACAATAGATATATAGGAGGTTCGATTTTGCTTACTAATAGACAATATGAGATTTTAAATCAATTAATGAAAGCCGAGGAGTATATTTCAATTGCAGATTTAGCAAAAGCCTTTGATCGATCTGAGCGTACCATCCAGTATGACTTGGAATATATCGAATTTATGGAAGATAAGTTGAAATTGCAAGTTCAGCGAAGCAAATCAAAAGGAATCAAAATCAAGTGCTTAGATGAAAATATGATAGCGCATATGAGTGAAGCAATATTTCCAGAAGTGCACTATACAAAAGATGAGCGGCAGTTACAAATCTTATTATTCCTTTTTGAAGCTAATAGTCCTGTGAATTCTAGAATGCTTTCCACACTTGTGAATGTATCTAGACGCACGATTGTAGACGATCTGAAAAATGTGACCAAGTGGTTATATGCACACCATTTAAACTTGGCTTATTTAAAAAATAAAGGCTTTATCATTGAAGGTTCAGAAGCCAGTTATCGAAAAGCATATGGAGAAGTTATACACGCTTATTTTAAAACAACGAGTGAATTGATACGTAAAAATTTATTCGATGAAGAAGAGCTACAAGTAATTAGAGAAATTGTATTACGTGTGTTAGAAGAAGTCCATTATCCACTTTTTCAAATTGCAATTGACGGTTTAGTTATACATCTATTAATTGCCATACAACGCGTCAAAGCATCTTGTACAATATCAGGACCTCCAGACCTTTTGAAGGCTCATAAAGGCACAGACGCTTACGAGATTTCACAAGCGATTAAAAATGAAGTTGAAAAAACATTTGAAATTCATTTTCCTGAGTCAGAAGCGCTTTTTATTGTACTACATTTATTAGGAGCCAAAAAAAATAAAATTGGTAATCAGGATGAACAAAATGACGAACTTAAAATATTGATTTATCAATTCGTCGAAAGAGTCGGAGCTGCACTGGGCGTAGATTTAATTAAAGACAGTAAATTACTTAATGGCTTATATATTCATCTTACACCTGCTTTGAATCGAATGACTTACAATTTGAAACAACAAAATCCACTTAAAAATGACATCTATACTCAATATCCTGAATTGATTGAAGTTATTACGCAGCATATATGGATTTTTGAAGAGCTTTATCATGTTTCATTTTCTGAGGATGAAATTGCATACTTAGTCATTCACTTTGCTTCATGTTTTGAAAGATTAACGAGTGAAAATGAACATAAAATCAGAGTAGTTTTGCTTTGTGGGTCAGGAATAGGGACTTCACAGTTGTTAAAGGCAAAATTGAGTAAAGTCTATCCAGAATTTGATATTTTAGACGCTTATTCTTTGTATCAAATTGATGAGTCGGAATTGCTAAGACGCGGTGTAGAATATGTCATCACAACAGTACCTATTGAATTAAGTTCGATTCAGTGTATAAAAGTGAGTCCTTTTCTAGATAAAAAGGATAGAGATCAATTGAACTTATTGATTAACCAAAAAAGAGAACGATTAGTCGATGATATTTCAGAGCATGGTTTTTCTCTAAGAGAGGTTCTTAAACCTGAAAGATTGGGCGTCGTGAAAGAGAAATTTAATCGAAATGAAGCAATTTCGCATGTTATAGCTCCATTAGAAAAAAGCGGAATAGTGAATGATTCATACAAAAAAGAGATTATGAATCAATTAGATGCATTTGGTGCCTATATGGTTATAAGTCCTCATATTGCTTTAGTGCATGCAAGTTCTAAGCACGTCAAAAGTGGAATGGGAATGACATTATATTGTTTTCAGCAAGGTGTCGATTTTCAACATGAACGTTATGATCCTGTGAAAATAGTGATTGGACTTGCAACGAGTCATCCACACATACATTTAAACGCACTAAAGGAGTTGAACGATATTTTATTACATTCTTCAATAAGAAATGAACTGCTGAATGGTAATTTAGAAGGGTTATATGCATATTTACAAAGAAATTAAAGGAGGCAAATAATGTCTTTAGAAAAGCTAACACAGGACAAGGTTGTCGTAAAAGAAAGAGTGAGCACTTGGGATGAAGCCATACGGGAGGCTTCACAACCTTTATTAGAGCAAGGCTTTTTCAATGTTTCTTATGTGGATGCAATGATTGAAAGTGTCAAAAGTCTCGGGCCTTATATTGTTATAGCCCCTGAAATAGCGATTGCACATGCACGTCCAAGTAAGGATGTATATGACGTTGGCATAAGCTTGTTGAAATTGAATCAGCCTATTAACTTTGGTGAAAATAGTCATTATGCGCGCTTAATATTTGTAATCAGTGCTATCGACCATCAAGCGCACCTTGGTATTTTACAAGATTTAGCTCATATATTAGGCGATACAGAAATAGTTAAAGAATTATTGGCTTGTCAAAACGCAGATAAAATATTAGGAACATTAAGAGGAGGAAATAAATAATGAAAATTTTAGTTGTTTGTGGTCATGGTTTAGGAAGCAGTTTTATGGTTGAGATGAATGTGCAGGATGTATTAAAAAACATAAGTGTTAATGAAAGCATTGAAGTTGAACATAGTGACATTATGACAGCCAGTCCAGAAATGGCAGACTTATTTATTTGTGGTAGAGATCTTGAAGAAAATGCTTCGCGTTTAGGAGAAGTATTGGTACTAGATAATATTCTTGATAAGCAAGAGCTAGAAGAAAAGCTACTTGAACGCTTAAAAACTTTTAATTTAATTGATTAGGACCCTAAATATCATACAAGGAGTGTTTGAAATGAAAGCGATACTTGATTTTATTGTAGATGTTTTGAGTCAGCCAGCTATCTTAGTAGCGCTCATTGCTTTTATCGGTTTAGTAGTGCAAAAGAAACCCGCTTCCGTTATTACGAGTGGAACGATAAAGACAATTTTAGGATTTTTGATTTTAAGTGCAGGCGCAGGTGTTGTTGTTCAATCACTAGAGCCATTCGGTAAGATATTCCAGCATGCTTTTGGTGTTCAAGGTGTTGTTCCTAATAATGAAGCGATTATATCAATTGCGCTTAAAAAATATGGAACGACAGCAGCACTAATTATGGTTTTTGGGATGTTAGTCAATATCTTAATTGCACGTTTTACAAATTTGAAATACATCTTCTTAACAGGCCATCATACATTTTATATGGCAGCATTTTTAGCTATACTCTTAACTGTTGGCCAAATTAAAGGGACATGGACGATTATTTTTGGTTCAATTATTTTAGGATTGATTATGGCAGTATTTCCAGCGTTGGCTCAACCAACGATGCGGAAAATCACAGGAAATGATCAAGTGGCATTAGGTCACTTTGGAACAGTGAGTTATTGGGCGGCAGGTGAAATTGGTAAATGCTTCCGTGGTAAATCAAAATCAACTGAAGAGATTAAGTTTCCAAAAGGACTAAGTTTTTTGAGAGAAAGTACAATTAGTATTTCACTTACAATGATTGCGTTATATTTAATTGCAAGTTTGTGTGCAGGTGTGGGATATGTTCATGATAAAGTAAGTGATGGACAAAATTTCTTAGTCTTTTCATTAATCCAAGGGGTTACTTTTGCAGCTGGTGTATTTATCATTTTAACGGGTGTACGACTCATTCTCGCGGAGATTGTGCCAGCCTTTAAAGGTATCTCTGAAAAATTAGTTCCACATTCTAAGCCAGCGTTAGATTGCCCAATCGTCTTTCCGTATGCGCAAAATGCGGTATTAATTGGCTTTTTTGTTAGCTTTTTAACCGGGGTTTTAGGGATGTTTGTCATGTTTCTCATCGGTGGAGTGGTCATATTACCTGGCGTTGTTCCGCATTTCTTTTTGGGGGCAACTTCTGGGGTGTTTGGTAACGCGCGGGGCGGTGTTAAAGGTGCAGTTGCGGGCTCAATGGTGAATGGAATACTCATTACTTTTCTACCGCTACTTTTTTTACCGTTCTTAGGAGATCTTGGTTTAGCGTCGACAACTTTCTCAGATACAGACTTTTTAGTTGTTGGTATTGTTTTTGGTAATATTGTTAAATACTTGGGAGTTATTGGATTAACTATTGCAATAATTGCTATTGGTGCTATTGCGATGTTTTTCCAAAAACGTAAATCGGTTCATGAATGATAAATTCAACGTTAAGAAAACAATAAGATAGAAAAATAGTGATTCATCAAAAGTCGCATAAATTGTTTTAACCTCCGTACTAAAATCAGTACGGAGGTTAAATTTCGTCTTTTCATACCGAGCTTTTGAAATAGCAGTTGGACTAGTAACTTGGGATCAGTTAAGCCCTTTGAAATATAATTTCCAATCCAATCTAACGCAATATTTTGTTCACATAATGTTTGAAAAGAAATGACAAATTCGTAAATCCGTCAGTTATCATTTGAAAAGTACTATATATAGTGTTTATGATTGTTTGTAGATACTATATATAGAAAAGAGTGATATTTTGACACAACTGGAAAAAGAACTTACTGGTTTAATGACAAAAGATCCTACAATAGTAAATGAAAATGCAAATAAGGATAGTGAAACGTTTTCAACAATGCGTGATTTGACTGCAGGGGTAGTCTCAAAATCGTACGCTTTAGATTATTTATTGCCAAAACACGTGGCAGAGGCACATCGAAAAGGGGAAATACACTTTCATGATTTAGATTATCATCCATTTCAGCCATTAACAAATTGTTGTTTAATCGATGCTAAAGGGATGTTGGCGCAAGGCTTTCAAATTGGCAATGCGCAAGTCACATCTCCTAAATCGATACAAACAGCAGCCGCACAACTCGTTCAAATTATTGCGAATGTATCGAGCAGTCAATACGGGGGTTGCACGATTGATCGAGTTGACGAATTATTAAGTACATATGCGAAATATAACGAACAAAAACATCGTGATATTGCGCAGCAATTTGTAGACGAAGCGCATATTGAAACTTATGTCGATCAACGTGTGACACAAGATATTAGTGATGCGATTGAAAGTCTAGAATATGAAATTAATACATTATATACATCTAATGGACAGACACCTTTTGTGACTTTAGGCTTTGGTCTTGGTACGGATGAACTTAGTCGCAAAGTCCAAACAGCAATTTTAAAAACACGAATTAAAGGGTTAGGTAAAGATCGAATTACAGCCATTTTCCCAAAACTTGTCTTTTCAATTAAAAAAGGAACGAATTTGGCACCGTCAGATCCAAACTATGACATTAAACAATTGGCTTTAAAATGTTCTATGAAACGCATGTATCCAGATATTTTAAATTACGACAAAACTGTAGAGTTGCTTGGTGATTTTAAAGCACCTATGGGTTGCCGCTCATTTTTACCGGCTTGGCAAAATGAGAATGGTGAATATGAAAATAGTGGTCGTTGTAATTTAGGTGTTGTCACTTTAAATGTGCCACGCATTGCGATTGAATCAGAAGGCGACATTGAACGTTTTTGGATTTTATTTGATGAACGGATGCAAGTGCTACACGATGCATTGGCTTATCGTATTGAACGTGTGAAAGAAGCGGTGCCAAACAATGCGCCAATTTTATACAAACGCGGGGCTTTTAAATACCGTCTTGATGAAAACGATTCGGTGGACGCTTTATTTAATAAGCAACGTGCGACTGTCTCTATGGGGTACATTGGACTTTATGAAGCAGCGACAGTGTTCTTTGGGCCTAATTGGGAAACTAACGCAGATGCGAAAGCTTTTACACTTGAAATTTTAAAAAAGATGCAAGCTTATCAATATAGTTGGACTGAAGCGCATGACATTTGGTTTAGTATTTATAGCACACCAAGTGAGTCTTTGACAGATCGATTTTGCCGTTTAGACTATGAGGCGTTTGGCTCGATTCCTGATATTACAGATAAAGGTTATTATCAAAACTCGTTTCATTACGATGTACGAAAAGACGTGACACCGTTCGAAAAATTAGATTTTGAAAAAGATTATCCTCATTTTGCAAGCGGTGGTTATATTCATTATTGTGAGTACCCTAAATTAGACCATAATGTGAAAGCGCTTGAAGCGGTGTGGGATTATTCATACGATCGTGTGAGCTATTTAGGTACAAATATCCCAATCGATCGTTGTTATGACTGTGGTTTCGAAGGAGACTTTGAAACAACTGAAAAAGGTTATAGTTGCCCACATTGCGGAAACCATAATCCTGAAACGGTCGATGTTGTTAAACGGACATGCGGTTATTTAGGTAATCCTGTGCAACGGCCAATGATTGAAGGGCGTCATAAAGAAATGTGCGCACGTGTGAAACATATGAAAGCGAATCCCTCATGATTGCACAAAAAATAAAAAAGGGTGCAGGTTATATCGCTAAAATCGAATACCAAAGCTTCGTCGATGGAGAAGGTGTACGTTGCAGTGTCTATGTTTCGGGCTGCCCATTTTTATGCGAAGGTTGTTACAATGTGGCAGCCCAAAATTTTCGATATGGTGAACGGGCAACGGAAACATTGATATCGGAAGTGTTAGATGCGTGTGCACCGGAATATATTTCAGGATTAAGCATTTTAGGGGGCGAACCTTTTTGTAATTTAGATATTGTTATCCCATTAGTACATGCTTTTCGAGAACGCTACGGTAGCCGGAAATCAATTTGGGTTTGGACAGGCTTTTTATTTGAGTATTTATGGTTTGCAAATGATGAACGGACTGCGTTATTAAAACAAGTTGATGTCATTGTAGACGGCATGTTCATTCAAAAATTATATCAACCTAATTTGCCCTATAAAGGGTCATTAAATCAACGTGTCATTGATGTCCAACAGTTTATTAAAACCGAAATGATCAGCCAGTCGATTTACATTGAATAAACAGGCTACGTGTTGATACGAACAGACATTTTTCAAATTTTTTCAATTTGTAAGAAAATTCGGATTTGTGTATTGACATCGTTAAAGATGTTAGATAGACTTGTGGTATCATTAAAAGCCAATAAAACACCCGCACGGTTATTGTATTGGCCGTTCTATTTGCACGATACATCTTGCATTTTAACAATTGAATCATACTTATCAAGATTGGTGGAGGGACAGGCCCTTTGAAACCAGGCAACCTATTCAGTTAGGTGCTAATTCCTGCAGGTGATTTAACCTGAGAGATAAGTCTTCTAGTAAAAGTCTATCTTTATCAGGTAGGCTTTTATTTTTTATTATTAGGGGGAATGTCAAATGACAAGTGATTTTAAATTTGAAACTTTGCAATTGCACTCAGGACAAGAAGTCGACGAAAGTAGCCATTCACGTGCTTTACCGATTTATCAAACGACATCTTTTACTTTTGATGATACGGCACATGCGGCGAATTTATTCGGCTTAGATGAACTTGGGAATATTTACACACGACTGATGAACCCTACCACACATGTGCTTGAAACACGTGTGGCTGAACTTGAAGGGGGTGTGGCTGGTGTAGCAGTTGCTTCAGGTATGGCAGCCATCACGTATGCGATTCAAGCTGTAGCACAGAAGGGTGATCATATTGTAGCAAGTTCCACATTATATGGCGGAACACATACGCTTTTCACACATACGTTACCTAAATATGGGATTGATGTCACATTAGTAGATACGAAAGATGTCAGTAGTATAGAAAATGCGATTCAAGACAATACGAAGGCATTATTTGTAGAAACCATTGGGAACCCAGAAGGCAATGTTGAGGATTTCGATGCACTTGCAGCGATTACAAAAGCTCAAGGTATACCGCTTATTGTTGATAATACATTTGCAACGCCTTATCTTTTACGTCCAATTGAATATGGCGCGAACATTGTTGTTCATTCTGCGACCAAATTTATTGGTGGGCACGGAACATCAATGGGTGGTGTTATTGTTGATGCAGGTAACTTTAATTGGGATAATGGCAAGTTTCCAGGATTAAGTGAACCCGATCCGTCTTATCACGGCTTAGTGTTCAGTGAAAAATTTGGAGAAGCCGCACTTGCTTTTAAAATTCGTACAACAATTTTAAGAGATACAGGGGCAGCGATTTCACCATTCAATGCATTTTTACTAACGCAAGGCTTAGAGACACTTTCATTACGATTAGAACGTCATGTGGAAAATGCTGAAAAAGTTGCACAATATCTTGAAAAGCATGATAAAGTCGCATGGGTTAAATATGCTGGTTTACCTACGAGTGAATATTACGCGTTAAAAGAGAAGTATTTACCAAAAGGTGCAAGTTCCATCTTTACCTTTGGTGTTAAAGGTGGATACGAAGCAGGTAAAAAGTTTATTGAAGGCTTAGAATTATTTTCTTTATTAGCGAATGTAGGAGATGCAAAGTCACTTGTCATTCATCCCGCATCCACGACACATCAACAATTGACGGAAGCAGAACAAACAGCAGCAGGTATTGCCCCGGAGACGATTCGTCTTTCGATAGGACTTGAGCATATCGATGATATTATCGCAGATTTGGAAAAAGGATTTGCCAAAATTTAACTTTTAAGCGTCGCACAAAATGAAAATTCATGATCTGGTAGATTGACATGAGCGCTTTTAAAGCGTAAGCCGCCATGTGAAGGAAGTGATTATTCTACCGGTCAGTGTTTTACCTTTCACTTATTAAAAAGTACCCCATGAGTGTACATCATC
Organism: Staphylococcus sp. 191; assembly: GCF_011174885.1. Taxonomy (NCBI): domain Bacteria; kingdom Bacillati; phylum Bacillota; class Bacilli; order Caryophanales; family Staphylococcaceae; genus Staphylococcus; species Staphylococcus sp. 191. The sequence goes on along the minus strand of NZ_PNRJ01000014.1, from coordinate 16,711 downwards.
GTCTTATCAAGAGAGATGGAGGGACTGGCCCGATGAAATCTCGGCAACAGGATTAATTCACTGTGCCAATTCCAGTAGCACAATTGCTAGAAGATAAGTCAACTACAGCTATGCCTTATCTTCCTATTTCTTAGGAGGTAATGTTCATGACACGAAAACAAATTCATTTTAACGGATTCGTCCAAAACTCTCCCTCTCCCCATGCTTCAGGTTTATGGAAACATCCAAAAGATAAAGGAGCGACACACCACAATTTAAAATATTGGACGGATATTGCTCAAACTTTAGAACGTGGTTTATTTGATGGTATTTTTATTGCTGATGTGTTGGGCACTTATAGTGTTTACAACCAATCTCATGACGCCGCAGTGAAACACGCAGTTCAACTCCCCGCACATGATCCTATTCCGCTCGTTTCTGCCATTGCAGCGGTAACTGAGCATATTGGTATTGCACCTACTGTCTCTACTACCTATGCCCAGCCATATAAGTTGGCACGTCAATTATCTACACTTGATCATCTGACAAATGGCCGATTAGGTTGGAATGTTGTGACGTCTTATTTAGAAAGCGAAGCAGTGAACTTAGGCTTAAAAGAACGCTTGCCTAAAGCATTACGTTACAACCGTGCTGACGAATTTTTGCAAGTGAGCTATCAGCTGTGGGAAGACAGTTGGGAGGACGATGCAGTTGTTAAAGCGCGTGAGACAGATACGTATGCTGATCCTTCTAAAGTTCATGCGATTCATCATAAAGGTACATTTTTCGATATACCCGGCCCGCATCTTGTAGAGCCTTCCCCTCAAAGAACGCCTGTTTTATTTCAAGCAGGTGCTTCCGAAAAAGGCAAAATATTTGCTGCAAAGCATGCAGAGGCTGTGTTTACAAAACACACCTCTATTGAATCGTTACGGGCATATGTCACAGACATTCGGACAAGAGCACAACAATTTGGCCGTGATGGAGAAGATATACTTGTTTTTCCAATGGTTTTACCTATTATCGGTGAAACTGAAGCAGAGGCTTATGAAAAATATGAAGCGCTTCAAAATGAAGTCAGCTATGAAGGTTCAGTCGCATTGTTAAGTGGACATACGGGTATTGATTTTTCTCAATATGATCCAGATGAATATATCGAAAATATCGAGACAGAAGCGATGCAAGGCAATCTCAATTTATATACAAAAGACCCACATCGAAAATGGACATTGCGAGAAGCGGTGAAAAATCACGGACTAGGTAATGGGACGGCTAAATTCATCGGAACACCCACACAAATTGCTGATCAATTGGAGTTATGGGTAAATGAAGGTGGTGCGGACGGTTTTAATATTGCGCAGGCTTATTCACCAGGTACATTTGAAGAATTTGTGGACTTAATCATTCCTGAATTACAAAAAAGAGGCATATATCGTACAGAATATGAAGGTGAAACTTTACGTGAAAATATGTTTGGCAAAGGCCATACGAAAGTGAAACCGACACATCCTGCACGAAATAAAAAAGCCAATTTAGTACAGATATAGGGGGATGATTATGAATGACGTTAAAGTGTATACATGGATAGGTTTTATTGTTTTCATGGCTTTCATGATTACGGTAGGCTTTGTCAGTTCTAGAAAGATGAACAGTATTTCAGATTTTGCGACTGGCTTTGGAAGGATTGGCCCCCGTACGCTAGGATTGTCTTTTGCAGCGACGTATTTAAGTGCTGCAACCTTTCTAGGTTATCCGGGATGGTCGTATGCGTGGGGACTCAATAATTTATGGTTGTTTTTAGCGATGTTTATCGGTGGCCCTACAGGTGTTTTAATGTTCGCTAAAAGAGTCAGATCATTAAATACAACGCAGCAATCCCTCTCGCTACCAGATTGGTTAGGCGATTTTTATGACAGTCCTATTTTACGTGTTGGGACGGCTATGATCTTATTATTTAATATTTTCTATATCGCAAGTCAGCTTGTAGCAGGCGCTTTGATTTTCAAACATTTACTCGGTATGAGTTACTTTTCAAGTTTGATTGTAATCACAGTTATTGTTGTGCTTTATGTTTACGTAGGTGGTGCACTAGCAGATATTTATACCGATGCCATACAAGTCATCATTATGGCAGTAGCTGGCCTTGCCATTTTTATCTCTGGCATTGTGCTATTTTGGAAAGGTAGCATCCATGATACGTTTTCAGGGATTGCACAAAACTTAGATCATCAAAATCATCACTTAGTCCAAATTTTTAATCCTGAATCCGTTCACTTTCATTCTTTTACAATGATTATCGGTGCGATTATTATTCAATGGGCTTTTGCGTCAGCGCCGCACTTGTTTAATAAAATTTTAGGTCTAAAAAGTGAAAAAGATTTAGGGCGCATGATTCGTACTTATATCATTGTAATGGCTTTATGTTTACTTGTACTTTTTGGCGGTATTTATAGTCGCGTAGCATTGGGTGGGCAAGTCGCAAGTTCAGATTTAGCCTTACTACAATATATAGAGTGGGCGTTTCCTGCTGCGATTGTTGCTTTATTCGGTGTCGTTATATTAGCAGCGGCTATGTCAACGACAGATGGCTTGTTTGTGTCTATTTCTACAGTGTTCGCGAATGATTTATTTTTAAAACTGATTGTCAAACAGAAGTGGGTGAATCTTGAAACAGAGAAAGCCAATCGAATTGCTTTTCGTATTAGTCGTGCTTCTGTACCGATTGTAGGGCTTTTATCGTTTTTATTAGTTTTGAAACCACCGCTCTATATGAGTGACCTCATGTGGATTGGGATTTCCGGTATTGCAGCCGGTACAATGGGTCCTATTTTACATGCGGTATATGCGAAACGAAAAGCACCTGCCCGTGCAGCAGAACTTTCGATGGTCGTTGGTTTAATATCCTATCTTGTCATTTATTTTGGCGGTGTGATTCCAAGTACAATGTCTGCCGGTGCTGTTGCCACTATTTTGGGCATACTGACGATCACTGTAACTTCCTCTGTCATGCATTATCGAGCGCGCCAACTCTCTGTGGATAAGGGGGAAGCATAATGTTTGTAAATGAAATGTTATCCATCTGGCTTTATGGTTTTATAGGAACATTTGTTGGTCTACTTCTCGCATTAAAATGGGGTTACTCAAATCTTGATGAAAAGGGGAATGATAGTGCCAATCATTAAAATAGATCTAATTAAAGGGAAAGATGAAGCTTACATTAAGGAAGTTTTAGATATCTCATATGAAGTGATGCTAGAAGCCTTTCATGCACCGGTGGGGGACCGCTATCAAATCGTGACGCAACACGAAGCGTATGAGATGCAAATTTTAGATACAGGTTTAGGCGTAGAACGGACGAAGGATGTGTTAGTTTTTACGCTTATCACGCGTCCAAGAACGGAAGAACAAAAAACGATTTTTTATCGCAAGTTGGTAGAAACATTACATCAAAAATTAGGTATTCGAAAAGAAGATGTACTGATTAGCCTTGTAGAAAATACAGATGCGAATTGGAGCTTTTTCAATGGGGAGGCGCAATTCTTGAATGGAGATTTATAATATGACAACAAAAACATCACCTAAAATCTCTCTGCTCTCTTTAGCTGTATTGATTGAAAAAAGAGCGGAGTGGGAAGCATATGAACCGGTCAATACTGCAGCTTATATGATTAAGCAAGAAAAACTAGCAGCTTACAACCAAGCAATCGCTAAATGCCAAAAAGCACATCCAGACAACACATAGCGATGAACGGTAAAATCTGATAATTAGAAAAAGATTTTGCCGTTCTTTTTTTGTGCTAAACAATGATTTATTGCGCTTATCACTGTCGGAAGGCGTTCTAATACCAAATAGCGCAATTGTTAAGCAACTCATTAAGTGTATCGAGAAATGTTCGTTATAATGGTGAAAAAAGACGAAAGATGTGTTCAAAATGAAAAAGATAATGATTGTAAATACGAGTTATGATCAATTTGATGGCTTTGATTTACCAACAGGATTATGGTTGAGCGAACTGGTGCATTTTTATGATGTATTCCAAAATAATCCGAATTATCAATTGGATATATACAATATCAATGGAGGCGAAACGCCACTAGATCCCGTGAGTATGAATAAAGTGACGTTAGATCGTTTGACTAAACAATATTATGAAGATGAAAGTTTTATGCAAAAACTGCATCATTCGCCTTCCCTCGATGAAGCTGATGTTACACAGTATGATGCGATTTATTTTACCGGTGGTCATGGTGTGATGTATGATTTCCGAGGACATGATACGATTGCCCATGCAGTAAACGACATTTATGATCGTGGAGGTGTTATTTCTTCAGTTTGTCACGGTGCGAGTGCGTTACTTGAAGTTAAACGTCCGAACAATCATTTTCTTATAGAAGGGCAACGGTTGACAGGTTTTTCAAATCGAGAAGAAGGTTTAGCACGCCGCAAAAAACAAGTGCCGTATCAGTTAGAAACCGCATTAAAAGAAAAAGGCGCAGTTTATCAAAAAAGCTTAATACCATTAAAAAGTTTTGTCGTTGAAGCGGAACAATTAATTACAGGACAAAATCCAGCTTCAGCACGAGCTGTAGGGGAAGCGGTCAAACTCAGACTCGATGCAAAATGAAAGCAAGATAGAGAGAATCAGACACAAAGTGTAAGGTGAATAGAGTAGAGGCGGTACAGACCATCAAATTGATTTCTGTTCCGTCTCTTTTTTTATGATTTTGTCAAAATAGCAAGGTTATCCTTTACAGTAATGATAAAAGTGAAGAATTTAGGTGCATTAAAAGTAACAGATTTTGCAATTTGTCATTTTTAGAAAATAATGATTTTAAAAATGCATATTGCGCTTATGAAATGTTTAGCGTATAATTTTAAATCGAAATCATTACTATTTTTAGGAGGAGACCACATCATGAAAAAAAGTTTCAAGTTATTAGCGACAGTGGTATTGTCGGGTTCCGTGTTAGCGGCTTGTGGTCAAGGTGACGATAAAGCATCATCAAACGACCAATTAAAAGTAACAACAACGGTTTTCCCATTGCAATCGTTTGTTAAGCAAATTGGTGGTAAACATGTACAAGTAGATTCTATTTATCCGAAAGGGACGGATTTACATAGCTTTGAACCATCACAAAAAGATATTATAGATGCAAGTAAATCGGATCTATTTATTTATACGGGCGATAATTTAGATCCAGTTTCTAAAAAAATAGCTGGGGCAATTAAAAAAGATGATCACAAACTTTCATTAGAGGGTCATTTAGACAGAGCAACTTTATTAACGGATCAACATGAACACGGGGAACATGATGAGCATGAGCATGGTGATCACGATGAACATGGTGAAGAAGGACACGACCATGAGCATGGCGAAGAAGCACATGAACATGAAGGACATGATCATGAACATGGTGAAGAACATCATCATCATCATGGTGGCTATGACCCACACGTATGGTTAGATCCACAATTAGATAAAAAATTCGTATCTGCAATTCGTGATGATTTAGTAAAACGCGATCCAGATCATAAAGATGAATATAAGAAAAATGCAGATAAATTATTAAAAGATTTAGATGGCATTGATCAAGATATGAAAGATATTACAAAAGACCGTCAAGGTAATGCGGTATTCATTTCACATGAATCTTTAGGCTATTTAGCTGACCGTTACGGTTTTGTACAAAAAGGGGTTGAAGGTTTAAATGCGGAAGACCCATCACAAAAAGAATTAACTGAAATCGTTGATGAAATTAATGATACAGGTGCGAAATACATTCTTTATGAAGAAAATATTTCACATAAAGTGACAGATACAATTCGCAAAGAAACAAATGCGAAAACGTTGAAATTCAACAACATGGAAGCTGTTACAGATGATCAATCGAAAGATGCGACATATCAATCATTAATGAAAGAAAACGTGAAAAACCTTGAAAAAGCATTGAATGAAAAAATTAAAGTTAAAGATGATAAAGCAGCAAATAAACATACAAAAGCAATCCAAGATGGTTACTTCAAAGATAGCCAAGTGAAAGACCGCGAACTTTCTGATTATGCAGGTAACTGGCAATCTGTTTATCCTTTATTAAAAGATGGTACTTTAGATGAAGTCTTCAAACATAAAGCTGAAGATAAAGGCGATAAATCCGCGAAAGAATACAAATCGTATTATGAAAAAGGTTATAAAACAGATATAGAAAAAATCAAAATCTCAGGTGACCAAATCACCTTCACTAAAAATGGTAAGTCAATGACTGGCACATACCGTTATGATGGTAAAGACATTTTAGATTACAAAGGCGGCAACCGTGGTGTTCGTTATACTTTCAAACTTGAAGGTGAAGCGTCTAAAGACTTACCAAAATATGTACAATTTAGCGACCATAATATTGCACCTAAAAAATCTGAACACTTCCATATTTTCATGGGCAATGATCGTGATAAAGTCTTAAAAGAGCTAGATAACTGGCCAACATATTATCCAGCTAACTTGTCAAAAGAAGAAGTAAAAGATGAAATGTTAGAACACTAAAAGAGTCGTTCGAACATACAACGCCTATCAGAGCGCACATTTAAATCGTGCCCTTCTGATAGGCGTTTTTTCTTGATATAAAAAAAGTGGAAACACAATTGATTTGAAAAATTGTGTTTCCACACGATTTGCATTCATAGATTGAATGCGATTCGGTTTGCTTTTCTTAACGTTTTATTATTACGCTTGAACTTTGTTAACTGAAGCGTCGTAAATTGAATCGATTGTTTGGCCTAATAAGCGATCAAACTCTTCGTCAGATTGGCTTACACGTAAATCGTTAATTAATGCACGAGAGAAGCTCGCAATTAAACCGTTATTTGTTTTTAAGAATTCATTTGCTTTTTCAAGGCTGTAGCCTCCTGATAAAGCAACCACACGTACAACGTTAGGGTGGTTAATTAATGATTCATATTGGTTTGCACGTGTTGGAATTGTTAATTTTAACATCACGTAATCATCTGAAGCTAAATCATCTAAATGTTTTTGAATTAATTCTGTTAAGTAAGCTTCGATTTCAGCTTTGTTTTCTGCATCGATGTTCACTTCAGGTTCGATAATAGGTACAAGACCTTTATTGATAATTTGTTGTGCAACTTCAAATTGTTGCTTAATCACTGCGTCGATGCCTTCTTTGTTGAATTCTAAGATGTTTGAACGCATTTTTGTACCAAAGATTTTATGATCGTTTGCACGATCTAATAATTGATCAAGTTCAGGCATAGGTTTCATTAATTGAACACCATTTTCAACTTCTGCTAAACCTTTGTCAATTTTAAGGAATGGTACAATGCCTTTGTCAGCAAGGTAGTCACCCGTATGTTTACCTTCAACTTCACGGTCCATTGTTTGTTCGAATAAGATTGCACCAATTACTTTATCTGAAGTAAATGATGGTGATGTTACGATACGTGTACGCATCTCGTGAACCAATTTAAACATTTCGTCATCATTGTTATATTGGTCTTCTCCAACACCATAACCGCGTAATGCTTTAGGGGTACTACCACCGCTTTGGTCTAGTGCTGCAATAAAACCTTTACCATTCTTCATTTTTTCTAGTTGTTGTTGATTCATACTTCCTTTCACTCCTCGTAACGATATAATTACACCCTTAGTATGACGAATTTATTAAATAGTTTCAAATAAAAAGATAGTGGTAATCATTTAAAAATATCTCAAAAATCGAGGCAATTCAGTAATATTAAGGATTTGTAGATCTTTATTTTTAGGTGAGGCTAAAAATTTCTAAATACCACCTATGTAACAAATGTATAAAAAAGTATAAAATGATGTTCTCTAAAATATAAGGTTAAGTCTTATATTAATAAAGCGTGTAAACGAAAGTGTATTAAAAAATATGTTTTTATATTAAATATTTAATTATGAAATTATTTAGCAGATTTTAAGTTAAAAGGCAAAATGGAACAAATCAAAAGCATCTGCTTGATATATTATTAATATGTGGTATAATAATTATACTTAAAAGTGAAAGAGGTGATATGAATGAGTAAATTGGTAAAAGGTTTAATGTCAACTGCTGCAGTAGCTGTTCTTTTATCAGCTGTTGGTAGCACATCTGATGCACACGCACTTACTCAAAAAGAATATCAACGCTTAGCATCACAATACGCAAACTATTCAAACAATTAATGCGTTCAATACCGATTCGTTTTTGAGTTTTCCCAGTAGTAATCATGGGAGGCACTTTCGCTGAATACAGATTGATGTATTTAGTGGGAGTGCTTTTTATTTTAATTTCTATATAAAGGGAGCGCATAGGCCAAAAGTCATACTGCTAATAATTGTTAGTAACAGTATGACTTTTCTTTTAAAAGGCGGTCATTGACATTAAAATTCTTGAGCAAGTACCTCATCAAACGATATTTAATGGGTGAGTATTTTCAATTTTATAATCTGATTATGTACTCGCTATTTTCCAATATGTCCTTGCTTCACTTACGTTCCACAAATCATCAATAGAAAATATACGCTATAATGACAAATGCCTAATAAACAATGGCTCAGCAGCAGGACAGATCATTGTATATCCATCCAAATTTTGAAGTTGGGCTACAGCATTTGAAACTTTAAAGCTAAGGACCTTGCCTACAAGTTCATGATATTCCGAAACGAAATAGGCACTGAAACCCGGTGGATGAATACCAGTAAAATCATGAGGTGTATAAAGAATCAAAATTGTACCTTTAATTTGTCGCACTGCACGTTCAGTTTGAGGTATATGAAAGGGGCGCTTGAGCGTGTGAGGTGAATGATTTTTAGAATAAACACTTAAGTGAATATAATTAAAATCGCCTGTGAGTTTAGTCATTGAGAAAAGCTGTGTGTTTATGAGCCTTTCCTTGATATGTTGAAAAATATCAACATGTTCCACTTGTTTAACTACGAAGTCGTGCTGGGGTCTAAATTGAACAACAGCGCCATACGGCACTTTCTCTTGACCATTTAATCCGTGATGTTCTCCATATTGATTCATATGAACGGGTTGCCCATCAATAATTACAAAATCACCATCAGTATGGTTCAATGTACCAAATCCATAATCACCGTAACGTAATAACTCAGCGATTGTCACTTCGCTTTCATGATGTCCCTCTAGTAAGGTTTTAATCGTGCCCACTTGATGTATGTAGTGACGATATTCTTTCATTTAAATCAACCCCTTTGAAGTTGGCGTCCAAAACGCTAAAGATGTAATCATTTTGATCGAATGTGCTTAGTGGTATTCATTTATCTTCAAAAACAGCAAAGCAAAATGAAAATAAAATAGAGTTATAAATAAACATTATTGCTTGCTATATAAAATTATAGAGTGGCTTCGTTAAAAAAGTAATATAATTATGTAAAAACCTTTATCTTAATGTATTGTGTTCATATGAATTATGCATACAATTTAAGTATATATGTAAAAATATGATATGAATATGTCTTTTTTAATAAGGATGAAGACAGTGTGAAAAAATGAAAGTGTTACATTTTTTAAAGTATAATAGTGAGTGATGACATGTATAAACGAAGTCATATCATAAAAAGAAAGCGCTAGGACGATTTTCTATTAAAAATCATCTTAGCGCTATTTATTTTGGGATATACATCCTGGCCTCTTAAGTTAATGCGTGTAATATGATGCAACTGTTAAATCATTAAGACATCAGTATTTATTGAACCCATTTCGTTTCTAATTGATGGATTAAGTGAGTCAATATATCATTATTCGGTGTTGGAATACCTAATTCACGACCATATTGACTGATTTGTCCGTTAAGATAATCGACTTCAGTATAGCGACGATTATATAAGTCTTGATGCATTGAAGGATAATGGAGACCTTGTGTTTCTTTTGGATAAGAGTCTTCAATTTTTTGTAAGAGTACTTGTGCGTCTAATTCAACGCCACGGCCATGAGCCACAGCAACAATCTCATCAATAATGGGTTGAATCATGTCACGTGAATGAACATAACTGCCAAATTCATAAATGGTTTTGTTTAGGATAGTGCACAATGGATTTACAACACTGTTGACAGTCGCTTTACTCCAAATAGATTTGAACACATTATCACTGATTGTAGCGTTAAGTTTTGCATCATTGAAAATTCGATGAATCACTTCTGTACGGTGATCAGCTTGGCCATCTGCACGTTGAAACTCAATACTCCCTGTGCCTTCTAATAATAATTTTCCAGGACCGCGCATGCCAGCAGTCCACATGGTAACGGCAAGGAAAATTTGAGTTTGTGGCACAATTTTAGAAAATCGTTCATCATGTCCAAGACCGTTCATCATAGTAAGTAAAGCAGTATCAGGGTGAAGGGCATTTCGATCGTATAACGTTTGAAGCATTTCTTCTGATTTCATAGATTTCGTTAAGATAATGATTAAGTCATATGCCTCATTTACATTTTGAGGTAATAGTGCAGGAATTTGAATCGTATAGGTATCTGTTTCTGTTTCGATTTCAAGGCCGTGTTCATTTATTTGATTCACATGTTCTTCCCATGTATCAATCAGTGTCACATCGTATCCAGCCTTCTTAATTTGACTCCCAATCCGACCGCCCATTGCACCTGCACCTGCGATAGCAATTTTATTCATAATGACTCCCCCTTGTAAGCGTTTAATTTATAAATAAGTGTAAAATTCAAGTGAAACGATGTCAATTATCTTTCTATAAAAATTACTTAAAAATTTAATAGTAAACTTCTTATTTCGTGCAAGGATAAATTAACGTGCTAATAATACAAAATTGAATAAACTAGATGATACTTAATTTTAATTGTCTTAAATAAAATCCTTTTCCAAATATTAAAGTCTTTAGTTCAGTTTTTGGGATAAAACGATAATTTCTAGGATATTAAGCGCTTTCAGTTGGTGCTATAGTGAACTTAAAGTGAACACAAGAGGTGAAGGGCATGAACTTTTTTGATATTAAAAAGATTCCAAACAAAGGCATACCGTTATCGATGCAACGAAAATTATGGTTACGTAACTTTTTACAAGCCTTTTTCGTCGTATTTCTCGCATATATGGCCATGTACTTAATTCGAAACAATTTTAAAGCAGCTCAACCTTTATTAAAAGAAGAAATCGGGTTGTCTACATTAGAATTAGGTTATATTGGGTTAGCATTTAGTATTACTTATGGCCTAGGGAAAACACTATTAGGTTACTTTGTTGATGGACGTAACACGAAAAAAATTATTTCATTTTTATTAATTCTTTCCGCGATAACTGTATTAATTATGGGCTTCGTGTTAAGTTATTTTGGTTCTGTTTTAGGTTTATTTATTGTACTTTGGGGACTCAACGGTATTTTTCAATCCGTCGGTGGACCTGCAAGTTACTCAACGATTTCTAGATGGGCACCGCGAACTAAACGAGGGCGTTATCTCGGCTTTTGGAATACGTCACATAATATCGGTGGTGCAATAGCAGGGGCGCTTGCACTATGGGGCGCAAATATGTTTTTCCATGGTAGCGTTGTAGGTATGTTTATTTTCCCAGCTGTTATAGCGTTAATTATCGGTGTTGTCACATTATTTATCGGTAAAGATGATCCAGAAGAATTAGGATGGAATCGTGCAGAAGAAATTTGGGAAGAACCTGTAGATCAAGAAAATATTGATGCACAAAGTATGACAAAATGGGAAATTTTCAAAAAGTATATCTTGAAAAATCCGGTTATCTGGATTTTATGTGTATCTAATGTGTTTGTGTACATTGTGCGGATTGGTATTGATAACTGGGCACCACTTTATGTTTCTGAACAATTGCATTTTGGAAAAGAAGACGCAGTTAACACAATATTCTATTTTGAAATGGGTGCGCTTGTCGCAAGTTTATTATGGGGATACATCTCTGACTTGTTAAAAGGTCGTCGTGCTATCGTCGCGATTGGCTGTATGTTCTTAATTACGTTCGTGGTCTTATTCTATACGAATGCAACAAGTGTAACGATGGTTAACGTGTCACTCTTTGCATTAGGCGCATTGATTTTCGGTCCACAATTGTTAATTGGTGTATCGTTAACAGGATTTGTCCCTAAAAATGCGATTAGTGTAGCAAATGGAATGACGGGATCCTTTGCATATTTATTTGGCGATTCTATGGCTAAAGTAGGTTTAGCTGCCATTGCTGACCCGGAAAGAAACGGTTTAAATGTCTTTGGTTATACGTTAAGTGGATGGACAGACGTATTTATCGTTTTCTACGCTGCGTTATTTATTGGTATTATACTCCTTGGTATTGTCGCATATTTTGAAGAAAAGAAAATTAGAAGCTTACATTTATAAATGAAATTAATAGAGGCAACTCGATCACAAAAGAAGCTAAATTTGGCTTTCTACACATCGAGTTGCCTTTTATTTTTTGATAAACGAATACTTTTACTGTTGTTTCGCGTATTCGCTGGGTGTCATATTTAAATACTTTTTAAAGTGATAACTGAATGTTTTATACTCTGAAAAACCAACTTTGTCTGCAATTTCATAATGTTTATTTTGGCTTTGTAATAATGAAAGTGATTGATAAATTCGGTATCGATTTAAATAATCCAGAATTGTAATACCCACATGCTCTTTAAATGTACGCATCAAATAAGATTCGCTTACAGGTAAGGGAGCGATTAGATCAGAAACGTGACATTTTTGATGAAAACGCTGCTGTATTTGTTGAATCATCACATTAACATAATAATCACCATATTCAACTTTCATCAACGGTTGAAAAACTTCTAATTGTGCAGCAGGGTGTACAGGTTGGAATGCTGTTGCCCATTGCGCTAATAATTGGGTTAATTGTGAAGTGTCAATAGGCTTCAATAGATAATCTAAGACATGGTGCTGAATGCCAGCTTTCATATATTCAAAATCATCATAACTAGATAAAATAATCTTCTTACAATCATAATCTTTAATCGCATCTAACAATTTTACACCGTCCATGCGCGGCATCCGAATGTCGGTAATCACTAATTCTGGTTGATATTCACGAATCAGTGATAACCCTTCGATGCCATCTTTTGCTAGTAATACATGTGAAAAATGATATTCATTCCACGGAATGGCTTGTTTCAGCCCTTCTCTTATGATTCTTTCGTCGTCACAAATCACGACTTTATACATGAGATATCGCCTCCCTTGGTAGTTGATAAGCGATGAGGGTGCCTTGATAAGGTGTTGAAAAAATACGTAATCGCGCTTGTTCTCCGTAACGAATACGTGCTTTGTGATTTAGATGATTTAAGCCCAAATGTTCAGTATCAAACACGCTTTCATTCAGTGAATGTCTTACCTCTTTGCATTTTTCTTTAGACATCCCTTGTCCATTATCTGAAACAAAGACACGAAGTGCGTGTTTGTTTTCAGTGATGCGAATACGTATCAAAAGTTTGTCATCCGTACGGCCATGTTTGATGGCATTTTCAACTAAAGGCTGAATCATCATTTTACCGATTTGTGCTGTATATAAATCACTTTGAATTTCAAATTCTAAGTTAATCAAATGATCAAATCGCACATTCTGAATTGCGACGTATTGTTGAATATAATCAAGTTCATCTTTGATTTGGACGTAATCAGATTTTACGCGTAACGTATAACGAAGCATTTGCGATAATTGTTGCACCACTTGTTGAGCGAGTTGAGGGGATAGAGTAATCAAATATTGAATTGTTTGCATCGTATTGAACAGAAAATGCGGTTGGAACTGGCGCTCTATTTCTTTTAATTGTATTTCACGTAAACGTTGTTCCGTATTTTCGATAGAGCGTATCAATTTTTCATTCGATTCAAACAAATCATAAATATAGGTATTGATTTCTTCGAGTTCACTCGGCTGTGCTAATGGTTGATAGCGACCGAGATGACGATTTTTCGCATAGTAAATCCGTTGAATAATTGCTTCAATATCTTGAGTTTGTCTTTTCGCCATGTTATGTGCATTAAACAGACCAAATAAAATGAATAAAATCAACACAAGTCCCATAATAATGAGCAGTATGATTCCATCCTCTAAGGTGTCATGTATGTTTTTAAATTGAATCAATCGATCGCCATTTTGATTGATTTTGACTACATCCGATATAAAACCAAATTGAGGAGGTTGCCATTTATCATCGAGACGAAAGTGTTCAGAGTTTGTAAATAAAATGTTATCAAAACGATCAACGATGACTGTAGATTGGCCAGAGTCTTTTAAAATTTCATCGATACGTGGCGTTTGTGCTAAATATATTTGGATAGATGCAGGACCATTTTTAAATGTAACGTTATGTGTGTTAAGCAGATAAAGTGTATTGAGTCGTTGGTCTTCATAATTGTTTGTCGTTACTTGTTTATGATGTTGTGTCACAACAAAATACAATGTTCCGGATTGTTCATGAATCATTTTAAATAATATACGGTTCAATTTCGTCAAATCTTGTGGGTCGCTCGTGTTGAGTTCTTTAAATGTGGTCTTCAATTTTGAAATATCTGATTCTGTCTGTTGTGATGCTTGAACAATGGCGTGTTGTGTTTGATTAACGTGCTGTTGTACCGTACGATGCTCCACCCAAATATAGAGCGTATAGAAACTGATGATGCCAATGAGCATTACTAAAAAGACAGGCATGACCGTTGAGAGAAAGAAAGAGCGACGTAATTGTTGACGGTAAGGTTTGTAAGTTTTCATTTTAAACGCTCCAAAAAAGCTTGATGTGTGTCATGAGGCAATTCGTATTCAGAAATAGCAGGGATGTCTTTAAGTTTTAATGTGCCTGTTTCTGAAACTTCTGCCACGTCTTTACGAATCGGTTTGACACCAAATTCTTGCGCTAAACGGGTTTGAACTGCACGACCAGTTAAATATTTGACGAGTGCTTCTCTTTTTGAATTTGGATGTGCATTATGAACGAGTGCGATGCCATCTATATTAATCACAGTCCCCTCAGTAGGGTAGACTAATTTTAATGGATAACCTTTTTTCATCCATCTTCGAGCATCGAGTTCATAGCTTAAGCCTGCATAATAACGGCCCTTTGCGACCTGTTCTACGACTTGAGAAGACTTTTCCAATTGCACGGCATGGTGCTGAAACTGCTTAATTGTTTGCGTATTATGATGTAAGTGATATAAAGCGCGCATATGTTGGTAACCTGTCGTAGTGGTGTAAGGGTTAGAATAAGCAACACGTGCATTTAGTGGAGGTTGCAATAAATCTTCATAACCTCTGACCGGAATGGACCCTATTAAATCTTTATTGACAACAATCACTGTAGGCATCAACATAAAAGGCGTAACTAAATGATTTTTGGATTCAAAATCATGAAATTTGTCTACATCAGATACTCGGTAGGGGACAAAATCATCTGAATGATCAATGGTTTCGCTTAATACGCCACCCACAAACACATCACCTCGCGCTTCTAACGGAGTTCGATGAATATCTGAAAGTAATACTTGTGTTGAACCTTCAATAAGATTTACTTTCACATCGTACTGCTGTTCAAAATCTTTCAAAAGTGGCCGAATTAATTCTTGTGGGTAGGGTGAATAAACAGTGAGTGCATCTTGAGATCGTGAAGTGTCCTGTTGACAACCAAAAAGTAAAAGCAACGCAAAGCAACATAGCCATTTTTTCATCATGAGAGGTTCTTCCTTATATATGTATTAAAACTATTTTAACAATTTTTATTAAGATTGTAGAGCATTATGTTGAATGCATATGATTAAATAACCATATGATTTGATTGTTTTAAAGGATAATGTTGTAATTAAAATAATTCGTTTTAATTTGACTTTATAGAAAAGAGGTGCAAAATATGTCTGAAAAACAAACAGGTTCGATTACAGGTCGTGTCACTGATAATACAAAAAGTACAATTAAAGGCACAGTAAAGGATGAAACTAAAAAATAGAGTTTTAACAAAAGTATTGAGCTGAAAGTTTTATTTGGGCAATGTTCTTTTACCAAAATTACTACGCCATATTATCCCATTTTATAATAAAACAATTTTATCTAAAATTAATGGTTATATATTTTTAACGGTTGGTGAAATAGTCACTGACCGTTATTTTAATTTTTGATATTAAAAAAGCACAAATATCTCTATAATTGTAAGTGACCAAACCAACGATTAAGGAGATATTGTGCCTATGTGTAATGATATATCAGAAATGCTTGGAATTAAAGTCAAAAATTTAAAAATCACTCAAAATCTAGGATTACATGTACATAAAAACGTAAAGGCATTATTATACGAAGGCCAATTGACATATCATCCCAGTGCTTGTTCGTGTTGTGGAATTAAAAATGATGCCCATTTAATTATTAAACATGGCTTTCGTAAAACGAAAGTTTATATGGGATTAATTTTTGAAAGACCTGCCTATTTAAAATTGAAGAAGCAGCGCTTTTACTGTAAAGCTTGCCAACAAACCTTTACAGCTCAAACACCCTATATTCAGCCCCGATGTACGATCTCAAATGAGGTCAAACGCATGATGACGCGGAAACTATCTAAAGTCATCTCAGAAAAGGATGTCGCTGAAAGTCTGTGTGTATCACCTTCAACTGTCCATCGCCATTTCGGTGAAAACACAGGCACATCATGTTTTACCTGAGCACTTAGCTTTTGACGAATTCAAATCAACGAAAGATGTCGAAGGTGAGATGAAAGGGAGGGAAGGGGAT
>NZ_PNRJ01000013.1:0-61422 GCF_011174885.1 Staphylococcus sp. 191 | reverse complement strand
AAGTTAAGCTCTTTAGCGCCGATGGTAGTCGGACTGACGTTCCGCGAGAGTAGGACGTTGCCAAGCAAAAATTAACGCATAATTGGATGCGATGAGCCGCATACATCCCAAAAGATGATTTCTCACCTTTTGGGATGTATTTTTATATGTTATATATTTTTAACGGTTGGTAAAATAATCACTAACCGTTATTTTTTATTTCGAGTATAAAAACAATTAGTCTCTTACTACAATGATTCTACATATATTGCAGCGTTTACCATAAAAATGATAATGATGACACCAACATGGAATCTGTCATGTTACAATATGGGACGTGATCATCAATCGTAGAAGTTGTAATACTTTAGGAAAATCATTAGAAAGTATTTGAAAGTGAT
Organism: Staphylococcus sp. 191; assembly: GCF_011174885.1. NCBI lineage: Bacteria > Bacillati > Bacillota > Bacilli > Caryophanales > Staphylococcaceae > Staphylococcus > Staphylococcus sp. 191. Next base: position 61,042 of record NZ_PNRJ01000013.1, on the reverse strand, counting down.
TGGATTGTACCGTCTTAAATATCAAATAAGCAAAGTATGCTCGACGATTTTTCTTTTATATATATAGAGGTAAGACGGTAAATATAAGGGAGGGGAGCACCTCGATGATGAACTATTTAAAAAATGTGACCTATATAGATCGTCATAAAATTGATTTTCAACGGGCGTTTCGTCAAGGACTGTTAATGTTTTTACCACTATGTTTTGGGATGATTTTTAATAACTTTTCAGCGACACTCCTTGCGACAATTGGAACGTTTGCCAATATCTATGTCTTTAAGGGGACATTTAATTCCCGATTACGGGCGGTTACTTTTTCGGCTTTAGGCCTGACGGTGGCAATGATGTTAGGGACATTAACTTCAGGCACGCCTTTATTATTTGGAATTTGTCTTTTAATTGTAGCGGTAGTGCCATACTATATTTTCAGTACTCTTAACATTCCCGGTCCTTCATCTACGTTCTTTATTATTGCATATAGCTTATCGAGCGTGATGCCTCATGACCCACAAGCTTTTGCGTTTCGAGGTGCTATGGTAGGAGTAGGGGGTTTAATGGCTCTCTTGTTTGTTTACATTGAGATTAAGCTGAGAAAAGAACAGCCGGAGTATGATGCAGTTGCTCAAGAGTTTAAGCAAATCCAGTCGCTCATTGACCACTTCAATGATCAAGTAAAGTTTAATGACTTAACGAAGACAGTCGTTCGTACTTTAATTTCTACTTCTGAAATACTTCAAACATCGCGCTCACTTCTAAAGAACAAGTCCATTGATTCTCAACGTTTGACGTTATTACATCATGCTGCTGAAGGGATTTACTCAGAGTTATTAGAGCTCAATGCGAAGGGGCATCGGCCTATTCCTGAAATTATATCTGATATGGTGACGTTTGTGATGAACCAAATTTTAGCTCCGTCACATAGCCATCACACTTGGAAAAAACATGTGGATGTCTCACCAGAGTATGAAAATTTAGTGGAATTGATTTTTAAAGTTGATGAAATTTTAACTGCCCCCGATGCTACAATTTCTAAAAATGAGACTATCCAATCGCCTCAGTATTGGAAAAGATTACGTTATAATTTAACGCCAGAGTCAATGAATTTTATCTCTACAGTAAAATATTCAGTCATTATAGGCATTGCCATTTTGATTGCTTTAATTTTTGACTTTGAAAGGGCGTACTGGATTCCATTAAGTGCCCATACGGTTTTACTTGGTGGTACGACGATTGCCAGTGTTGAGCGCGCAGGTGCACGTTGGTTTGGAACGATTGTAGGTGTAGGGATTGCAGTCATGATTTTAATGTTTCATCCGCCCCTTATCATTGCAGTCATTTTACTCTGTTTAAGTGGTGCGTTAACTGAGATGTTGATTGGTGCGAATTATGCTCTAGCGATGTTTGCGATTACAGTTCAAGTGATTTTACTGAGTGGTCTTGCTCAAGGTAACTTAACGATTATGATTGCGGTGCCGAGATTATTAGATACAACAGTAGGGATTTTAATCGCTGTGATAGGTGTGATGATTATCGGAAGACGTCTTGCTTCCAAACGCTTGCCCGAAATTATTGCCGATGTGACTCGTATTGAAGCACAAATGTTTCACACTATATTTTCTAGTAAAAGTGAAGAGACATCATACAATCGTTATCGTGAAAGGCTACGGCTAAAACTCAATATCGATAATATGGAAACCATGTATCGTTTTGCTTATGGCGAGTTGCTATCTAATCGAAAGCGGACACAGTATTTATATCCAGCAATGTTTATACTTGAACAGATGAGTTTTAAGTTAATTCAAGCCTTATATGATGATAAGCCTAAATACTTGAATAACGAAGCTATGGGACAGTATTTAGTTGCTTTTGAAAATGTTGCTAAATTATTTGAGCAAGGGCGATACCAAACTCAATTGATAGATCTACCTAAATTAGAGTACTATGCGCAGTTACGTCGCTCATTGATGCAGTTACAAAATATTGAACTTTACGATTATCAAAATCATAGAAATCCAAATTTATTAAAAGATTAGTCTATTTATTTAGTCATATAGAAAAAAGGGATTGCGTGTCTAAAATCAATTTAGTGTACGTGATCCCTTTTTATGATGATTTACTGAAAGCCTTTTGCCAATAGAGGCCTATCTTACATTGATTTGATTATCAGAGATCTGTCAGTGGTTGATAGCATTGAGTTCTGTCTTAGTCTGCATTAAAACTAGCAATGAGTTGTTGTGTGTGTGCTTCAATTTTATCCATAGGAATCCCACCAAATCCCAATACAAAACGAGGGGGCCCTTTTACTTTGTCGAATGAATAATCAGAAAGGGGATGGATATCGATATCATTTGCTTTAAGCTGACGGATACATGTTGCTTTATCCCAACCATTTTGGATGGTAATAATAAAATGCATACCTGTTTTTTCACCGTTGATAGTGAATAATTCGGGGTACTGTTTTAAAGCGTTTAAAACTTTATCTCGCTTTTGTCTGTAAATTTTTCGCATCCGATTTAAATGACGCTCAAATTGATTGGTCTGCATAAAACGTGTGACCATAAATTGTGTATGTCTCGGAACAGTCCCTCCTTCAAGATTTTGAAGTGCATGATAACGTTGAAGTAATGCTTCAGGTAAAACTGCGTAGGCGATACGAATGGATGGTGAAATAGATTTTGAGAAAGTACTCACATAAATGACACGTCCTGATTGATCGAGACCTTGAAGTGCGGGAATGGGCTTACCTTCATATCGAAATTCTGAATCGTAGTCATCTTCAATAATAAATCGATCTTTGCTTTGATGTGCCCATTTTAGGAGTTGCATCCGTTTATTCAAACGCATCGTTACCCCACTCGGAAATTGATGACTCGGTGTAATGTATACGATGTTATCTTCAGTTTGGTTTATTGTTTCAATTGCAATCCCATCTTTTTCTACTGGAATAAAGCGAAAAGGAATATGCTTTCGCTTTAGTAATTGATGGACTTGAGGATAAATAGGGTCTTCTAACATGAATTGGCTATGGGATGGTAATAGATCTGTAATGATAGACAACAATTGTTCAGTTGAAGAAGCGACAATCACTTGTTCGGGTGTCGCTTGTACCCCGCGGCTATGAAATAAATACTGACTAATTTGTTGTCTTAATGCATAGTCACCTTGTCTATGACCTATCTCAACTAGCGGATATTGAGGTTCCTCAAATGCTTCTTTCGCATATTTACGAAATTGCTCAAAAGGAAAATGAGTTTGATCCACCATCCCTAATTTGAATGCATATTGAGGGTTATGTTCTGATGTTAAGGAACGTTGTGGTGATGGTGCAGGGTTTTCGTTAATAAAGGGGAGCGTCTCAATCGCACTAATATAAAACCCAGATTTAGGTTTGCTATAAATATAGCCCTCATCTATAAGTTGTGCATACGCATTCTCAACAGTCGTTTGGCTTACAGATAAGTACTGACTGAGTTGTCTTTTTGAAGGCAATTTTTCACCCTCTTGCATACTCCCATTAATTATACTTTTTTTAATATTTTCATATAGTTGAATGTAGATAGGTGAATTTTGTGACTGCTGGATATCGAACATTAACATTTCCATCTTATTACTCCAATCTGACCCGCTTATTTTTTGTTATTCTGACACTTTAACCAGTTCAGTTATTAGTATAATCTACTTGTGAACGTATGAAAAGGAGGACAATCACCTATGTCAAAATTAATCGGATCAGAGCGTGTTAAACGCGGTATGGCAGAAATGCAAAAAGGTGGCGTTATCATGGACGTGGTTAACGCTGAACAAGCAAAAATTGCGGAAGAAGCTGGTGCTGTTGCAGTCATGGCACTTGAGCGTGTACCATCAGATATTCGTGCTGCTGGTGGTGTCGCACGTGCTTGTAATCCTTCTATAGTAGAAGAAGTAATGAATGCGGTATCTGTTCCAGTCATGGCTAAATGTCGTATTGGCCATATTACAGAAGCAAGGGTTTTAGAAGCAATGGGTGTGGACTACATTGATGAATCAGAAGTATTAACACCTGCTGATGAAGTCTTCCACTTAAAGAAAAGTGATTATACCGTACCATTTGTATGTGGATGCCGAAACTTAGGAGAAGCTGCACGTCGTATTGGCGAAGGTGCTGCGATGCTTCGAACTAAAGGCGAACCAGGTACAGGAAATATCGTTGAAGCGGTACGTCATATGCGCCAAGTTAATCAAGAAGTGGCGCGTATCACAGTGATGAGTGATGACGAATTAATGACTGAAGCGAAAAACTTAGGTGCACCTTATGAAATCTTAAAAGATATTAAAGCACATGGTCGCTTACCGGTTGTAAACTTTGCAGCTGGTGGTGTCGCAACACCTCAAGACGCCGCATTAATGATGGAATTAGGTGCAGATGGTGTATTCGTTGGTTCAGGTATCTTTAAATCAGAAGATCCAGAAACTTTTGCTAAAGCTATTGTACAAGCGACAACACATTATCAAGACTACAAACTCATTGGCGAGTTAGCTAAAAAATTAGGTACTGCAATGAAAGGATTAGATATTAATCAACTTTCATTAGAAGAACGTATGCAAGAGCGTGGTTGGTAAAATGAAAATCGGAGTACTTGCATTACAAGGTGCTGTTCGTGAGCACATTCGACATATTGAAGCTACGGGGCATGAAGGTGTGCCAATTAAAAAAGTAGCACAATTAGAAGAAATAGAAGGGTTAATTATCCCTGGTGGTGAGTCAACAACGTTACGTCGCTTAATGGGACTTTATGGTTTTAAAGAAGCATTACGCGAATCACAATTGCCAATGTTTGGCACTTGTGCAGGCTTGATTGTGCTTGCGCAAGATATCGTTGACGAAGAAGGCTATTTACAAAAATTGGATATTACTGTAGAACGCAATTCATTTGGTCGTCAAATTGACAGTTTTGAATCAGAGCTTCAAATTAAAGGGATAAATCAACCTGTAGAGGGTGTCTTTATTAGAGCGCCTCATATCCAATCTGCAGCGCCACATGTAGAGATTTTAGGTCGAGTTGAAGATAAGATTATCGCAGTTCGTCAAAATCAATACTTAGGAATCTCATTTCATCCAGAATTAACAGATGATTACAGTATGACACAGTATTTTATAGAACAGGTTATCCCGAACAGCACATCGCAAAGAACCGCAGCTGAATGATAGTTGTCCTTATCCAATCTCATGGTTATGCATCAAGTGATAATCTAGGATGATAAGGACATCAAATATCAAAGCGATTGAGCTGGAAATCAATCCCAAAATAAATAGCGCTAAGATGATTTTCTATTAATAAATCATCTTAGCGCTTCTTTTTATAAAAAATTCGATTTCAATTATAAGAAGAAACCTGCGATTGTTGCAGACACAAATGATACTAATGTAGCACCAAATAATAATTTAAGTCCAAAGCGTGCAACCATGTCACCTTTTTCATCATTTAAAGATTTAATGGCTCCGGAAATAATACCGATCGAACTGAAATTCGCAAAAGATACTAAGAATACAGAGACAACACCTAGTGTACGAGGTGAAAGCCCGTTTGCTTTTCCTAATTCAGTCATTGCTACAAATTCATTAGATAGAAGCTTTGTAGCCATAATTGAACCTGCATGAACTGCATCATGCCAAGGAATACCTGTTAAAAATGCTAATGGTGCGAAAATGAAACCAATCAATGTTTGGAAATTCCAATCCAATTGACCACCAGAAACTAAACTGATAATACCGCCTACGATACCATTGAGTAATGAGATTAAAGCGATATAACCGATTAACATCGCACCTACAATAACAGCAACTTTAAATCCATCTAAGATATATTCGCCCAACATTTCAAAGAAAGATTGTTGCTTTTTCTCTTCTTCAATCAATAATTTGTCGTCTTCTTCGTTGACTTTATATGGATTAATAATAGAGGCAATAATGAAACCACCGAATAAGTTTAATACCACTGCGGTTACAACATATTTAGGTTCAACAAGTGTAAAGTAGGCACCGACAATTGATGCTGATACTGTAGACATTGCTGAAGCGGTTAATGTATATAAGCGATGTTTAGGAATATAAGGAAGTTGTTTTTTTAATGAAATGAACACTTCGGATTGTCCTAAAATAGCAGAAGCTACCGCATTATATGATTCTAAACGACCCATACCGTTAATTTTAGAAATTAAAAATCCAAGAACGTTAATAATTAATGGTAAGATTTTTGTGTATTGCAAAATACCAATCAACGCGGAAATAAAAATAATTGGCAGTAATACATTAAAGAAGAAAGGCGATGCGCCTTTGTTGGCTAAACCACCAAATACAAAATCGACACCGACTGCAGCTTGTTTTAATAAATAACCAAACCCAGTAGCAATACCGCCGACAATTTGAATCCCAATATTTGTTTTAAGTAAGAAAAATGCTAAAACAAGTTGGATAACAAGCATGATGCCAATATATTGCCAACGAACGTGCTTTTTATCAGAACTTGCTAAAAAAGCTAGGGCTAAAAATACAACAATCCCAACAACCCCAATTAAAATATGCATGTGAGTTCCACCTCTGCTTTTCAAAATTAAATTTCACTAGAACTATCATACACCAAAAATGTAAGCAGTAACATAGCAATTTTATAAATTTAAAATCAAATTGGTTGAAAAAGGTCAAAGTGGGTTCTATAATATAGTCAAAGATGGTCAAAAGAGGTGATACGATGCACAATATGTCTGACATCATAGAACAGTACATTAAAAAGTTATTTGAAGAAGCACAAGATGACGTTGTTGAAATTCAACGCGCAAACATTGCACAGCGTTTTGATTGCGTACCATCTCAGTTGAATTATGTCATCAAAACACGATTCACGAATGAACATGGTTATGAAATAGAAAGTAAACGTGGTGGCGGCGGGTATATTCGAATCACAAAAGTTGAAACAAAAGATCAAGGGAATTATATTAAACGTCTGATGGAATTAATTGGACCTGCCATTTCTCAGCAACAAGCGCTTTATATCATAGATGGTTTGTTGGAAAACAACTTGATTACTGAAAGAGAAGCCAAAATGATTGCAGCGATTGTAGATAGGGAAACATTGAAAATGGATGTGGCCGCAAGAGATATTATCCGGGCAAATATTTTGAAACGCCTACTACCGGTTATTAACTATTATTAAAGGATGATGTGCTATGAATACCGATAAATACAAACTTGAACGACATCAAGCGACAATCCCTTACCGTCAGCAAGTCAAATTGTCACAGCAACCTATCTATGGACAGTCTGACGATGATTGGCAAGAAGCAGAGGATGTTGAAGGGACTTTTGTCATCAAACAAATTTTACAACATTTGGCAGCTAAACACGGCTTGAGTGTCGATCAAGTGGTTTATCGAGAAGAAAAGCGCTGTCCAACTTGTCAAATGACATTAAAAGATATTGCGCATGTCGGCAAGTTCGGCTGTCATGATTGTTATCAAACTTTCAAAGAAGATGTTTATGACATTGTGAGACGTGTCCAAGGTGGTCATATTGAACATTCTGGAAAATGTCCACAGTCGTCACAACAAAAACGGGCATTGAAAAAACAACTTGAAGAAAAACGTGCACATCTTGAATCACTTGTTTCAAAACAAGCTTTTGAAGAAGCGGCGATTGTACGAGATGAAATTCAAGCACTCCAACAACAAAGTGAGGTGTCCAAATCTGATGACGAATAATCTTGATCAGCACATGAGTGATTGGATGCAAGAAGTTCAATCACAACCTGTGATTATGTCTTCACGTATTCGGTTAGCGCGTAATCTTGAAAATCATGTACATCCTTTGATGTTCCCGTCTGAAGAGGAAGGACATCGTGTGATTAATGAAGTTCAAGATGTTTTAAAGGATATGAAAGTTTTAAGATTAGATGAATTAGATCAACAAAGTAAATATAAGTTAGTGGCTAAGCATTTAATTAGCCCAGAGCTGACAAAGCAACCCGCATCTGCTGTATTGTTGAACGAAGATGAATCTATTAGTGTAATGGTAAATGAAGAGGACCATATACGTATTCAAGCAATGGGCAACGATTTATCATTAGATACGCTTTATCAAAAAGCTTCTAAAATAGATGACGTCTTAGATGCTTCACTCGATATCAGTTATGATGAACAACTGGGTTATTTGACAACTTGTCCGACGAATGTTGGCACAGGTATGCGTGCGAGTGTGATGTTGCACTTGCCAGGGTTGTCTATTATGAAGCGAATGAATCGTATTGCACAAACGATTAACCGATTTGGTTTTACGATTAGAGGCATTTACGGTGAAGGTTCGCAAGTTTATGGACATGTTTATCAAGTTTCAAATCAATTAACACTTGGTAAAAGTGAACAAGAAATTATTGATGCATTAACAGAATTAGTTCATCAAATTATTAATGAAGAACTCGCATTACGAGATCGTTTAAATCAACACAATCATACTGAGACACTTGATAGAATCTATCGTTCATTGGGTATATTAAAATATAGTCGTTTAATTTCGGTAGAGGAAGCATCATATCGTTTAAGTGATATTAAATTAGGTGTTGATTTGGGCATTTTAGAAATGGAAGACTTTCGATTTAATGAATTAATGATTGCGATTCAATCGCCATTTTTAATTGATGATGCAGAAGAACAATCCATTGAAGCCAAAAGAGCAGAAATTTTAAGAACGCATATATAAAACTAGGAGGTTGGCATATGTTATTTGGAAGATTAACAGAACGTGCGCAGCGTGTTTTAGCACATGCACAAGAAGAGGCAATTCGCTTAAATCACTCTAATATTGGAACAGAGCACTTACTACTAGGTTTAATGAAAGAACCAGAAGGTATTGCGGCAAAAGTATTAGAAAGTTTTGATATTACAGAAGATAAAGTTGTTGCAGAAGTAGAAAAATTGATTGGACATGGTCAAGAACAAATGGGCGCGTTACACTATACACCACGTGCTAAAAAGGTCATTGAACTTTCAATGGATGAAGCACGTAAATTACAGCACAACTTTGTAGGAACAGAGCACATTTTACTTGGCTTAATCCGTGAAAACGAAGGTGTAGCTGCACGTGTATTTGCAAACTTAGATTTAAATATTACTAAAGCACGTGCACAAGTTGTTAAAGCGTTAGGTAGCCCAGAAATGTCTAATAAAGGTGCACAAGCAGCTAAATCAAACAACACACCAACTTTAGATGGATTAGCAAGAGATTTAACAGTTATTGCTAAAGACGGTACGTTAGATCCAGTGGTAGGCCGAAATGCTGAAATTACACGTGTGATTGAAGTGTTAAGTCGACGTACAAAAAACAATCCTGTTCTTATCGGTGAACCTGGGGTAGGTAAAACTGCTATTGCGGAAGGTCTTGCTCAAGCAATCGTCAACAATGAAGTTCCAGAAACATTAAAAGATAAACGTGTCATGTCTTTAGATATGGGAACTGTTGTCGCAGGTACAAAATACCGTGGTGAGTTTGAAGAACGTCTTAAGAAAGTAATGGAAGAAATTCACCAAGCAGGCAATGTCATTTTATTCATTGACGAATTGCATACACTCATTGGTGCGGGTGGTGCAGAAGGTGCAATTGACGCCTCAAATATTTTAAAACCTGCCCTTGCACGTGGTGAACTACAATGTATTGGTGCCACAACATTAGATGAGTACCGTAAACACATCGAAAAAGATGCTGCACTTGAACGACGTTTCCAACCAGTACAAGTAGATGAACCAAGTGTTACGGATACAATTGAAATTTTAAAAGGCTTACGTGATCGTTATGAAGCACACCACAGAATTAACATTTCCGACGAAGCGATTGAAGCTGCTGCAAAATTAAGTAATCGTTATGTACAAGATCGTTTCTTACCAGATAAAGCGATTGATTTAATTGATGAAGCTAGTTCAAAAGTACGCTTAAAAAGCCATACAACACCAACAAGCTTAAAAGAGATTGAAGTACAAATTGAACAGGTGAAAAAAGAAAAAGATGCTGCAGTCCACGCACAAGAATTCGAAAATGCTGCAAATCTAAGAGATAAGCAAACAAAATTAGAAACGCAGTACGAAGAAGCTAAAAATGAATGGAAAAATAACCAAGGTGGCCAACACACAACACTTGTCCCTGAAGATATTGCAGAAGTTATTGCGGGTTGGACAGGTATTCCACTAACACGTTTGAACGAAACAGAATCAGATCGATTACTCAACTTGGAAGAAACATTACACCAACGTGTAATTGGTCAAGATGATGCAGTTGCTGCTATTTCTAAAGCCGTTCGTCGTGCGCGTGCAGGCTTAAAAGATCCTAAACGTCCAATTGGTAGCTTTATTTTCCTAGGACCAACAGGTGTAGGTAAAACAGAACTTGCGCGTGCATTAGCGCAATCTATGTTTGGTGAAGAAGATGCGATGATTCGCGTTGACATGAGTGAGTTTATGGAAAAACATGCAGTGAGTCGTTTGGTTGGTGCCCCTCCTGGATATGTAGGTCACGATGACGGAGGTCAATTAACTGAAAAAGTACGTCGTAAACCATACTCAGTTATTTTATTTGATGAAATTGAAAAAGCGCACCCAGATGTATTTAACATCTTATTACAAGTGTTAGACGATGGTCACTTGACTGACACGAAAGGTCGCCGAGTAGATTTCAGAAATACAGTCATTATTATGACTTCTAACGTCGGTGCACAAGAATTGCAAGACCAACGATTTGCAGGCTTTGGTGGCAATTCAGAAGGTAACGACTACGAAACAATTCGAAAAACAATGATGAAAGAATTGAAAAATGCGTTCCGTCCAGAGTTCTTAAACCGTGTTGACGACATCATTGTATTCCACAAACTTAATAAAGAAGAATTGAAAGAAATCGTAACAATGATGGTAGGTAAATTAACAGATCGCTTATCTGAACAAAACATTCATGTGAGTGTTACAGATGCAGCGAAAGATAAAATTGCCGCTGAAGGTTATGATCCAGAATATGGTGCACGTCCATTAATTCGCGCAATTCAAAAAACAGTTGAAGATAACTTAAGTGAGTTAATCTTAGAAGGTAAAGAATTAGAAGGTAAAAACGTTACTGTTGACTTTGACGGTGAATCTTTCCAATACGACATTTCTGAACGAGAATCAGATCAAGCAACAACATCTGAAGCATCATCGTAAAAATGTCTGAAAAGAACTGACGTATTTAAAGTGATTAAAAAAGAGTGCATAACCATTTGCTTTTGAGTCACATGCTTTTAAGGAGACGATTAAATCTTATGATAAATAAGAGATCGTCTCCTTTTATGTTGTATTTATTAGAGTGATAGATATAAAATAGAAAATCATTAGCATTGTTATCCTTTTGTTAAGTAGCTTTGTTTTTGTTCAAGTTGACCAGTATCCGAATGCTTGCAACAGGCACACAAGTAAAGTTTAGATATGTATTAAAATCGACAATGGATACGGTGTTAATTGCGATGAACATTGAATGATTGCGCTTTATTTCATAGGTTGTAGTGTGAAGTACAACCAGCCTTACGCAAAATTTGTCTTAAATCTTTAACAAGTATAAAATAGATATGTTATCCGAAGAGATGGGGGTGGCCTTGTGGCGAAAAAGAAAGTGATATTTGAATGTACAGCTTGTGGTTATCAATCTCCAAAATGGATGGGCAAATGCCCAAATTGTGGTGCATGGAATACAATGGAAGAGTCGATAGAACAAAAAGTAGCGAGCCCTAAACATGGGGTCAGATCTCAAAAAACGAGTACTTCCAAAATTCAAAAACTAAATGAAATTAAACAAGAACAAGCACCGCGTATCCTAACAAATAGTGATGAGTTTAACCGTGTACTCGGTGGAGGTATCGTAGAAGGATCGTTCGTCCTCATTGGTGGTGACCCAGGTATAGGGAAATCAACGCTGTTATTACAAATGTGTGCAGCACTCTCCCAAAGTAAAAATGTATTATATATTACAGGTGAGGAGTCACTTAATCAAACAAAGTTAAGGGCGGATCGACTTGACGAAGATGCGAGTCAATTGAATGTTTTTGCTGAGACCGACTTAGAAGTGATTCATGAAGCAGTGAAGAAAATTGAACCGGAGCTTATTGTAGTGGACTCAATTCAAACGATTTATCATCCAGAGATTAGTTCGGCTCCAGGATCCGTGTCACAAGTTCGTGAAAGTACACAAAGCTTAATGCATATTGCAAAACAAATGAATATTGCTACTTTCATTGTAGGACATGTGACAAAAGAAGGCCAAATTGCTGGACCGCGTTTGTTAGAACACATGGTGGATACGGTGTTGTATTTCGAAGGCGATGAACATCATGCTTATCGTATTTTAAGAGCTGTTAAAAACCGTTTTGGTTCTACGAATGAAATGGGCATATTCGAAATGAAACAATCCGGATTGAAAAGTGTATTGAACCCATCAGAGATGTTTTTAGAAGAGCGTTCTACCAATGTACCTGGCTCAACGATCGTTGCGACGATGGAAGGGACACGTCCATTACTTATTGAAGTACAAGCACTCGTTACGCCGACGACATTCAATAATCCTAGACGAATGGCTACAGGTATTGATCATAATCGCTTGAGTTTATTAATGGCAGTGTTAGAGAAAAAAGAAGGCTATTTATTACAACAACAAGACGCCTATATTAAAGTAGCAGGAGGCGTGAAGTTGTCTGAGCCAGCAGTGGACTTAAGTATTATTATCGCAACAGCATCAAGTTTTAAAGACCAAGCTGTCGATGGATTAGATTGTTTTATTGGAGAAGTTGGATTAACAGGGGAAGTACGACGCGTTTCCCGTATCGAACAACGGGTACAAGAAGCGGCAAAACTCGGTTTTAAACGTGTGATCTTACCTAAAACAAATATAGGGGGATGGCAATTCCCGCAAGGTATTGAAGTGATTGGTGTTTCTACTGTAAATGAAGCATTAAAATATGCCATAAAAAAATAGAAAGGAGGGAGGAAAAATGGATTTTGTCAAACTGCTCGTTATCCTATCGTACATTGTTATCGGGAGTGTCTTAGGCATTGTATTGATTCCTGAGATTGTTGTAGACTTTGAAGTCAGTCATCCACCGATGATAGAAAATAGCTATTTTGCAGCGTTTATGGGTACAGTTTTGATGTTTTTATTATTTGGTTGGTTTATTCCACGTATTGCATATGCTATTAAAGACTTAGAGCAATTTGTGTTAGGATACAGTGCGATTGAAATTATATTTGCGACAATTGGTCTGTTTATGGGCTTGCTCATTTCTGTTATGATTTCTTTTATTTTAGAATTTATTGGGACAGACTTTATTAATCGTATTATCCCGATTATTTTAACTTTAATTTTAAGTTATTTAGGTTTCCAATTCGGTCTTAAAAAACGAGATGAAATGTTGCTGTTTTTACCGGAAAACATGGCACGTTCGATGGCAATTAGCGCGCGTAACGCTGTACCGAAAATTATTGATACGAGCGCAATTATAGATGGTAGAATATTAAAAATTATGGAAGCGGGCTTTATAGATGGTGAGATTTTAATTCCGCAAGGTGTGATTAACGAGTTGCAAGTTGTGGCTGATGCTAATGATAGTATTAAACGTGACAAAGGGCGTCGTGGCTTAGAGATTCTTAATGCGATTCATATGTCAAAACATCCGACACGTATTGTTCATCCACAGCGAAGTCACCATGATATTGATGATTTACTCGTAAGATTGGCGCAACATTATCGTGCTCACGTGATTACAACGGATTATAATTTAAACAAAGTTTGTAGTATTCAAGGCATTAAAGTGTTGAATGTTAATGATTTATCAGACGCAATTCGTCCAGAAGTGCATCAAGGAGACCGATTTGACCTTATGATAACTAAAGTAGGTAAAGAACCGGGTCAAGGTGTAGGTTATTTTGATGACGGAACGATGGTCGTGGTCGACGATGCGAAGCAATATATTAATCAAACGATTCCTTTGGAAGTGATTAGTATGTTACAGACAGCTTCTGGGCGCATCATATTTGCAAAAAAGGTGGAGGAATAAATGACAAATTATCATGTGATCATACCGGCAGCAGGTACCGGAAATCGAATGGGACGTGCTTATAATAAATTATTGATTCGTGTTGCAGGACGTACAATTTTAGAACATACGATAGACGTATTTCAAAAAGATGATCAATGTGAAAGCATTTATTTAGCCATCCATCCAAGAGACCGTGAGCGATTACAAAATATTTTAGCGCCTTATAATAAAATTAAAGGCTTAATTGAAGGCGGGAAAGAACGCCAAGAAAGCATTCATAAAGTTATCCAACATATGAATGTGGCTGAAGATGAAGTTGTACTCGTCCATGATGGCGCGAGACCTTTTATTACACACCAAACCATTAAAGAGGTTACTTTAGCAATCGAAGCATATGGCGCGGCTATTGTAGGTGTTAAAGCGAAAGACACGATTAAATTGGTTCAAAATCAGTTTGTGTCACAAACTTTAGACCGTTCCGCTTTATGGCAAGTTCAAACACCACAGGGTTCTAAATTTCAGCATTTAAAAACAGCCTATGATGATGCGGTGACTAAAAAAATCAATGGCACTGATGACGCCTCGCTTTTAGAAGCTTCTGGCCAGCCGATTTATATGGTTGAAGGTGACTATGATAATATTAAAGTAACGACAGAAGAAGACCTTACATATGCGGAAGCAATATTTGATAAAAGGAGAAAAGAAAATCATGTATAGAGTTGGATTAGGTTATGACGTTCATGCTTTTGACGAAACGCGCCCATTAATTATCGGTGGTATTGAAGTGCCGCATACACACGGGTTAAAAGGCCACAGCGATGCCGATGTTTTACTTCATGCTATCACTGACGCTATGTTAGGTGCATGTGCACTAGGAGATATTGGAAAATTATTCCCTGACACAGACCCACAGTTCAAAGATGCAGATTCTAAAAAGTTGTTAGTCGCTGCATATGAACAAGTTAAAGATGAAGGCTATATTATTAATAATATTGACGCAACCATCATTGCTGAGCGCCCTAAATTCCGCCCTTATATTGATGAAATGCGTGCTGTCATTGCTGATTTGTTTGAAGTCGCAATACAACAAGTCAATGTAAAAGCAACGACAAGTGAAAAGTTAGGTTTTACAGGTCGTCAAGAAGGTATCGCAGCACAAGCAATCGTATCTTTAACAACGCAAGCATAGTTGAAAGTAACATATACACAATATCATATGACATGTTATAATTAAAAAATTGAAGAACAAAACAGGAGTGAACGAAATGAGTAACCGAGTAAGAGTCAGATATGCACCAAGCCCAACAGGTTATTTGCATATCGGTAACGCACGTACTGCATTATTTAACTATTTATTCGCGAAACACTATGATGGAGACTTTGTGATTCGTATTGAAGACACGGATACTAAGCGTAACCTTGCCGATGGTGAAGCTTCACAATTTGAAAATTTAAAATGGTTAGGTTTAGATTGGGATGAATCTGTGGATCAAGATAAAGGTTATGGTCCATATCGTCAATCTGAACGTGGTCACATTTATCAACCTCTTGTGGATCAATTGTTAGCTGAAGACAAAGCGTACAAATGTTACATGACGGAAGAAGAATTAGAAGCAGAGCGTCAAGCACAAATCGAACGCGGTGAGATGCCACGTTATGGTGGTAAACATGCCCATCTAACAGAAGAAGAAAGACAGCAATTTGAAGCAGAGGGACGTAAGCCTGCTATTCGTTTACGTGTACCACAAAATAAAACATATCAGTTCGATGACATGGTGAAAGGGACAGTTTCTTTTGAATCTGATAACTTCGGCGACTGGGTAATTGTGAAAAAAGATGGTATTCCAACATACAACTTTGCAGTTGCTGTAGATGATCACTATATGGAAATTACAGATGTGATTCGTGGCGATGACCATATTTCTAACACACCGAAACAATTAATGATTTATGAAACATTTGGTTGGGAACCGCCTCGTTTTGCACATATGACATTAATCGTGAATGAGCAACGCAAAAAGTTAAGCAAACGTGACGGTCAAATTTTACAGTTTATTGAGCAATATAAAGAATTAGGTTATTTACCAGAAGCATTATTTAACTTTATCGCATTATTAGGATGGTCTCCTGAAGGTGAAGAAGAAATCTTTTCTAAAGAACAATTGATCGATATCTTTACTGAAAAGCGTCTATCAAAATCACCTGCATTTTTCGATAAACAAAAATTGGCTTGGATTAACAACCAATACATGAAAGAAAAAGATTCGGAAACAGTTTTTGAGATGACATTACCGCATATGATTAAAGCTGGTTTGATACCTGAATCACCATCAGAAGCTGAATTAGACTGGGGACGTAAGCTCGTGGCACTTTATCAAGAACAAATGAGCTATGCTGGAGAAATTGTACCTTTATCAGAGCTATTTTTCCGAGACGAAAAAGAATTAGACGAAGCTTCACAAGAAGTGTTGAATGGTGAACAAGTTCCTGAATTAATGAATGCACTATATGGTAAATTAGAAGCGTTAGAGCCATTTGAAGCTGCTGAAATTAAAAAGAAAATTAAAGAAGTCCAAAAAGAAACTGGCATTAAAGGTAAACAACTCTTCATGCCAATTCGTGTTGCGGTAACTGGACAAATGCATGGACCAGAATTGCCGAATACAATGGAAGTGCTTGGCAAAACAAAAGTACTTCGTCGAATTAATCAATTATTGTAATGACTGGCTTAATTCTAAAATGAGGCTTAAAGAGCGATTTAGATTGTTTTCAAGCCGTTTCCAAATTTATAACTTGATATCACATTCAAAATCCACTACCATAAAGGTGAATTTTGATTTGAATAAAGGATTAGTAGGCAAATTGCGTGTTTTAGAGAGTGTACGGTTGCTGCAAGTACATCACAAAATTTGTTGAATGCACCTTTATTAAGAAGAATTAAATAATTAATGAGTGAGTAGGTCAAAGAGAATTGAATGATTCTCGTCGATATACTAATTGAGAGTGGAACCGTGCTTAAGCACCTCTGACATAATTTATGTCAGAGGTGTTTTTTATACTAAGGAATAAGAATAACCATTTTAGGAGGGAATACAGTGATCAAACGAATGATGGATGATGTAAAAATGGTCTTTGAACAAGACCCAGCAGCGCGTTCAACTTTTGAAGTGATTACAACATACGCGGGCTTGCATGCCGTGTGGAGTCATCTTATTGCACATCGTTTATATAATAAAAAACGCTTCACATTAGCGCGTGTCATATCTCAAGTTTCTCGCTTTTTTACAGGTATAGAAATCCATCCAGGCGCTAAAATTGGACGTCGTCTTTTTATCGATCATGGCATGGGTGTCGTTATCGGAGAGACATGTACAATAGGTGATAACGTAACGATTTACCAAGGTGTGACTTTAGGAGGGACTGGGAAAGAAAAAGGTAAAAGACACCCTGATATCGGAGACAATGTCTTGATTGCAGCAGGGGCTAAAGTATTAGGAAATATTAAAGTAGACTCGAATGTCAACATCGGTGCCAACTCTGTTGTATTAAGAAATGTGCCTAGTTATACAACTGTTGTAGGCATTCCTGGTCGTGTGGTAAAACAAGACGGCATTCGCACCGGTAAAACGTTTGATCATCTCAATTTGCCTGACCCTATTTATGAACAACTCAAGCAGCTTGAGCGACAACTTGAACAAACTAAAAATGGAGAGATTAAAGATGATTACATTATATAATACACTAACGCGTCAGAAAGAAACTTTTAAACCGATTGAACCTGGGAGAGTCAAAATGTACGTTTGCGGGCCGACTGTTTACAATTACATTCATATTGGAAATGCACGTCCAGCTATTAATTATGATGTTGTCAGACGCTATTTCGAATATAAAGGTTATGAAGTGAATTATGTATCAAATTTCACAGATGTCGATGACAAACTTATTAAACGCTCTCAAGAACTCGGGAAAACAGTACCTGAAATTGCAGATCGTTATATAAAAGCATTCCACGAAGATACGGGCGCATTAAATGTCAAACCCGCAACATGCAACCCACGCGTTATGGAGCATATGGATGATATTATCCAATTTATTCAAAATTTAATAGATGAAGGCTATGCTTACGAAAGTGGCGGAGATGTATACTTCAGAACGCGCAAATTTGATGGTTATGGAAAGTTAAGTCATCAATCTATCGATGATTTGAAAATTGGTGCTCGGATTGAACAAGGTGAACAAAAAGAAGAAGCTTTAGACTTCACTTTGTGGAAAAAAGCAAAACCGGGTGAAATCAGTTGGGAAAGTCCGTTTGGTACAGGACGTCCGGGTTGGCATATCGAATGCTCAGTTATGGCCTATGAAAAACTAGGCGCAACGATTGATATCCACGCTGGTGGCAGTGATTTACAATTCCCTCATCATGAAAATGAAATTGCACAATCAGAAGCGCATAATCATGCACCATTTGCAAACTATTGGATGCATAACGGCTTTATTAATATCGACAACGAAAAAATGAGTAAATCATTAGGTAACTTTATTTTAGTTCACGATATTATTAAAGAGGTCGATCCAGATGTATTGCGTTTCTTTATGATCAGCGTACATTATAGAAGTCCAATTAACTATAACATCGAGCGTGTAGAAGCGGCACGTAGTGGTCTTGAGCGTATTCGTAACAGTTATCAAGCCCTTATTGAACGAGAAGCGGTTGCTACAGATCTTGTAGACGATACGAATTATTTAGAACAAATTGAACAAGTACTTGAGCAATTTGAAAAAGTGATGGACGATGATTTTAATACAGCGAATGCCATTACAGCGTGGTATGATTTAGTTAAGCTTACAAATAAATACATGTTAGAAGATAATACGTCGACACAAGTGATTCAACGTTTTAAAGAAGTATTCCAAATTTTCAGTGAGGTACTGGGTATTCCACTCACTTCTCAAAAAGATGAGCAACTGCTTGATGAAGAGATTGAAAAATTAATTGAAGAGCGAAATGAAGCTAGAAAAGCTAAAGATTTTGCACGTGCAGACGAAATTCGTGATCAACTAAAAGCACAAAATATTATTCTTGAAGATACACCACAGGGCGTGAGATTTAAACGTGGCTAATGACATCAACAAAAAATTATTAAATCCACTCTCTTTAGCGTATGTGGGCGATGCTGTTTTAGATCAGCACGTCCGTACATATATCATTCTCAAATTACAGAGCAAACCGAACCGCTTGCATCAAGAAGCGAAAAGATTTGTCTCGGCTAAAAGTCAGGCTGCAACACTTGAAGCTTTAATTGAAAACAATTGGTTTACAGAAGAAGAACGAGATATCATTCGACGTGGACGTAATGCTAAAAGTTATACAAAAGCGAAAAACACAGATATTCAAACCTATCGAAAAAGTTCTGGCTTAGAAGCACTGATTGGCTATTTATATTTAGATCAACAAAATGCGAGACTTGAAGCATTATTAACGACAATAGTTGAATATGTAGAAGAAAGGCGTTGAATGAAATGGATTCAGAAATCATTGTTGGCCGTCATGCAGTAAGAGAAGCTGTGACAACAGGACATACCATTAATAAAATACTGATTCAAGAAGGCATTAAAAAGCAACAGATTGAAGATATTTTAAAAGCTGCAAAATCGGCAAAACTTGTTGTACAAACCGTTCCAAAATCAAAATTAGACCAAATTGCGAGCGCACCTCATCAAGGCGTAGCAGCTTATGTTGCTCCTTACGAATATGAGACATTGGATCATTTCTTAAAGCAACAAGCTGAAAAAGAGACACTTTCTACAGTATTGATCTTAGATGGCTTAGAAGATCCGCATAATTTAGGGTCGATATTGAGAACAGCAGATGCAACAGGTGTGGATGGGATTATTATTCCGAAAAGACGCTCTGTTGCATTGACACAAACAGTAGCTAAAGCGTCTACTGGAGCGATTCAACATGTCCCGGTTATTAGAGTCACGAATCTATCTCAAACGATGGATGAATTGAAAGATAAAGGCTATTGGATAGCGGGCACAGAAGCAAATCATGCGACAGATTATAGACAAATGCAAGTGGACGTTCCGTTAGCTATTGTTATCGGAAGTGAAGGTCAAGGAATGAGCCGTCGTGTGAAAGAAAAGTGTGATTTTTATATTAAAATTCCTATGGTTGGCCATGTGAATAGTTTGAATGCTTCTGTTGCAGCAAGTTTAATGATGTATGAAGTGTTTAGAAAACGGCGGCCCATTGGCGGTGAAGATTAAAAGATGAAAGACTATTATGTAATCATTGACGGGTACAACATGATAGGTCAGTCTCCAGAATTAAGTCGAGTAGCTAAAGAAAACTTAGAAGAAGCAAGAGAGCAACTACTGATTGAAATCGCAAACTATAATGCGGTCGTAAAAGGGAAAATCGTCTGTGTTTTTGATGCATATGAACAAGGCACGCCTCAGTCAGAATCTGTCTATCATGGTGTGCATGTTATTTTTACGAAAGAAAATGAAACGGCAGATAGTTTTATTGAGCGTTATGTTTACAACATTTACAACAAACATACAACGCATATCACAGTTGTAACAAGTGATATGAGTGAACAACATGCTATTTTTGGTACAGGTGCTTATCGTTTATCTTCAAGAGAAATGTGGCGACATTTAAAAGAAAATAAAGAGACCGTCACAAAGTCGATGCATCATTTTCATGAGCAGAAGCCGAGAACACGGATTCACTTATCTGAAGAAGTATTGTCTGAATTTGAGAAATTAAGGCGAGGCGAGTCCGAAGAATAAGATTTCGCAAGTTGTCTGAAGCTGTTATGAATAGGTATGATAAAGCATATTTTTCGAAGGCGAGGAAGAACGCATATGCTTTATCAATATCAATATGAATTAGATGATGCTTTTTCAGTAATGGTTGCACAAGTAAAGGCTCGGCAACCAGAGGCAATCGTACAATTAATCACTTACATTGAGCAATATGCACGAAAAAGTTTTAGTGACTTTAGTATCATGCCGGCAGATTGCGAAGATCTTATCCAAGAAGTGTTGCTAGCTATTTTTAAAAAGATACAAAGCGAGAATTTTTATTACGATGTCCCTTTCGAACATTATATTCATCGTGCAATTTATTTACGTAAAATAGACTATCGCCGTAAAAAGATGACGCATGAACGGCTATTCGACAACTATATTGAACGTTATACGACGCAATACCAAGTTATGTTAGTACAACAATATCAAAGTGGGTGTACATCACAACAATTTTGTCATGAAGTATTAAAATTAGCGGATCGTGGATTAAGTCATTTTGAAATGCAGGTGTTGAAATATCTGATTGAGGAATGGAAACCGTCAGAAATTGCATTGGCATTAAAGGCTGAAGATAAAAAAATATATAATGCCATCTATCGAATCCGTAAGAAATTGAAAGTACTTTTGGACGAATAGTGTGGTTTGACAATTGAACATAAACTTATGTATAGTAAACTGGTATTATAGAAGCAAGGTGAAATAAGTTGAAAAAAGTGCCATTAAATTGCGAGGAATGTGGAACCGTAACTACCATGTACCGAAAACGATCAATAAAACTGACCGGCTCGTATTAAAAAAATTCTGTGCAAAATGTAATACACATACATTTCATAAGGAATCTAAGTAAATAGGAGGGATTTTCGTTATGCCAAAAAAAGAAAGCTTTTTCCGAGGCGTTAAATCCGAAATGGAAAAAACAAGCTGGCCAACTGGACCAGAACTTGTAAAATACACAACAATCGTAGTCATGACAGTGCTATTCTTTTTGTTATTCTTCTACGGTTTAGATATTGGAATTGGTCAATTAATTAAAATGATAAAATAGTGAATGAGGAGTTGTCAGCATGTCTGAAGAGTTAGGGGCAAAACGTTGGTATGCAGTACATACCTACTCTGGTTATGAAAATAAAGTGAAAAAGAATTTAGAAAAACGTGTTGAGTCAATGAACATGACAGAACAAATCTTTAGAGTTGTGATTCCTGAAGAAGAAGAGACACAAGTTAAAGATGGAAAAGCTAAAAAGCAAATGAAGAAAACATTTCCTGGTTACGTATTAGTTGAGCTAGTGATGACTGATGAATCATGGTACGTTGTTAGAAATACACCAGGTGTAACTGGATTTGTAGGATCAGCTGGGGCAGGTTCAAAGCCTAACCCATTATTACCAGATGAAGCACGTTTTATTCTTAAGCAAATGGGCATGAAAGAAAAGACAATCGATGTTGAAGTGGATTTAGGTGAACAAGTCCGTATTACTTCTGGGCCGTTTGCAAATCAAGTGGGCGAAATCAGTGAAATTGAAGCGGATAAATTTAAGTTGACTGTATTAGTCGATATGTTTGGACGCGAAACACCAGTTGAAGTTGAATTTGATCAAATAGAAAAACTCTAAACGTGTAAAAAGTTATAAAAAATGAGTTGTATTCAGCGTATGAAAATGTTACAATTACGAAGTCGCGCATTCATAGCGCTACATTTCGTCACGAAATGTTAAGAGTGGGAGGGCAAAATTGAGCCCTGTGACCACATCACGATATCAAGGAGGTGCACATCGTGGCTAAAAAAGTAGAAAAAGTAGTTAAGTTACAAATTCCAGCAGGTAAAGCAAACCCAGCACCACCAGTTGGTCCTGCATTAGGTCAAGCCGGTGTGAACATTATGGCTTTCACAAAGGAATTTAACGCACGTACACAAGAACAAGCAGGTTTAATTATTCCGGTTGAAATTTATGTTTATGAAGATCGTTCATTTACATTTATTACTAAAACACCACCTGCAGCTGTATTACTTAAAAAAGCAGCTGGTATTGAAAAAGGTTCTGGTGAACCAAACAAAACTAAAGTTGCTACAGTAACAAAAGATCAAGTACGTGAAATTGCTAACACTAAAATGCCTGACTTAAATGCTGCAGACGAAGAAGCAGCTATGCGTATCGTTGAAGGTACTGCACGTAGTATGGGTATTATTGTTGAGTAATCACCAACTGATTAACAAATAAGACAATGAGAAGATAAATTTTCGTAAGAACGCAGATAGCCTATGAACAAGAAAGTATTCATTGTGATTCGCACAGATTTGTGCTAGGGACTATCTGCGCTCAACTTGCTTGAAGCAAGTAAATGTGGGAGGACATTCCGATAAAACCACTAAAGGAGGACAAAAAATGGCTAAAAAAGGTAAAAAGTATCAAGAAGCTTTAAACAAAGTTGATCGCCAAGCATTCTATACAGTAGAAGAAGCAATCAGCTTAGCTAAAGAAACATCTATTGCTAACTTCGATGCTTCAGTTGAAGTGGCTTTCCGTTTAGGTATTGATACACGTAAAAATGACCAACAAATCCGTGGTGCAGTTGTATTACCACACGGTACTGGTAAATCTCAACGTGTATTAGTTTTTGCTAAAGGCGACAAAATCGCTGAAGCAGAAGCAGCAGGTGCTGACTATGTTGGAGATGCAGAATATGTAAACAAAATCCAACAAGGTTGGTTTGATTTTGATGTTGTTGTTGCAACACCAGATATGATGGGTGAAGTTGGTAAATTAGGTCGTGTATTAGGACCTAAAGGTTTAATGCCAAACCCTAAAACTGGTACAGTAACAATGGACGTTAAAAAAGCTGTTGAAGAAATCAAAGCGGGTAAAGTTGAATACCGTGCAGAAAAAGCGGGTATCGTACACGCTTCAATCGGTAAAGTTTCATTCGATACAGAAAAATTAGTTGAAAACTTCAAAACTTTACAAGATGTGTTAACAAAAGCTAAACCATCTTCAGCTAAAGGTACTTACTTTAAGTCTGTTGCA
This sequence comes from Staphylococcus sp. 191, assembly GCF_011174885.1. Lineage (NCBI taxonomy): Bacteria > Bacillati > Bacillota > Bacilli > Caryophanales > Staphylococcaceae > Staphylococcus > Staphylococcus sp. 191. The sequence continues at coordinate 37,131 of NZ_PNRJ01000013.1, read as the reverse complement.
GTAACAACTACAATGGGCCCTGGTATCAAAGTCGATACTGCAAGTTTCAAACTTTAAAACGAATCACTTAATGATAAAATCATTAAGTGGCTTGATAAATAGAAAATAATGGTTGACTTATTACACAAAAGCCGTTATATTAATTTTTGTTGAATATTTTACCTAAGACAGTAGGAGTTCTAACTGAACTTAAAAATCATCCTACCGAGGCTAAAATGGACTTGAACGTATGAACTTTCAAGCACTTTTTGCCGTGGGTAAAAAGTGCTTTTTATTTAAGTCTTGGACTTAACTATAAAAAGCACCTAAAACTTATCGATGGAGGTGTCAAAATGTCTGGAATCATTGAAGCGAAAAAACAACAAGTTGACGTCATTACTGATCAACTTAAAAGTTCTGTTTCTACAGTAGTTGTTGACTACCGTGGTTTAACAGTAGCAGAAGTAACAGAATTACGTAAACAATTACGTGAAGCTGGTGTTCAGTACAAAGTATACAAAAACACTATGTTACGTCGTGCAGCAGAACAAGCTGGTATTGAAGGTTTAGACGAGTTCTTAACTGGACCTACAGCAGTAGCATTTACTACTGAAGACGTTGTAGCCCCAGCTAAAGTCATCGCTGGATTCGCTAAAGAACACGAAGCTTTAGAAATCAAGACGGGTATCATGGAAGGTAGTATCATTACTGCTGATGAAGTGAAAACAGTTGGTTCATTACCATCACACGAAGGTCTTGTATCAATGCTTCTTTCTGTATTACAAGCGCCAATGCGCAACTTTGCTTATGCAGTTAAAGCTGTTGGAGAAAACAAAGAAGAAAACGCAGAATAAACGATAAATTAAAACTTAAAAATTGGAGGAATATTAACATGGCTAATCAAGAGCAAATCATTGAAGCAATTAAAGAAATGTCTGTTTTAGAATTAAATGACTTAGTTAAAGCAATCGAAGAAGAATTTGGTGTAACTGCAGCAGCACCAGTTGCAGCAGCAGGTGCAGCTGGCGGAGACGCAGCAGCAGAAAAAACTGAATTTGACGTTGAGTTAACTTCAGCTGGTTCATCTAAAATCAAAGTTGTTAAAGCTGTTAAAGAAGCAACTGGTTTAGGATTAAAAGATGCTAAAGAATTAGTTGACGGTGCTCCAAGCATCATCAAAGAAGCTTTACCAAAAGAAGAAGCTGAAAAACTTAAAGAACAATTAGAAGAAGTTGGCGCTTCAGTAGAATTAAAATAATTCATTGATAAGTGAAAAACCCGCTATTTTTGGAATAGCGGGTTTTTGAATACAATACGATAAAGAGGTGTGACACCGTGAGTCATTATTATGATGCACATCCTGATGCAACACCAGATGAGAGAGAAATTAGCTATCATTATCAGCAACACGAACTGCCACTCACAACAGATGCAGGTGTGTTTTCTCGTGATAAAGTTGATTTCGGCTCTGATTTATTGATACAGACATTTTTAAATGAACACCCGCCAGGTCAATTGAAAAGGATTATTGACGTCGGTTGTGGTTATGGACCGATTGGTTTAATGGTGGCCAAAGTTGCACCCCATGATCATATTACAATGTTAGATGTAAACCATCGTGCATTAGCATTAGCTAAAAGAAATGCCAAAGCGAATGGCATCTCAAATGTGACGATACAAGAGAGTGATGGGTTAGCAATGATAGAAGACGAAGCATGTGACTACGTTTTGACTAATCCACCTATTCGTGCTGGTAAACTAGTGGTTCACCAAATTTTGACAGATGCATACCGCGTACTTAAAACTGAGGGTGCATTGTATGTCGTTATACAAAAAAAGCAAGGGATGCCTTCTGCTAAGAAAAAAATGGATGAGGTTTTTGGAAACGTCTCATCTGTCAAAAATAGTAAAGGTTACCACATATTAAAGAGTTTTAAATCTTGATTTTAAATATTGACTATGATATAGTTGTAAGATGAAATAATTATGTTCAATAAGTGTGTACTTTTACGGTTAAAGTTTCATTGTAACATTTCAAAATAAGACTTATAGAATAGAAAATGGTGTCATCGATTATGTGCTACCGTTTTCTTTTTGTCTTGTTACATGATGAGAACTGAAAAGTGTTCGCACAATTTTTGAGGGGTGAATCTGTTTGGCAGGTCAATTTGTCCAATATGGAAGACATCGTAAACGTAGAAACTACGCAAGAATTTCAGAAGTTTTAGAGTTACCAAACTTAATTGAAATTCAAACAAAATCGTATGATTGGTTCTTAAAAGAAGGTCTTTTAGAAATGTTCCGTGATATTTCTCCAATCGAAGACTTCACGGGTAATCTTTCATTGGAATTTGTAGATTATAGATTAGGTGAACCGAAGTATGATTTAGAAGAATCAAAAAACCGTGATGCAACATATGCGGCACCATTACGCGTTAAAGTTCGTCTAGTTATTAAAGAAACAGGCGAAGTGAAAGATCAAGAAGTATTTATGGGAGATTTCCCTTTAATGACAGAAACAGGTACTTTTGTAATTAATGGTGCGGAACGTGTCATTGTATCTCAATTAGTTCGTTCACCGTCTGTCTACTTTAATGAAAAGTTAGATAAAAATGGTCGTGTGAACTATGATGCGACTGTTATCCCTAACCGCGGTGCATGGTTAGAGTATGAAACAGATGCGAAAGATGTAGTTTATGTACGTATTGATAGAACAAGAAAGTTACCATTGACAGTATTATTACGTGCATTAGGTTATTCAACTGACCAAGAAATCATTGATTTAATTGGAGACAATGAATACTTAAGAAACACTTTAGAAAAAGATAGCACTGAAAATACAGAACAAGCATTATTAGAAATTTATGAACGTTTACGTCCAGGTGAACCACCAACGGTAGAAAATGCTAAAAGCTTATTGTATTCTCGTTTCTTTGACCCTAAACGTTATGATTTAGCAAGCGTAGGACGTTATAAAGCAAATAAAAAATTACATTTAAAGCACCGCCTATTCAATCAAAAATTAGCTGAACCTATTGTAAATACTGACACAGGTGAAATTGTTGCTGAAGAAGGCACAGTTTTAGATCGTCGTAAGTTAGACGAAATCATGGATGTTCTTGAAACAAATGCTAACGCACAAGTATACGAACTTCCTAATAGTATTATCGATGAACCTGTAGAAGTACAATCTATTAAAGTTTATGTACCAAATGATGATGAAGAACGCACAACAACTGTAATTGGTAATGCATTCCCAGATTCAGAAGTGAAATGTATTACACCTGCTGACATCGTAGCGTCTATGTCATACTTCTTTAACTTATTACATGGTATCGGTTATACAGATGACATTGACCATCTTGGTAATCGTCGTTTACGCTCAGTTGGTGAATTATTACAAAACCAATTCCGTATTGGTTTGTCAAGAATGGAACGTGTGGTACGTGAAAGAATGTCTATTCAAGATACAGACTCCATCACACCACAACAATTAATTAACATTCGCCCAGTGATTGCATCAATAAAAGAGTTCTTCGGTAGCTCACAATTGTCACAATTCATGGACCAAGCGAACCCACTTGCTGAGTTAACACACAAACGTCGTTTATCAGCTTTAGGACCTGGTGGTTTAACACGTGAACGTGCACAAATGGAAGTTCGTGACGTACACTATTCTCACTATGGTCGCATGTGTCCAATTGAGACACCAGAGGGTCCAAACATTGGTTTGATCAACTCACTTTCAAGTTATGCACGTGTGAATGAATTTGGATTCATTGAAACACCATACAGAAAAGTAGACCTTGAAACAAACACAATTACAGACCGTATTGATTACCTTACTGCGGATGAAGAAGACAGTTATGTTGTTGCGCAAGCGAACTCAAGACTTGATGAAAACGGACGCTTTATCGATGACGAAATCGTTTGTCGTTTTCGTGGTAACAACACAACTATGGCTAAAGAAAAAATGGACTACATGGACGTATCGCCTAAACAAGTTGTTTCAGCTGCGACAGCATGTATTCCGTTCTTAGAAAACGATGACTCTAACCGTGCATTGATGGGTGCGAACATGCAACGTCAAGCAGTACCATTGTTAAACCCAGAATCACCATTTGTAGGTACAGGTATGGAACACGTAGCTGCACGTGATTCAGGTGCTGCTGTTATTTCTAAGTATCGTGGCCGCGTTGAACATGTTCAATCAAGCGAAGTTTTAGTACGTCGCTTAGTTGAAGAAAATGGTCAAGAAGTAGAAGGCGAATTAGACCGTTACCCATTAGCGAAATTCAAACGTTCAAACTCAGGTACATGTTATAACCAACGTCCTATTATCGCAGCAGGCGATATTGTTGAAAAAGGCGAAATTCTTGCAGATGGTCCATCTATGGAACTCGGAGAAATGGCTTTAGGTCGAAATGTTGTTGTTGGATTTATGACTTGGGATGGTTATAACTACGAGGATGCCGTAATTATGAGTGAGCGTCTTGTTAAAGATGACGTTTATACTTCAATTCACATCGAAGAATATGAATCTGAAGCTCGAGACACAAAACTTGGACCTGAAGAAATTACACGTGATATACCAAACGTTTCAGAAAACGCACTGAAAAACTTAGATGACCGCGGTATTGTATACGTTGGCGCAGAAGTAAAAGATGGTGATATTTTAGTCGGTAAAGTAACGCCTAAAGGTGTTACTGAATTGACAGCAGAAGAACGCCTATTACATGCGATCTTTGGTGAAAAAGCACGTGAAGTTCGTGATACGTCATTACGTGTGCCACACGGTGCAGGCGGTATCGTTCTTGATGTTAAAGTGTTTAACCGTGAAGAAGGCGATGATTCACTTTCACCAGGTGTGAACCAACTTGTTCGTGTATATATCGTTCAAAAACGTAAAATTCATGTAGGGGACAAAATGTGTGGTCGTCACGGTAACAAAGGTGTCATCTCTAAAATTGTTCCTGAAGAAGATATGCCGTACTTACCAGATGGCCGTCCAATCGACATCATGTTAAACCCACTAGGTGTACCATCACGTATGAATATCGGACAAGTTTTAGAGTTACATTTAGGTATGGCTGCTAAAAACTTAGGTATTCACGTTGCTTCACCAGTATTTGACGGTGCCAACGATGAAGACGTATGGTCTACAATTGAAGAAGCAGGTATGGCGCGTGACGGTAAAACAGTACTTTACGATGGCCGTACAGGAGAACCATTTGACAACCGTATTTCAGTTGGTGTGATGTACATGTTGAAACTTGCGCACATGGTAGATGATAAACTTCACGCACGTTCAACTGGACCATATTCATTAGTTACACAACAACCTCTTGGTGGTAAAGCACAATTTGGTGGACAAAGATTTGGTGAGATGGAGGTATGGGCACTCGAAGCTTATGGTGCAGCATATACACTTCAAGAGATCTTAACATACAAATCAGATGACACTGTAGGTCGTGTGAAAACTTATGAAGCGATCGTTAAAGGTGAAAACATTTCAAGACCAAGTGTTCCTGAATCATTCCGCGTATTGATGAAAGAGCTACAAAGTTTAGGTCTTGATGTTAAAGTGATGGATGAACAAGACAATGAAATTGAAATGCGCGATTTAGATGAGGATGATATTCCAGATCGTAAAGTCAATATTCAACCATCTACTGTTCCAGAATCTCAAAAAGAATTTAACGAATAAATGCATGTTGAAAATCAAAAACGATCTTGAATAGGAGATCGCAAAGTTGCATGAGACGTCATAGCGTGCCGATAGTTATGCACGTTCAATGTAACTTTTAAGGATTTAATTGCGTTAAGAACATGAGACGCGTTAAAGACTTAACCTGAACTTGATTAAAACGAAAGGAAGACGAGTGGCGCTTTTGCTACTCGAGAAGGGAGATGTGTGGAAACCTACACGCATCTTCTCTATCCTGTTTGTTAAATAGACATTGCTTTAATATATTATGAAATCGTGTGAATCAATCAACTAGCACAGCTAATTTAAACTAAAGGAGGTAGGCTCCTTGATTGATGTAAATAAATTCCATTACATGAAAATAGGACTCGCTTCACCTGAAAAAATCCGCTCTTGGTCATATGGTGAGGTCAAAAAACCAGAAACAATTAACTATCGTACTTTAAAACCAGAAAAAGATGGTCTATTCTGTGAAAGAATTTTCGGACCTACTAAAGACTGGGAATGTAGTTGTGGGAAGTATAAACGTGTACGTTACAAAGGTATGATTTGTGACCGATGTGGTGTAGAAGTGACAAAATCAAAAGTACGTCGTGAACGTATGGGTCACATTGAGTTAGCAGCTCCAGTTTCGCATATTTGGTATTTTAAAGGAATCCCAAGCCGTATGGGTCTTTTGTTAGACATGTCACCACGTGCTTTAGAAGAAGTTATTTATTTTGCTTCTTATGTCGTTGTGGATCCAGGTCCAACAGGCTTAGAAAAGAAAACATTGCTTTCTGAAGCAGAATTCCGTGAATATTATGATAAATTCCCTGGTCAATTCACTGCAAAAATGGGTGCTGAAGGGATTAAAGATTTATTAGATGAGATTGATTTAGATCAAGAATTAAAAGTATTACGTGACGAATTGGAATCTGCAACAGGTCAACGTTTAACACGTGCCATCAAACGTTTAGAAGTTGTTGAGTCATTCCGTAACTCTGGTAACAACCCAGCTTGGATGATTTTAGACGTACTTCCAATTATTCCACCTGAGATTCGTCCAATGGTTCAACTCGATGGTGGTCGTTTTGCTACAAGTGATTTGAACGACTTATACCGTCGTGTTATTAACCGTAACAATCGTTTAAAACGTTTGTTAGATTTAGGTGCGCCCGGAATCATCGTTCAAAACGAAAAACGTATGTTACAAGAAGCTGTGGATGCGTTAATCGATAACGGTCGTCGTGGTCGCCCTGTAACAGGACCAGGTAACCGTCCATTAAAATCACTTTCACATATGTTAAAAGGTAAACAAGGTCGTTTCCGCCAAAACTTGTTAGGTAAACGTGTAGACTATTCAGGTCGTTCAGTAATCGCAGTAGGTCCAAACTTAAAAATGTACCAATGTGGTTTACCGAAAGAAATGGCATTAGAATTGTTCAAACCGTTTGTAATGAAAGAATTAGTGCAACGTGAAATTGCAACAAACATCAAAAATGCTAAAAGTAAAATTGAGCGTACTGAAGACGAAGTTTGGGACGTTTTAGAAGATGTTATTATTGAACACCCTGTACTTTTAAACCGTGCGCCAACATTGCACAGATTAGGTATCCAAGCGTTCGAACCTACATTAGTTGAAGGCCGTGCGATTCGTTTGCACCCACTCGTTACAACTGCCTATAACGCAGACTTTGACGGTGACCAAATGGCGGTTCACGTTCCATTATCTAAAGAAGCACAAGCAGAAGCACGTATGTTGATGCTTGCTGCACAAAACATCCTAAACCCTAAAGATGGTAAACCAGTCGTAACACCATCACAAGACATGGTATTAGGTAACTATTACTTAACATTAGAACGTAAAGACGCTGTTAATACAGGAATGATGTTTAACGATACGAATGAAGTAATCAAAGCTTATGCGAATGGCCATGTACATTTACACACACGTATTGGTGTCCAAGCTTCTTCATTCAACAACCCTACATTTACTGAGGAACAAAATAACAAAATTTTAGCGACATCTGTAGGTAAAGTCATCTTTAACGAAATTATTCCGGACTCATTTGCGTACATTAATGAGCCAACAGCAACAAACCTTGAGAAAAACACACCAGATAAATACTTTGTTGATCCATCAGAACTTGGTGAAGGTGGTCTAGCTGAGTACTTTGAAAATACTGAACTTGTTCCACCATTCAACAAAAAATTCTTGGGTAATATTATCGCAGAAGTGTTCAATCGCTTTAGCATTACAGATACGTCTATGATGCTTGACTTGATGAAAGACCTAGGATTTAAATATTCATCAAAAGCAGGTATTACAGTAGGTGTAGCAGACATTGTTGTATTACCAGATAAACAAGAAATCTTGGATGAGTCAGAAAAATTAGTTGAGCGTGTTCAAAAACAATTCAACCGTGGTTTATTAACGGAAGAAGAACGTTATAATGCGGTTATTGAAATTTGGACAAATGCAAAAGATAAAATCCAAGCTAAATTGATGAAATCACTTGATAAAACGAACCCAATCTTCATGATGAGTGACTCAGGTGCCCGTGGTAACGCATCTAACTTTACGCAACTTGCAGGTATGCGTGGTTTAATGGCCGCACCATCTGGTAAAATCATCGAACTTCCAATCACTTCATCATTCCGTGAAGGTTTAACGGTATTAGAGTACTTTATCTCTACTCACGGTGCGCGTAAAGGTCTTGCCGATACAGCACTGAAAACTGCCGACTCTGGTTACTTGACACGCCGTCTTGTTGACGTTGCACAAGATGTCATTGTTCGTGAAGAAGACTGTGGTACAGACCGTGGCTTACTCGTTTCAGATATTAAAGAAGGTACTGAAATGATCGAACCATTTATTGAACGTATCGAAGGTCGTTATTCAAAAGAAACTGTACGTCATCCTGAAACAGGTAAAATTATCATTCGCCCAGACGAATTAATTACACCAGAAATCGCTAAAGAAATTACGGATGCTAGTATTGAAGAAATGTATATTCGCTCTGCATTTACATGTAACACAAGACATGGTGTCTGTGAAAAATGTTACGGTAAAAACTTGGCAACAGGTGAAAAAGTCGAAGTTGGTGAAGCAGTAGGAACAATTGCTGCACAATCTATCGGTGAACCTGGTACACAATTAACAATGCGTACATTCCACACAGGTGGGGTTGCTGGTAGCGATATTACACAAGGTTTACCACGTATCCAAGAGATTTTCGAAGCGCGTAATCCTAAAGGTCAAGCTGTTATTACAGAAATTGAAGGTGTGATTGATAACATCACAGTTGGCAAAGATAGACAACAAGAAATCGTTGTTAAAGGTGCGAACGAAACACGCTCATATCTTGCCTCTGGTACATCACGCTTGAAAGTAGAAATTGGCCAATCCGTAGAACGTGGTGAAGTATTAACTGAAGGTTCAATTGAGCCGAAAAACTTCCTTGCAGTTGCTGGTTTAACAGCGACAGAAGAATACTTGCTTAAAGAAGTTCAAAAAGTTTATCGTATGCAAGGTGTAGAAATCGACGATAAACACGTTGAGGTTATGGTACGTCAAATGTTACGTAAAGTTCGTATCATTGAAGCAGGTGACACGAAATTATTACCAGGATCACTTGTTGATATCCATAACTTTACAGATGCGAACCGCGAAGCCTTTAAAGAACGTAAGCGTCCTGCGACTGCGAAACCAGTCTTGTTAGGTATTACAAAAGCTTCTCTTGAAACAGAAAGCTTCTTGTCAGCTGCATCCTTCCAAGAAACAACACGTGTTCTTACAGATGCTGCGATTAAAGGTAAACGTGATGACTTACTCGGACTTAAAGAAAATGTTATCATTGGTAAATTAATTCCTGCAGGTACGGGTATGAAACGCTACAGTAAAGTTGATATTGAAAAAGACGAAGCGCCACAACAAGGCCTTGAAGAGCAAGTCATTATCGACTAATTTGAATCATTGAAGTAAGTTGTAATATTGGGATCTGTCAATATATGATCTGTACTGACAGAAATAAAAGGTAGGGGCTGATTTCGATATCGTGTATACAATATTGAAATCAGACTGCCTGCATCCCCAATATAAGATTGACTGGTATTCACAAGTCTCTAAAAATCAATATTTATTGCGAATAACAGTTGACGAAGTATTTATGAAAATGATAATATAGTAAAGGTTGATGCAAGCAAGTACTTTGGAGGATATGTAAATGTCTAATGAAAAAGTCACACGCTTAAACAAACAAGCCTACGTTGTTGGTTTAAAAGAAACGCTAAAAGCGCTTCAAAAACAACGTGTAAAAACATTGATTATCGGTGAAGATGTTAATGTGCATCTCTTAGCACGCGTGTTATGCTTTGCCAATCAAAATAAGATACCTATCGAATTCTTTTCAAGCCGAAAAGCATTGGGAGAATATGTTGGTATAAATGTAAAAGCAACAGTTGTTGCTTTGCTCAAATGAGATTAGTAAGTTTTTGCTTACTAAATTTTATTTAACCTAAAAATGAACCACCTGGATGTGTGGGATTAAGAAATGAAGAGAGGAGGAAACTTGAAATGCCTACTATTAACCAATTAGTACGTAAACCAAGAAAAAGCAAAACTCAAAAATCAGACTCACCAGCTTTAAATAGAGGTTTCAATAGTCAAAAGAAACAATTCACTAAATTGAATTCTCCACAAAAACGTGGCGTATGTACACGTGTGGGTACTATGACACCTAAAAAACCTAACTCAGCGTTACGTAAATATGCACGTGTTCGTTTATCAAACAACATTGAAATCAACGCATACATTCCTGGTATCGGACACAACTTACAAGAGCACAGTGTTGTACTTGTACGTGGTGGACGTGTAAAAGACTTACCTGGTGTGCGTTACCATATCGTACGTGGTGCGTTAGATACATCTGGTGTTGATGGTCGTATGCAAAGCCGTTCATTATACGGTACTAAAAAACCTAAAAAATAAGGTTAAAAGATTGTAAATCAGCCTTTTAATCATGACTGATAGAATATAAATATACTATAATAGGAAGGGAGGACTTGTATTATGCCTCGTAAAGGATCAGTACCTAAAAGAGATGTGTTACCGGATCCAATTCACAACTCTAAGTTAGTAACAAAATTAATCAACAAGATTATGTTAGATGGTAAACGTGGAACTGCTCAACGTATTCTTTATTCAGCGTTCGACCTAGTTCAAGAACGTTCAGGTCGCGATGCTATGGAAGTTTTCGATGAAGCAATTAACAATATTATGCCAGTACTTGAAGTTAAAGCTCGCCGTGTAGGTGGTTCAAACTATCAAGTGCCTGTAGAGGTTCGTCCAGAGCGTCGTACAACTTTAGGTTTACGTTGGTTAGTAAACTATGCGCGCCTTCGTGGTGAAAAAACGATGGAAGAGCGTTTAGCTAACGAAATCTTAGACGCAGCAAACAATACTGGTGGTGCAGTTAAGAAACGTGAGGACACTCACAAAATGGCTGAAGCGAACAAAGCATTCGCTCACTATCGCTGGTAAGATATGTGCTAATTCCCTGAGCAATTCTAGTATCAGTAATCAACTTGCATTTTGCTTGTTTGAGAGAACTGTACGTGCTTAGGGTAAAGCTATATCTAAATATATTATCCTATTATTCTGGAAGGAGAAAGAATACCCATGGGAAGAGAATTTTCTTTGAAAAACACGCGTAATATCGGTATCATGGCACACATTGATGCGGGTAAAACGACTACTACTGAACGTATTCTTTATTACACTGGACGTATCCACAAAATTGGTGAAACACATGAAGGTGCTTCACAAATGGACTGGATGGAACAAGAACAAGACCGTGGTATTACGATTACTTCAGCCGCTACAACTGCAGCATGGAATGGTCACCGTGTTAACATCATCGACACACCAGGACACGTAGACTTCACTGTTGAAGTTGAACGTTCTTTACGTGTACTTGATGGTGCAGTGACAGTATTAGATGCGCAATCAGGTGTTGAACCTCAAACTGAAACAGTTTGGCGTCAAGCAACAACATACGGCGTACCACGTATCGTATTTGTAAACAAAATGGACAAATTAGGTGCTAACTTTGATTATGCAGTAAGCACTTTACATGATCGTTTACAAGCAAACGCAGCACCAATCCAATTACCAATTGGTGCAGAAGATGACTTCAATGCCATCATCGACTTAGTTACAATGAAATGTTTCAAATACACAAATGATTTAGGAACAGAAATTGAAGAAACTGAAATTCCTGAAGACCACCGTGAACGTGCAGAAGAAGCACGTGAAACATTAATCGAAGCTGTTGCTGAAACAAATGATGACTTGATGGAAAAAATCTTCAGTGAAGAAGAAATCACTGTTGACGAACTTAAAGACGCTATTCGTCAAGCAACAACAGACGTTGAATTCTACCCTGTATTATGTGGTACAGCGTTCAAAAACAAAGGTGTTCAATTAATGCTTGATGCTGTTATTGACTACCTTCCTTCTCCGTTAGATGTTAAACCAATCATTGGTCATCGTGCGGATGATCCTGATGAAGAAGTGATTGCGAAAGCAGACGACGATGCTGACTTCGCTGCACTTGCATTTAAAGTTATGACTGACCCATACGTTGGTAAGTTAACATTCTTCCGCGTATACTCAGGTACTTTAACTTCAGGTTCTTATGTTAAAAACTCAACAAAAGACAAACGTGAACGTGTAGGTCGTATCCTTCAAATGCACGCAAACTCACGTCAAGAAATCAGCACTGTATATTCTGGTGATATCGCAGCTGCTGTAGGTCTTAAAGATACTGGTACAGGTGACACGCTTTGTGGAGAGAAAAATGACATCATCCTTGAGTCAATGGAATTCCCAGAGCCAGTTATCCACTTATCAGTTGAACCAAAATCTAAAGCTGACCAAGATAAAATGACTCAGGCGCTTGTGAAACTTCAAGAAGAAGACCCAACTTTCAAAGCGCATACAGATGAAGAAACAGGTCAAGTTATCATTGGTGGTATGGGTGAACTTCACCTTGACATCATTGTTGACCGTATGAAAAAAGAATTTAACGTTGAAGCTAACGTAGGTGCGCCAATGGTGTCTTATCGTGAGACATTCAGACAATCTGCTGCAGTTCAAGGTAAATTCTCTCGTCAATCTGGTGGTCGTGGTCAATACGGTGATGTACACATTGAATTCACACCAAACGAAACAGGTGCAGGTTTCGAATTCGAAAATGCTATCGTTGGTGGTGTAGTTCCTCGTGAATACATTCCATCAGTTGAACAAGGTCTTAAAGATGCTATGGAAAATGGTGTCTTAGCTGGTTACCCATTAATCGATGTTAAAGCAAAATTATTTGATGGTTCATACCACGATGTCGACTCATCTGAAATGGCCTTCAAAATTGCTGCATCTTTAGCGCTTAAAGAAGCTGCTAAAAAATGTGATCCAGTTATCTTAGAACCAATGATGAAAGTAACTATCGAAATGCCTGAAGAATACATGGGTGATATCATGGGTGACGTTACTGCCCGTCGTGGACGTGTAGATGGTATGGAACCACGTGGTAACGCACAAGTGGTAAACGCTTATGTACCACTTTCAGAAATGTTTGGTTACGCAACTTCATTACGTTCTAACACGCAAGGTCGCGGTACTTATACAATGTACTTTGATCACTATGCAGAGGTGCCAAAATCAATCTCTGAAGAAATCATCAAAAAGAACAAAGGCGAGTAATTCAATCATTACAAATTAGCGCGAATCATGTTAATATGACTAAGGGCAAGCCTTGTTTATAAATTGATTTTTTCAGTAAAATGATTTATAAAGGAAATATCATTATCTATCTCATGTTGGTGAGTAACTTTCATGAGAGATATTTAAAATATTAATTCTTATTCAAAGAGGAGAGATTTCATAATGGCAAAAGAAAAATTCGATCGCTCAAAAGAACATGCCAATATTGGTACTATCGGTCACGTTGACCATGGTAAAACTACTTTAACAGCTGCTATCGCAACTGTATTAGCTAAAAACGGTGACTCTGTTGCACAATCATACGACATGATTGACAACGCGCCAGAAGAAAAAGAACGTGGTATCACAATCAATACTTCACACATCGAATACCAAACAGACAAACGTCACTATGCACACGTTGACTGTCCTGGACACGCTGACTATGTTAAAAACATGATCACTGGTGCTGCTCAAATGGACGGTGGTATCTTAGTAGTATCTGCTGCTGATGGTCCAATGCCACAAACTCGTGAACACATCCTTTTATCACGTAACGTTGGTGTACCAGCATTAGTTGTATTCTTAAACAAAGTTGACATGGTTGACGATGAAGAATTATTAGAATTAGTTGAAATGGAAGTTCGTGACTTATTATCTGAATACGACTTCCCAGGCGATGACGTACCTGTAATCGCTGGTTCAGCATTAAAAGCTTTAGAAGGCGAACCAGAATACGAAGAAAAAATCTTAGAATTAATGCAAGCTGTTGATGATTACATTCCAACTCCAGAACGTGACTCAGACAAACCATTCATGATGCCAGTTGAGGACGTATTCTCAATCACTGGTCGTGGTACAGTTGCTACTGGTCGTGTTGAACGTGGTCAAATCAAAGTTGGTGAAGAAGTTGAAATCATCGGTTTAGCTGAAGAATCTTCTAAAACAACTGTTACTGGTGTAGAAATGTTCCGTAAATTACTAGACTACGCTGAAGCTGGTGACAACATTGGTGCTTTATTACGTGGTGTTGCACGTGAAGACATCAACCGTGGTCAAGTATTAGCTGCTCCTGGTTCAATTACACCACACACAAAGTTTAAAGCAGAAGTTTACGTATTATCTAAAGACGAAGGTGGTCGTCACACTCCATTCTTCTCTAACTACCGCCCACAATTCTATTTCCGTACTACTGACGTAACTGGCGTTGTTCACTTACCAGAAGGTACTGAAATGGTTATGCCTGGCGATAACGTTGAAATGGAAGTTGAATTAATTTCACCAATCGCTATCGAAGACGGTACGCGTTTCTCAATTCGTGAAGGTGGACGTACTGTAGGATCAGGCGTTGTTACTGAAATCGAAAAATAATTCATCTATTTGATGAGATAAAAGAGCTAGCCCTGTTGGGTTAGCTCTTTTTATATTGGCGCTCTGTCAAATCAGACTGATAAGCAAAGTATAGGGGTAAAGTAGTATCGCGTTACTTAATCTCTTTTTTGATGCGTTTCAAAATGATTCATACATAAAATGATAGACTGCACTACTAAACTATTTATAGAAGGGATACAATATAAAGCTAGCTTATCTAGAGAGCAATGCTAAAAATAACTATCTTTTCTTGTCTCCGCATCATGAACAAAGCTATAAGTAACTACTGTTATGAGTTGAATTAAAAGATCAATGGTATCTTACTAGTAAAAGTATTCTATTAATTCAATAGTACACTTCCATTTGAAATGTATTGCTTTTAAGCGTTAAAGTGTGTATGATAGAAATTATCTAAATATTCTCACTTCACTTTTGATTGCGGGATATGATCCCGTTGAGTGTATTGTGTATAAGATGGGATAAATTAAACTATTTAATTTGAATTGGAAAGTGGGAAAACCATGGAGAATTTGACAGCAAAGCAATTTGTAATGAATATTTTGAATGGCATGGCTATTGGTGTCGTCGTTGTGCTTATTCCAGGTGCATTACTAGGAGAATTAATGAAAGTATTAGTACCTGTTCTGCCATTTTTGAAACCTATCGTAGGGGCTTTGGCATTGTCTAATGCGATGATGGGACTCGTGGTGGGTGTATTAACCGGTTTAAACTTTAAATTTAATCCAATCCAAGCTACGGCATTGGGATTAGCGACGATGTTTGCATCAGGTGCAGCGCAATTTGGAAAAGAAGGTATGATTATACTTAAAGGTACGGGCGATGTAATCAACATGGGACTGACAGCAGCATTAGGAGCAGCAGTGATTTTGTTTATCGGTGATAAGTTAAAAGCCTATACGATTTTAGTGATACCACTTATATTACTCGTAGGCGTTGGCTTTATTGGACGCTTGATGTTGCCGTACGTCATGCAAATCACCACATGGATTGGACATGGGGTCGCAGCACTATTGAGCCTTCAGGCAGTCGTGATGTGTATCATCATAGCAGTGATATTTAGCATAATGATTGTGTCGCCGATTACAACTGTAGGTATTTCACTTGCGATTTCAATTTCAGGCATTGGTGCAGGTGCAGCAAATATTGGTATTTGTGCAGCTGGTTTCGGATTTGCGATATTAGGTTGGTCAGTTAATACGAAAGGAACAAGTGTGGCACATTTTATTGGCTCGCCTAAAATGTCGATGGCGAATGCAGCGCAAAAGCCTATTATTTTACTACCTATTGTGTGTACAGCGGCTTGTTGTGGTCTGATTGCTTCTCTATTAAATATTATTGGCACACCTATGAGTGCAGGTTTTGGATTTAGTGGCTTAGTAGGACCCATTAATTATTTAAATTTAGTAGACGGTGGTTGGAATATAACTAATTTTATAAAAATGTTAGTTGCTTTTATTATTGCGCCGGTTGGATTCAATTTCTTATTTAAATATCTATTTATGCGTGTGTTCCCCATTGTGAAACCTGAAGATTATCGTTTGAATATTTAAAGCGTTAGCTGAAGAATTGTCCCATTCAATTGAAAATCGCTTCAACCTATACAACGAAATATAAAAAGAGAGGAGGGGACAATGGTTTATAACTTATAAAAAATAAGAAGGCAAGACGTTGAAGTCTGCCTTCTTAATAATTTGTGATACAGTTTGAGATCAACTTAAAATAGATTTCAAAAAATCAGTGCATATGACTTTTAATTATTTATAAAAAGGGGGTATCGTATTCAATCACTAACAGTATTACAAGCCTAGCGCGAGTAAGCGCGTATGAATATGATGATGTTTCAACCCCTCTTTAAGTAAGGATAACGAAAATCAAGCAACATAATGTTTAGATACCATGCTCAATCTCTTTTTTTCTATTGATAGTTAGATTTAAATACTAAGATTTAAATGAATATGCCACTATTATGGTTTATTCAGCTTCTCTAATTTCATCAGCAATATCGTTATAATCTATTTCAGTTTCTGTGAATGTACGATTATGAACTGGGAAATGTTGCTCAAAATTTTCGAAGTTTTGAATTTCAACTGTAACATGATCGACTTCAAAATCGAGGACATGCCCACCAAACTGACGGGCATCATCAGCGAAATGGATATGAAACCCTCCAGAACCTATCCCATGAAAGAGTTCAGGTGTAAAAAAGCCAATAAGAGTTCCTTGAATATTTTCTTCTGTTTGTTCTGGCTGTCTACGCGCAGAATTGATTAAACGTGTATAAGGGGGCTCTTGCCCAGGCATCATACGCACATGCATTTTTTTAAATGTTCCTGTAATTCTTACAGATGAAAACATATTTGCACTTAGCATATGTGCTTTCACTTCTTCTAACACGTCTTCAGAAGGTTTATTTTCTGTTTGGTAAGTTTCATCAGCAGAAAAGCGTGTAATTGTTGCATAAGGCGTCATTTCGTCGCCTTTTAACTTAACGAACTCTTTATGTTCATTTGCGTGATAAGCTTCTCCATTTAGAAAAATCACTTCCCCGTCGGATCCTGTTAATGTTGCAAGTCCAGAGTCTCCATGTTCCAGTACTTCTTTTACACTCATAGTGCCTTCTAATAGTCCTGCCATTAACGTACCTAAAGTCCCGTGTTGATATAATGTGTGTGCCATACTCTAATTACTCCTTTGCTTTCTTTTCTGTTTAATTTAATGCATCGGGTAGTACATTTGTTGATAATTTAATGTTATCGGCATAATTGACCGGAATATCAATTAAAACAGGTCCTTCTGTCGTATAACTTTCTTTAATTGCTTGTTCTAATTCTGCTGGTGTAGTGACGCGAACGCCTTTTGCTCCGAATGACTCTGCGTATTTGACAAAGTCAACTTCCCCGAATTCAACACCTGCAGAACGTTGATATTTCATTTCCTCTTGGAATTCAACCATATTGTAACGTCCGTCATTCCAAATCAATTGTGTAATATTAAGGTTTTTACGAACTGCTGTTTCAAGTTCTTGGCCAGAAAATAGGAAGCCACCATCTCCAGCAACTGAGATTACCCGTTCATGAGGTCTAACGAGTGCAGCAGCAATTGCCCAAGGTAAAGCGACACCTAATGTTTGCATCCCATTACTGAACAATAAATGACGTGGTTTATAGCTTCTAAATTTTCTAGCCATCCAAATGTAATGACTTCCTACATCGACAGTCACTGTTGAATCGTCACTAATTGTTTTTTGCATCGCATCGATAATTTCGATAGGGTGAAGGACACCTTCAACATGCGTTGCTTTAATCCCTGTTGCTTCAGATACATTATCTCTAAGTGAATCGAGTTTTTGTAATTTTTCTTCGTCTAAGATTGGATGATTAATATGTTCAGAAATGAGTTGAATTGTCTCTGATATATTACCAATCAATTCAGCTTTAGGTTGCATATGGTTCGTGATTTCTGCAGGAACTTCATCAATATTGATAATTTCAGTCTCTAATTCTTTATTCCAGTTACTTGCTTCATACTCAATTGGGTCATAACCAATTGTGATGACTAAATCACTTTTTCTAAGAAGCTCATCACCCACTTGGTTTCTAAATAAACCTATTCTTCCAAAGAAGTGTGACTCCAATTCACGGCTAATCACACCTGCACCTTGGAATGTTTCAACAACAGGTAATTTTGACTTTTCAACAAGTTGACGAATCGCATGTGTCTCAGCTTCACTAGAGCTACGCATACCCACTAATAATACAGGTGATTGTGCAGATTTTAAATCTTCGACAATATTTTTAATATCTTCCTCTGCAGGAACACCTAATTTTGGTTTTTGAGGAACAGTGATTGCTTCCGTTTGAACTGGCGCACTAATAACGTCTTGTGGAATACTGATAAAACTTGCACCATTTTTTCCAGAAGTTGCTTCTCGAATCGCATTTGTCATCACTTCTGATAATGATTCAGGATCTTGAACTTCCGCACTGAATTTTGTAGAAGATCTCAATAATGATGCATTGTCCACACTTTGATGGGTTAAACGAAGTAAATCATTACGCTTAACTTGTCCACCAATAGCGAGCACAGGGTCACCTTCAGAAGTTGCAGTGAGAAGGCCGGTAGTAAGATTGCTCACCCCTGGTCCACTTGTTACAAGGGCAACTCCTGGCTTTCCAGTCAATCGGCCAATTCCTTGCGCAATCATGGCAGCATTTTGCTCATGACGCGTAACAATAAGTTCAGGGCCATCATCTTTTAATGCATTAAAAAGAAAATCTATTTTTGCACCCGGTATACCAAATACATAGTCAATACCGTGATGTTTTAAAGTATCAATCACCATATCTGCAGCTGAATAGTTTTGATGAGTCATGTTATCAATTCCTTCCTTATCATGTAAGATAAGTCAGTATCAGTGAACGATTCATACCTAAAATATATTAGCAGGGTATCAAATAGATCACTCATATGACTTATGCCTATTTTAAGTCTAGAACACAAAACTAATTTAATCAAAAACAATGTTTTTATTATTTAGATGGAAATAGTTATTTTAAAAATATCAATTTATTAAGTCGTTGATATGACTTGTATTAAGCGATTACATGAATTTTGGCTATCGGATAATATCAATTTTTCAACAATTAAAATATAGAATAATAAATGAAGTAAAAGGGATTTTGATATAAAAATGAGCTCATTTTAGTGAGTGAATAAAACGCAAAGAAGAGGACAATCAAATCATTATTGTCCTCTTTTTTCTAAATCATTATAAATATGAAATTATCCATTAATATATGATAGCGCACCTGAATTAGCCGTTTGAGAAGTAACGACATCATCAAAAAGATTTTCTATCTTGCTTATATTCTCAACTTGAAACCTTAACTAAAAGTTGCCTTCAAGTTCTAATATTTTCATGAATGTACTTACGGCGTACTTCATCGCACTTTCATCAATATCAAAGTGTGGACTATGATGGGGCCAATCGGTTTCTTTTTGAGGGTTACCGCAACCCGTAAAGAAAAAAGCACCGGGTCTGGCTTTTAAATAAAAAGAGAAATCTTCTCCAACCATCATGAGGTCAGAGTCATGGTATCGAAAGTTCAATGCATTGGCTGCCTTTTTAACGGTTTCTGCTGACGCTTCATGATTATAGACAGGTAAATAACCCTTAATGTAATCAAATGAATAAGTGATATCGTTTGCCAATGCGAGTCCTTGAAGCAGCTTATCCATCTTATGATAGATGTGTGTTTGAACTTCAGAATCAAAAGTTCGAACAGTGCCTTGGCAAGTGGCTGTATCAGGGATAACGCTATCGGCGTTTCCTGCTTCAATCTTACCGAAAGAGAGTACTGCTTGTTTGACGGGATCTATCGTTCTTGAGACGATTTTTTGAGCACTTAAAATGAACTCTGCCAAAATAACGATGGGGTCGATGGTTTCGTGGGGTTTCGCGCCATGCCCTCCTTTACCAAAGAGCGTAATATGAAATTCATCCGGCTGTGCCATCATAGGCCCGGGTCGTGTATGAATCGTGCCGGTAGGGTAGCCTGTCCACAAATGGTTGCCATAGATTTTATCAACGCCCATTAATGCATTGTCTGCAATCATTTCTTGAGCGCCACCCGGTGTTAATTCCTCGCCATATTGAAATATCAGAACGACTGTCCCTTTCAACTCCGATTGATGCTCGTGTAATAGTTCCGCGACGGTTAATAATATAGACGTATGGCCATCATGACCACAGGCATGCATGATGCCTGGTACTTTAGAACGATAAGGGACGTCTTTTAAATCATCGATAGGTAGCGCATCGAAATCAGCGCGCAAAGCAATTGTAGGGCCGGGCTCTTCGCCTAATATACGGGCTAATATACCGTTTTGTCCTACATGCGCATCAATTTGAAAGTTTAATTTTTGGAGACGCTCTACAATATAATCATGAGTATGTTTTTCTTGAAAAGACAATTCGGGATATTGATGAAGATAACGACGTGTTTCAATCATATCCTGTTCTTTTTCATAAGCCGATTGGAACCAATCAGTCACGATGATCCCTCCTTACTTGCAGTTATTTCATTTATTATACACTTGCTTTTAAGTTTGTACAAAATACGTTATGATTAAAGTGTATGAAAATTGAAAGGGGAACTTAATCATGGTACAAAAGTTAAATGACTTTCTTGAAGAAAATATTAGTTATTTAAAAGATAATGGTCTTTATAATGAAATTGATACAATTGAAGGTGCAAACGGTCCTGAAATTAAAATTAATGGCAAAAAATACATTAACCTTTCTTCAAATAACTATTTAGGCTTAGCAACAAACGAAGATTTGAAAAAGGCAGCTAAAAGTGCTATTGATTCTCATGGTGTAGGTGCAGGGGCAGTACGTACTATTAATGGTACATTAGATTTACACGATGAACTTGAAGCGACTTTGGCGAAATTTAAAGGCACTGAAGCGGCAATTGCTTACCAATCAGGTTTCAATTGTAATATGGCTGCAATTTCAGCGGTTATGAATAAAAATGATGCTATTCTTTCTGATGAATTAAACCATGCCTCAATTATTGATGGCTGCCGTTTATCAAAAGCGAAAATTATTCGTGTTAACCATTCAGATATGGATGATTTACGTCAAAAAGCAAAAGAAGCTGTAGAATCTGGGCAATACAATAAAGTGATGTACATTACTGACGGTGTTTTCAGTATGGATGGTGATGTTGCTAAATTACCTGAAATTGTCGAAATTTGTGAAGAATACGGTATCATGGTTTACGTGGATGATGCACACGGTTCAGGTGTGATGGGTAAAGGTGCAGGTACAGTAAAACATTTCGGCTTACAAGACAAAGTTGATTTCCAAATCGGAACATTATCTAAAGCAATTGGTGTTGTGGGTGGCTATGTTGCGGGCTCACAAAAATTAATTGACTGGTTGAAAGTACAATCACGTCCGTTCTTATTCTCTACTTCATTGGCACCTGGCGATACAAAAGCTATTACTGAAGCAGTTAATAAATTAATGGCATCAACTGAACTTCATGATCGACTATGGGACAATGCGCATTATTTAAAAGAAGGTCTGAACCGTTTAGGATTTAATACAGGTAAATCTGAAACACCGATTACGCCTGTAATTATTGGAGACGAAAAGAAAACACAACAATTTAGTAAACGTTTAATGGATGAAGGTATTTATGTTAAATCTATCGTATTTCCAACTGTGCCACGTGGTACAGGACGTGTACGTAATATGCCAACAGCTGCACACACAAAAGAAATGCTAGATGAAGCGTTAGCGGTGTATGAACGTGTGGGTAAAGAATTAGAAGTCATTTAACTAAAAAAATTATATATTAAGATTCGTTATTTGAGCTGGAAAAGGGCACATATTCGAGTCATCTTTAAAAGAGCAAGGTGTACACTTATCATAGCAGTGTAATGATTTTACCTTGCTCTTTTTTGATTTAAGTGTCATATCGTATGCAGGACAGAAAATTAATTTTATTGTGAAACTTTGGTAAAGATAACTGCAATTGCGTATAAATGGTTATAAACGAATACGAAATCTAGTGAGTGACTTCCTTTATTTGTTTAGAGCTTTATCTTTAGCTTGAAATATGCTTATAGCTCAAACTGATTTAACATTAAGATGTCTTTGATATTTAAATTTGCGATAAAGTTAGAATTTGAAATCAATGTGTATTTATATGTATATCATGCATATACAAGAAAACGCTTTAATGTTATAATTACTCTATATTTTAAAGAAAATGATTGTACATAAAACACATGTGTCCTCAGGAGAAACACAGAATGGAGATGGATGACGTTATGAAAAGAATTATGGTTACCGGTGCGTTAGGACAAATTGGGACTGAGCTTGTCGCAAAATGCCGTGAAGTTTATGGTACTGAAAATGTGCTTGCTACTGATATTCGTGAGCCAGAAGCAGGTTCTATAGTTGCGGAAGGTCCGTTTGAAATACTAGATGTGACAGATGCAGATAAAATGATGCAAATTGCAGAATCATTTAAGCCTGATACTTTGATGCATATGGCTGCGCTATTGTCTGCAACTGCTGAACAAAAGCCTTTATTAGCATGGAATTTGAACATGGGTGGACTTGTAAATGCGTTAGAAACAGCGCGTCACTTAAACTTACAATTTTTTACCCCAAGTTCTATCGGTGCTTTTGGACCCAATACACCTAAGAAAAACACACCCCAAGTTACAATCCAAAGACCAAATACGATGTACGGTGTAAATAAAGTTTCTGGGGAATTATTGTGCGATTACTATTTTACTAAATTCGGTGTGGATACACGCAGTGTTCGTTTCCCTGGTTTGATTTCATATGTTAAAGAGCCCGGTGGCGGTACAACGGATTATGCCGTTGATATTTATTTCCAAGCGGTTCGAGAAGGTAAGTACACAAGCTATATTGATAAAAACACATATATGGATATGATGTTTATGGATGATGCGATACAAGCGATTATTCAATTAATGGAAGCAGACGGTGGTAAACTGATTCATCGTAATGCATATAACTTAAGTGCAATGAGTATAGAACCAGAAATGGTAAAGTCAGCAATTCAAGAACATATGCCTGAATTTACACTAGACTATGATGTAGATCCTGTACGTCAAGATATTGCTGAAAGTTGGCCAGATAATATTGATACGAGTTGCGCACGTGGCGAATGGGGCTTTAACCCTAAATATGATTTAGAAGCGATGACAACACGTATGTTAGAAGGTATTCGCGAGAAAGAAAGTCATAAAGCCTAAATTAATATTAAATAAAGCAGTAAAGTTGTTGAAAAGTATGTGGCTCAAGGAAATTCACCATTTCAATAACTTTACTGTTTTTTTGCTTGTTATAGTATCATTTCAGAGCTAAACAATAATAAGGGTGTCGACGTATATATCAAAACAATTGAAGTTCAATCGGTTAGAAAGTAAGATAGATGATAATATAGTCAATTCGTATAGGTTATTCGAAATAGCGCTATCTTTTTTGAAATGGCAGAAATATTTCACAAAAATTAAAATAAAATCTATAAATTGTTTTAATTTTCGGAATTCTCATTGAATTGTATGACTGTCATTGTTATAATGCATATATTACATTTACATAATTAGGAGGAATAATCATGTCAGAACTCATTAAACTTGATGCCAGAAAATCACTCAAAGAAAAGCCCGACAATGCATCGCTTACTTTCGGTGAAGTCTTCACTGATTACATGTTAAGCTTTGAGTACTCATTAGAAAAAGGATGGCACGATTTAAAGATTATTCCTTATGGTCCAATTGAACTTTCACCGTCAGCACAGAGTATTCACTATGGCCAATCAGTATTTGAAGGGTTAAAAGCATACAAACATAACGGCGAGGTTGTTTTGTTTAGACCTGAGGAAAACTTTAAACGTATCAATCAGTCGTTGGCACGTTTAAAAATGCCGGAAATTGACGAAGCATTATTGCTAGAAGGATTAAAACAGCTCGTAGATATTGATCGTGATTGGGTACCAGAAGGAGAAGGTCAGTCTCTTTATATTCGACCGACTGTATTTGCGACAGAAGGTGTGTTAGGTGTTCACCCGTCCCACGAATATCGCTTGTTAATTATTTTATCACCATCGGGTTCATATTATGGCGGTGACTCATTACGTCCAACTAAAATTTATGTTGAAGATGAATACGTACGTGCCGTGCGTGGAGGCGTTGGATTCGCGAAAGTAGCAGGTAACTACGCTGCAAGTTTACTTGCTCAAGCAAATGCGAATGAACTCGGTTTTGATCAAGTACTATGGTTAGATGGTGTAGAACAAAAATATGTTGAAGAAGTAGGAAGTATGAACATCTTTTTTGTCATTAATGGCAAAGTGGTTACGCCACAATTAAACGGGAGTATTTTACCAGGGATTACGAGAAAAACGGTGCTCGAATTGGCACAAACATTAGGGTATGAAGTTGAAGAGCGTCGTATTTCGATTGATGAATTATTTGATCTTCATAAAGAAGGCGCTTTACAAGAAGTGTTTGGTACCGGTACAGCAGCAGTCATCTCACCTGTAGGGACATTACAATTTAAAGATCAACAGATTGTAATTAATGATAATCAAACAGGCCCTATCACACAAGAGCTTTATGATCACTACACAGGTATTCAAAGTGGAAAATTAGATGATCCTAAAGGATGGCGTGTAGTTGTACCACATTACGAAAGATAAGACATTTGAATCATTTTTAAATTTGAAAAAGAAAGCGTCAAAATTGCGTTGTTCAATTTTGGACGCTTTTTATTTTGAAGTATGATAAACCTAACGCAAAAAAAGATGAGGTGAGGAAAGAATGACAAATCAACAATGGATACTATTCGATAAAGATGGCACACTGATACATTTTGATCAGAGTTGGACCAAGATAGGCATACAATTAGTTGATGACGTCTGTGCATATTATAAAATTAATAATCAGAGCGAAGTGTATCACAAATTAGGTATACGTGATCATCAATTTGTGAAAGGAAGTATCATGGCTTCAGGGACGTTAAAAGATATGATAAATGTATTTAACGCTTTTACAGATGCGGATACTACAAAATGGGTTTCAGAAAGAAGTCAGCAACTGATACGTCAAAGACAGCCTGAAATCGAGTTGTATGAAGGTGTGCAGACATTGCTTTATGAACTAAAACAACAGTCTTATCATTTAGGTCTAGTGACAAGTGATAATGCGGTAGGGGTTGACAAATTTATCAAAACTACACAATTAGAGCAGGTTTTTGACATATTGATTTCTACAGAGGGTAATCATTATGAAAAGCCAGATGCACGGTTGCTTCAACCTTTGTGGGACATGGGCGTACAAGGTAAATCGCTTGTGATGGTGGGAGATACAGATAACGATATGTTGACTGGAAAAAATGCAGGTAGTACTTTAAATGTAGGTGTAAGAACAGGATTAGGGAAAGAAGCGACATTTGAAGCGGCAGATGTAGTCATTGATGACATCAGTCAATTACTGTCTGTATTAGATAAAAAAGCAGATCAAAGAAGTTAACGACGTGC
Organism: Staphylococcus sp. 191; assembly: GCF_011174885.1. NCBI lineage: Bacteria > Bacillati > Bacillota > Bacilli > Caryophanales > Staphylococcaceae > Staphylococcus > Staphylococcus sp. 191. The sequence continues at coordinate 11,216 of NZ_PNRJ01000013.1, read as the reverse complement.
GTTGTTTCTTCTTTAACCTGCTTTAAAATTAGCGCATTAATCTTGATAAGATTCGGATTATGAACGCGAATCCACTTGTCTATATGTATGAATTACATGTTCGATTTTCTTGAGCACGATATCAATCGACTCGGGGTTTTCATATAAGTCGTATTCTTTAATATTGACACGAACAACTGGACAAGCGTTAAATTGATTAATCCAATCGTCATAACGTTTAAACAACATTTTCCAATATTCTGGATCAGTTTCGATTTCCATTTGACGTCCACGTGTTTGAATGCGTTCAATCACAGTGTCATAATCAGATTCGAGATAAATAAGGACATCTGGCTTAGGAAAGTAAGGTGTTAATACCATTGCCTCGAAAAGGTTTGAGTAGGTCTGGAAATCTTCTTCAGACATTGTACCTTGTTCTTCATGCATTTTCGCAAAAATATCGACGTCTTCATAAATAGAACGATCTTGTACAAAACCACCGCCATATTCGAACATACGTTTTTGTTCTTTGAAACGCTCTGCTAAAAAGTAAATTTGAAGATGGAAACTCCATCGATTGAAATCTTGATAAAATTTATCGAGGTAAGGATTATTTTCGACATTTTCATAAGAAGTTCGAAAGTTAAGCTTCTCAGCTAAAGCTTGCGTTAATGATGATTTACCAACACCAACGGTTCCAGCTATTGTAATAATAGCATTGGAAGGAATGTTATATTGATTCATTTCATTTGCCTCCGATTAGTTCGTTAATTTGTTCTAATACATGCGCATAGTCATCAGGATTTTCAACAAAGTCAATTTTTGTTGTGTCAATCCATAAAACATGATGACCATCATTTTTTAATGATTGATAGTAATTTGCATAATCTTCTTTAAGTTTTAATAAATAATCATCTTGGATATTCGCTTCGAAATCACGATCTCGTTTGGCGATACGTGCTTTAAGTATACTTAAATCTGCATCTAAAATAACAGTGAAGTCTGGAGAAATCAGATCTTCCGTTAAAATATCATAAATTCTGGAAAATTTATCATATTCCTTATCATTTAAAGTATTACGCGCAAAAATTTTGTTTTTATAAATATGATAGTCGCTGACAATGCCACCATCGTATTCAGCTAGATCTTGATAAGCTTTGTAACGATGACATAAGAAAAACATTTCCGTTTGAAAACTCCATTTGGAAATATCTGTATAAAAATCTGATAGATAAGGATTTTCGCCGACAATTTCTTTTGCTTCATAAAAGTGATAAGATTGACTCAACTTATGCGCTAATGAAGATTTGCCAACGCCTATCGGTCCTTCGATTGCGATAAACGGTTTTTTCATATTTTTCTCTCCATAAAAAATTTTATTGAACCAGTATTACAAATTTTAACATAAGTGAGGCTATTTCTGTATGACAAGTCATCAATATTATATGTCATTGGCACTTGAAGAAGCACGTGAAGCGGCAAAAAAAGGAGAAGTGCCTATCGGTGCCATTATCGTTAAAAATGAAAAAGTGATTGCACGTGCACATAATTTACGTGAAACAAATCAAATTCCGACTGCACATGCTGAGCAACTAGCAATAGAACGAGCTGCTGAAACACTAGGAACATGGCGATTAGAAGGATGTACATTGTATGTGACACTAGAGCCTTGCGTGATGTGTGCAGGAAGCATTGTGATGAGTCGAGTGGACACTGTTGTATTTGGTGCATATGATCCAAAAGGGGGATGCACCGGTAGTTTAATGAATCTCGTTCAAGATCAGCGTATGAATCACCGAGCAAAAGTGATTGAAGGTGTATTGGCCTACTCATGTGGTGAAATCTTACGTCAATTTTTTAGAACGCTACGTCAACGAAAAGCCACTAAGGCGATGTCAAACTAGGCTGTGATTAAGTTATCGAGGCATGAAAAAAAGATATGAGTTGGTGCCAAGTGTAAACAACAAATCCCCGACTGAATGACATAGCGTTGTACAAGCAATCCTTTCTTTCGTTTAAATAAATGAAGATGTTTGAACAATACTTATAGTCATAATTTTGATAGAATGAGACTGTATTTGAGACAGTCATTTTATAGTTAAAACATAAAAGAGAGAGGGATAAAGATGGTAAAACTTATTGCCACAGATATGGACGGCACGTTGCTAAACGCAGCACATGAAGTTTCACAAGAAAATATTGAAGCCATTCAATACGCACAATCACGCGGTGTTACAGTAACCATTGCGACAGGCCGAGCGTTTTATGAAGCGAATGATCCGATTAAACCAACAGGATTAAAAGTCCCATATATTTGTTTGAATGGCGCAGAAGTCCGTGATGAAAGCTTTGATATTGTCCACACATCGAGTCTAAATCATGAACTTTATCAACGTATTCGAAACGTGCTCGTTCGTGAAAATATCTATTATCAAATTTATACAAATTTTGGTATTTACACTGAAGACCCTGAGCGTGATTTAGCAATTTATTTGGACATTGCTAAATACTCAGGGCAACAACCTGATGTTGAAAAAATACGTCAACATATTAATCATCGTATTGAAATTGGAACATTAAAAGTAGTAAACAACTATGACAATATAGAATCCGTAACAGGAGAGTTAATCATGAAAGTTCTTGCACATGATACGGATTTAGATAAAATTGCCCGAGTGAAGGCTGAATTGTCAGAGAGTAGTAATTTAGCGGTGTCTTCTTCTTCAAAAGGTAATCTAGAAATTACGCACATAGATGCACAAAAAGGGTTAGCATTATGTGCGATTGCTGAAAAATTAGGCATTGATATGAAAGATACCATGGCAATCGGTGACAATTTGAACGATAAATCAATGCTAGATCGTGCAGGTATTGCTGTGGCAATGGACAATGGTTTACCTGAATTAAAAGAAAATGCCACTTTTGTAACAGCTTCGAATGAAGAAAGTGGTGTCGCAAAAGCAATTTATCGTGTTTTAGGTGAGAATAATTAATTTGGCTTAAGCGTGATACTGCATATTGTCTTTTAACTCTATTATAGCGGGTATAATCCATCTAGCATGATGGATTTTGTATCAATCGGATTGGTGAAATGATATTTCAATTTTGCCTTTCCGATTTTTTTATGAATAAAAATAGAGAATCACTATAACGACGGTAAATTGTCTAGTTCCCAAGAATAATTTATAAACCAATAAAAAAGAACTCTAGATTATTGATTTAATCTAGAGTCCCTTCTAAATCATTAAAATTATGATGAGTTTGCCTCAAAAAAGATTATTTTTATGAGTGCAAACTATGATTTTCTATATTTCAATTTTGCAAACGCATCATGCTGATGGATAGATTCTTCGTTACGACATTCAATATCGAAGCCTTCTATCCAGTTGACCTCTACTAAGTCAGCAGCAATCAAGCGTATTAAATCTTCTACAAAACGTGGATTTTCGTAAGCGCGCTCTGTTACTCTTTTTTCATCAGGTCTTTTTAAGATAGGATAAAGCATTGAGCTCGCATTGGCTTCCATTGCATCTAAAATAATCTCTTTATGGTTTTCAGGTAATATCGCGTTTTTGTCAATATATGTTTTGACAGTAATCATACCACGTTGATTGTGTGCAGAGTATTCACTGATTTCCTTAGAACATGGACAGAGCGTTGTCACTGCAGCCTCAATTGTCAATTCTTTGCGTGTAATTTGATCGTTATTGACAGCTAAACCATATGTGACGTCTGCATGGCCAATTGCTTTAATTTGAGTGACTGGGCTCAAGCGATCAAAAAACCACTTTCCGCTCACGTCTACACCAGCACTTCGTTGTTTCATACTTGTTTTGAGACGATTCATCAGTTGTGTTAATGCTTCAAATTCAAGTCGAATCCCGTTGTCATATTCCGCTTCAACAGATTCTAATATACGACTCATGTTAATGCCTTTTTCATCTTGCGTCAGGCTTGTCGAAAAGCTAAAATTACCAGCCGTTTGGTATTGATCAATCCAAACAGGGTAAACGAGATTTTTAATTCCTACTTCTTCTATTTCAAATAAGAAATTTTTATGCGTACTTTGAAGGTCGGGCATTTCAGATTTTGTTGTCGGCTTACTTCCATTAACGGGATCAACCGAACCGAAATGTCTCCAACGACCTTCACGCGTTGATAAATCAAATTCAGTCATGTATCTTCCTCCACTAAATTTTCACAGTAATACGAATGTCATACCATTTATTTAAATTGATAAGTCCAAAATGTTTCTCTTGTTAAATAAGCTGCTGCATCTTTGGGTACACCCGATGCCTGTCCTTGAGGATTCGCAAGTTGTTCTAAAAACGGACCTGTTTGTGAACGATGCGCCTCAAAAGCAGCAAATTTTTGGTCTCTATAGTCTGAAATGTCATTGATGATATCAGGTTCACCGAGCACATCAATGGCGTCGTTACTGAATGCTACAAGTTGTAATCTTGGGCGACGACTTTCTTCCATTCGACCTACTGTTCTTACAACAGCTTCAGCAGTCGCTTCATGATCTGGGTGAACCGCATGCCCAGGATAGAAAGAAATAATGGTTGTAGGTTGCGTCTCATCAATTAATTTTTGAACCATCGCATCCATTTCTTCATGGGGTTCAAATTCAACCGTTTTATCGCGTAGCCCCATTTTACGTAAATCTGTAATCCCAATCGCCTTTGCAGCATCTTCAAGTTCGCGTTCACGAATATTAGGCAGTGATTCGCGTGTCGCGATAGGGGGATTTCCTAAGTTACGTGCCATTTGACCAAGTGTCAGACAAGCATAAGTAACTGGCACACCGTCGTTGATATAACGTGCAAGTGTACCAGCAGAGGAGAATGTCTCATCGTCAGGATGAGGAAAGATGACAAGAATATGTTTTTCAATCGTCATTTGTATTCGTACTCCTTTCTACGCCTTAAAAGGTTTGCGACTAATTTCAAGTGCTGCCGCAAGTTGACCTTCATAATTAAATCCTGCTAATAAGAACTCCTCATCATCGTTCACTTCATAGTGTGTTAAGCCTTGAACGTAAACCCAACCGTTGTTGTCGAGCTTTAAACCTACGCGATAAGGATCCTTGCCGCCCCCTTTAAGTTGGGCGTGCTGATAAGTCAGCTGTATATTTCTTAAAAATGTGCCTGCGTTGAATACACGCTGATCAAAATGATTCGCATAAGCGCCATTTGTTGTCTCAACGTGGATATAGACAGGTTCATTGGCATAGTGATCAAATAATTTTTGAACAGTCGTTTCTGTAATCGGTTGCAAAAAATTCACTGCCTTCCTGATTATGGTTATCTGTCCATTTTACTAAAAAAGAAAGAAAATTAATATAGCTCTGCTCATTTTAATCCTCAAATAAAAGCAAATCTTTACTTAATTGAGGTGTGGGTTGTCTTCTCATCACGAGCTGTTGATAACTTTCTGTAAAATAATCAAGACGCTCTTGATCTTGTAAAAGATGATAGCTGAGAAGGTCAATAATAAAGTGATTGGCTAATTGTGAATTAATAAAATACGCATCATGCGTACGACTGCGATCGGCAGTGATAATAATACGGTCACAATAAGTTTCAAGTGCAGGCGTGCGCAAATGAGAAATAGCAATAATCGTCGCTTCATTTTGGTGTCCATGATAAATGCTATCAATAATTTCTTGCGTCGCACCACTATTGGTAAAAGCAACAATGGTTGTTTTGTTATTGCACATATGCCCGACGACAGTCATTAAATGGGCATCAGTAATCGCAAGCGTATTAAACCCCATACGAGCAGTACGAAAGTAAAGTTCTTGTGCGCTCAGTCCAGAACTACCAATACCGATAAAAATTGTTTTTTCGCTGTTTCTAATGGTATTTACGAGGTAGAGCAAATCTGACTCAACTAAAAATTCTCCGGTATGATCCATAATTGAACGATAGTGTTGGTGCAAAATTTGTATAGACGGACTATTATGAATCGGCTTCACTTGCAATTCATGTTGAATAGCGAATCGAAAAGATTGAAAGCTATCATAATGTAGTTTATAAGCAAAGCGCGTCACACTTGAAGGCGATACCCCAATCACATCAGCTAAATTATTTATGGCGCCAATATCCATTTGGTAATCGATATTTAAAATATAATTTGCAATTTGTCGATCTACTTTTGTGAAAAGATGTTGATATTGTTGAATACGATTTTCAATTTTCATAGCAATTCTCCTTTAATCTCATTGTATTTGAAAAGATTTTTCAAAACAATGTATTTTATTGACGGATATTTTCAAAATGATATATTGAAGGTGGATAGATGATGCATTGAAACGCAAAGCATAAGCCATAGTTATCCACCTTGTACTGTACTTTAAAGATGAAATATTTTTAGACGTATGTTTTCAACCGCGAAAGATGTTGCGTAGAACGATTTGAATTGAATGAAGCATCATTGAAATCATAAATACAGACAGATTTTTTTAATGAAATATGGCGTAGGCTATGAATAGATATATAATTCAAAAAATGAAAAGTAGTCATATGATGGATAAAAATAGCTGAATCGAAGCGTAAACCTATGTCATACAGGTCAAAACAAATGAACAGACAACGAAAGGAATGTGGAAAAATATGAAAATACCTCAAGGCTTGGTCGTATCGTGTCAAGCGTTACCAGATGAACCGTTGCATTCATCTTGGATTATGAGCAAAATGGCTTTAGCAGCCAAAGAAGGCGGCGCGGTAGGGATAAGAGCAAATACAAAAGCAGATATTATGGCAATTCAAAAAGAAGTAGACTTGCCTATTATAGGCATTGTAAAACGCGATTATCCTAACTCCTCTGTTTTTATCACTGCGACACAAAAAGAAGTGGATGAACTAATTGAGAGTGGTTGTGAAGTGATAGCACTAGATGCCACATTGCGAGAACGTCCAGCGCAAGATTTAGAAACACTAGTGACATATATAAGAGAAAAAGCGCCACAAGTTGAAATTATGGCAGATATTGCGACGATTGAAGAAGCTAAAAATGCGGATCGTCTAGGCTTTGATTATATAGGAACTACTTTGAGAGGCTATACAGAAGAAACACAAGGACAAGTTTTGTATGATCAAGACTTTAAATTTTTAACAGATGTTTTGTCAGTCGTACAGCAAAAAGTGATTGCTGAAGGGAATGTGATCACACCGGAAATGTTGAAAACTGTATTTGAAAAAGGGGTATATGCTGCAGTAGTAGGCGGTGCAATTACAAGACCTCGAGATATTACAAGACGATTTGTAAAAATGATTGAGGAGTAGGATGCGAAGATGAAAATTATCAATTTAGGTTCAGAAGCACATGCCTCGTTCCATGTAGCATGTGAACTTTACAAACAAATGTTGTATCAAAAAGAGAGTCGCTTAGGATTGGCGACAGGCGGTACAATGGTAAAAGTGTATGAATATTTAGTCGAGCTACTACAAAAAAATCAATTAGACGTTTCACATATTGAAACTTTTAATTTAGATGAGTATGTTGGCTTAGATGCAAATCATGAAGAAAGTTATTATCAATATATGCAGAAAGTACTTTTTAGCGCTTACCCACATTTTGATCCAGAGCGTATCCATCTCCCGAATGGGATTGCACAAGATATCCAAGCAGAAGCAAAACGTTACGAATCGTTATTAGAAGCAGGTGGTGCAGTGGACATTCAAATATTAGGTATCGGTCAAAATGGGCATATCGGTTTTAATGAGCCAGGTACCTCTTTTGATAGCTTAACGCATTGTGTCAACTTGACTGAAAGTACAATTCAAGCGAATAGCCGTTATTTTGAAACGATTGATGACGTACCTAAACAGGCGATTTCAATGGGCTTACATTCAATTATGAAAGCAAAACGTATTATTTTGCTTGCTTTTGGTGAGCAAAAAAGAGCGGCTATGCGTCAATTAATGACAAAAACCATTACAACTGAAGTGCCGGCATCAATATTGCACCGTCACCCGCATGTCGAAGTGTTTGTAGATGATGCTGCAATGCCTTAATCGATAAGGCTTTCCAGTATCTCATCGATATCCGACTTGTTTAATCTCTTATATGTTGGGTAAACATGTTATCATGAGAGTTACAAATTTGACGGAGGATTGATGAAATCATGGAATTACAATTAGCTATAGACTTACTAAATAAAGAAGAGGCAGCAGAACTTGCTAAAAAGGTAACTGATTATGTAGACATTGTAGAAATCGGAACACCTATCGTAATTAATGAGGGCTTACCTGCCGTTCAACATTTAAAAGAAAATGTAAAAGATGAAGATGTTAAAGTTTTAGCAGACTTAAAAATTATGGATGCAGCTGACTATGAAGTAAGTCAAGCTGTTAAATTTGGTGCGGATGTTGTTACGATTTTAGGTGTGGCAGAAGATGCTTCTATTAAAAATGCTGTAGAAGAAGCGCACAAACACGGTAAACAATTGTTGGTGGACTTAATTGCAGTACAAGATTTAGAAAAACGTGCAAAAGAAATTGATGCACTTGGTGCGGACTACATTGCCGTTCATACAGGTTATGACTTACAAGCACAAGGTCAATCGCCACTAGAAAGCTTGAAGAAAGTTAAATCTGTCATTAAAAATGCAAAAGTTGCAGTTGCAGGTGGTATTAAACCTGAAACTGTTAAAGAAGTGGCTGCTGAATCGCCAGACTTAATTATCGTGGGTGGCGGTATCGCAAACGCTGACGATCCACGTGAAGCAGCAAAACAAATTCGTGAAGCGATTGAAGGTAAATAAAATGGCTATTCAACAGCAATTTGAACTTATTCATCGTGAGCTTGAACAGACATTGTCTCAAGTCGATGAAGAAGCCATCCGACAATTTGAACAAGCTGTGTTAAATGCAGAAGCGGTGTTTGTGACAGGTAAAGGACGTTCGGGTTTTGTCGCAAATGGTTTTGCGATGCGTTTGAACCAACTTGGCCAAAAGGCGCATGTCGTCGGCGAAACGACAACACCCTCTATTCAAAAAGGGGATTTGCTCGTTGTCATTTCAGGTTCAGGTTCGACGACACATTTAAAATTATTAGCCGACAAAGCGCATGAAGTAGGTGCAACAATTGCTTTAGTAACGACAAAAGCTGATTCTGAGATAGGTGAACGTGCAGAAGTGACGCTTGTCCTTCCTGCAGGTACGAAACATCAATCTGAAGGCTCTGCTCAACCGCTCGGTAGTTTATTCGAGCAAAGTGCGCAGTTGATGTTAGATGGTGTCGTATTAGATTTAATGCCCGCATTAGATATAAACGAGACAACCATGCAAAATAACCATGCTAATTTAGAATAGTATCATCAAAAATAAAATCAATGATTTGAAGTTGAGGGAAAAGCTAGTTTCTACAGTAGTGATGTGGAACTAGCTTTTTTTGAAAATGTTAATACGTTGAGAGGAATTTGCATGGCTTGCTTTTAGCTTTAAATGCTTTTTTAGATTAAGTGCAGCTATGTCTCATCCGCACGACACACTCGATTAATAGAATTTTCTTATAATTTAATAGAATTTATGTATTAGAAACTGATTACACGATTTGTTGGATTAAAGCAAAGTCATCTACCAAGGAGGAAATGTTATGGATTATTCACCAAAACAAGGTATTAGAAGTCATGGTTTACCTCATGATCCATTTAAAAGTAGTACGGTACCGCGTCCGATTGGTTGGATTTCAACGGTTTCAAAAGATGGAAAAGACAATTTAGCGCCCTATAGCCAGTACCAAAATTTAACGTGGGATCCACCAATGGTGATGTTTGCGGCGAATCAATCAGTATTAGGAAATCATGAGCGTAAAGATACCGTAAAAAATGCTGAAGAGACAGGTTGGTTTGTGTGGAACATGGCAACATATGAATTGCGAGAAGCTGTAAACTTGTCGTCTAAAGCGTTACCACCTGAGGAAGATGAGTTTGAATTTGCAGGTGTGACAAAAGAAGCATGTATTGAAGCGCCAGGCTACCGTGTCAAAGAGTCACCCGTGCATTTTGAATGTGAGTATGTCCAAACAATTCGTATTCCAACTGGCGACCCTGTTTCGACGGTAGATATTGTTATCGGTCGTGTAGCGCAAGTACATATTGATGATGATGTCATTATGGATAATGGAAAGTTAGATATTAAGTCTATCCGTCCTATTGCGCGTCTAGGTTACTATGATTACACAGTCGTTGACCAAATTTTTGAAATGAAAGCACCAGCAGCAACGAAAGAAGAACTTGCAGGACTCGAGGGGCGTAACTTCGATAATAAGTCTGAATAAGAGTGATACATCGAGGGTGACGGGGTTAAAGTATTAATTATAATTTCTCACATATACCTTAGCAGTGATAAATATAAAAAATCTGACTGATTTTGTTTGTGAGAAATTATTGACTTCTAATTGAAAGAGGTAGGGTCCTCGATATGGACTCACTTTTTAGGATTTGAATTCTCAACTCAATTAAAGTATACACTGGGTAGAAACGAAATTGAATTTTAGACTTTAAGTGCTCGCTTAAGAGGCATGTCTATTTTAATAATTTCACCTCAATAATTGAGGAAAATAATAAGTTTAAAAAGTGAAGAAATTATATAGTATCAATTATTTTGGCACCCAATGTAACATGTATCATTTTGTGCATTTAACTATTAAAGAGTAAGTTGTGCGCAAGTTATAGCCGGTTTAAGAGAATATATTCATTTAATTTTAACAATTTGCTCTAATTACATAAAAGTCGGGACTAGGAAAGTCCTAGTCCCTTAATTGGGTTTAGCTTTCTATACTTATTTGGTTTGTTATTAATGTAACGCCAAAAACAGGGAGGTATAAGGAATAAATCAATTATAAAATTAATATTTCTGCATTAAACTATTTATCTATAGTGAGTGAGAAGTATTATATAACATTATTGCTATATATTAAACATTAATTCTAGTAATTTTTGTTATAATAATACTTAAGAATAAACAAATTAATAATATCGACAAAATAGTTACATGTGCAGGGATATTTAAAGTTAAAGCTGTTCTAATAATTGTAGCACCAATTGCTCCACCAAAACCGGCTACAGCAATGAAAATACTAGTTAACAAATTTTTATTACTACTAAATCTATTGATTATACTAGCGCCTAACGGGAACATTGGTGCAAAGAATAATGTTAGTAAAAATAATAATATTAACTTAAACAAATCTGCTGTACCTGAATATATTAATATAATGTATAAAAG